>JAWVFJ010000048.1:0-28417 GCA_033856275.1 Solirubrobacterales bacterium
GCTCGATCTGGGCGATCACCTGGTTGGTGAACGAGTTCGACATCACGAAGCTCGGGTGCCCGGTCGCGTTGCCGAGGTTGAGGAGCCGGCCCTCGGAGAGGAGGATGATCGAGTGGCCGTCGGAGAAGCGCCACTCGTCGACCTGCGGCTTGATGTTGATCCGCTCGGCGTCGGAGCCCTCGAGGCCGGCGACGTCGATCTCGTTGTCGAAGTGGCCGATGTTGCCGACGATCGCGTTGTGCTTCATCCGCCCCATGTCGGCGGCGGTGATGATGTCTTTGTTGCCGGTGGCGGTGACGAAGATGTCGGCGTACTCGACAACTTCGTCGAGAGTCCGCACCTCGTAGCCCTCCATCGCCGCCTGCAGAGCGCAGATCGGGTCGATCTCGGTGACGATCACGCGGGCGCCCTGGCCGCGCAGCGAGGAGGCGCAGCCCTTGCCGACGTCGCCGTAGCCGCAGATCACGGCGACCTTGCCGCCGATCATCACATCGGTGCCGCGGTTGATCCCGTCGACCAGCGAGTGGCGGCAGCCGTAGAGGTTGTCGAACTTCGACTTGGTGACCGAGTCGTTGACGTTGATCGCTGGGAAGAGCAGGTCGCCGGTCTCTGCCAGCTGGTAGAGCCGGTGCACGCCGGTGGTCGTCTCCTCGGTGACGCCCTGGATGCCCGCGGCAACCTCGGTCCAGCGCTGCGGGTCCTCCGCGAGCGAGCGCTGCAGGGTCTCGAGGATGATCCGGAACTCCTCCGAGTCGGCCGACGCCGGGTCCGGGGCCTCGCCCGCCTTCTCGAACTCGACGCCCTTGTGGACGAGCAGCGTGGCGTCGCCACCGTCGTCGAGGATCATGTTCGGGCCGCCGCCCTCAGGCCAGAGCAGCGCCTGCTCGGTGCACCACCAGTACTCCTCCAGCGTCTCGCCCTTCCAGGCGTAGACGGGGATCCCGGCCGCGGCGATCGCGGCCGCGGCGTGGTCCTGGGTCGAGAAGATGTTGCAGCTGGCCCAGCGCACCTCGGCCCCGAGCGCCACCAGCGTCTCGATCAGCACCGCCGTCTGCACCGTCATATGCAGGGAGCCGGTGATGCGGGCGCCCTTGAGCGGCTGCTCGGTGGCGAACTCTTCGCGGGTCTGCATCAGGCCCGGCATCTCGACCTCGGCGAGCGCGATCTCCTTGCGCCCGAAATCGGCGAGGTCGATGTCGGCGACCTTGTAGTCCTGCGTGGCGGTGCTGGTGGTCATCGAGTGAGCGTCTCCTGATTAGTTGATTGCCGAGCCATGGTACGCAAAGGGGGTGGTCCAGGCGGCGTCGAATCAGTCGCGGTGAGCGCCACACGAGCAGAACCGCGACCGCCCTATCGGCCCGGGATGGACGCACGCAGTACGCGGGTTGCGGAAGCGCTGAACACGCCGATGCTGATCGCGGGGGCGCTGACGCTGCCGATGGTGGCGATCAGCGAGTCGCATCCCGGTGGAGTCCTCGAGGACGTTGCCCGGGTGCTCAACTGGGTCACCTGGCTGGCCTTCGCCGTCGAGCTGGTGGCAATGTTGGCGGTGGTCCCCGACCGGCGCAAGTGGCTGCGCCACCATCCGCTCGATCCCTTCATAGTCATCTTCACCCCGCCGGTGCTGCCGGCCAGCCTGCAGGGCCTGCGAGTACTGCGGCTGCTGCGACTGGTCAGGCTGCTGCGCCTCGCCCAGCTCTCGCGTGAGGCCTTCTCGCTCGAGGGGCTGCGCTACGCGATGCTGCTCGCAGTGCTGACCGCGATCGGCGGTGGCACCCTTTTCGTCGCCTTCGAGAAGCACACCCAGCACCTCAATGCCTGGGACGGGATCTACTGGTCGGTGACGACGATGACCACCCTGGGCTCGAACATCTACCCGACCACGACCGGCAGCGAGATCGTCTCGGTGGTGATCCTGATCGTCGGCATCGGCTTCGTGGCCCTGCTCACCGGCGCCTTCGCGCAGCGCTTCCTCAGCCCCGAAATCGCCGAGGTCGAGGAGGAACTGGCCGCGGAGCAGGTGACCGCGGAGGCCCTCGCCCTGCACGAGCTGAAAGGGGTGCGCGAACAGCTACAGGCACTCGAGGTCGCGGTCGAACGGATGGTCGACGAAAGGACATCGGGCTAATCGCCCCTTGAAGGGTTGTGGGTGTCAGAGCGCCCGCAATCCTTCAACGAGGCGGGGTGATCAGTCTTCTTTGTCGCGCAGCTCGGCGACCTTCCCTTCGAGCTCCTGCATCACGTCGGGGTCGCGCAGGGTGGTCACGTCTCCCAGCGCCCGCCCCTCGGCGATGTCGCGCAAGAGGCGGCGCATGATCTTGCCTGAGCGTGTCTTCGGCAGATCGTCGGCCCAGATGATCCGCTTCGGGCGGGCGAACTTGCCGATCCGCTCGGCGACGGTGGCGCGGATCCCCTCGATCAGATCCTCGCTGGGCTCGGTGTCGCCCTGCAGGGTGACGAAGGCGCAGATCGCCTGGCCGGTGTCCTCGTCGGACTGGCCGATCACGGCCGCCTCGGCGACCTTCTCGTGGGCGACGATCGCCGACTCGACCTCCGCCGTGGAGAGCCGGTGGCCGGAGACGTTGACGACGTCGTCGATGCGGCCGATCACCCAGAAATAGCCGTCCTCGTCCCGGCGGGCGGCGTCGCCGACCAGGTAGGTCTCCTTGCCGAAGCGCGAGAAGTAGGTCTCGACGAAGCGGCCTTCCTCCTTGTAGAGGGTGCGCAGCATCGAGGGCCAGGGGCGCTTGAGGACGAGCAGGCCCTGGCCGCCGTCTACGGGCTTGCCGTCGTGCTCATCGACCACCTCAGCCTCGACCCCCGGGAAGGGCTTCGTCGCCGAGCCCGGCTTGGTCGCGGTGATTCCCGGCAGCGGCGTGATCATGATCGCGCCGGTCTCCGTCTGCCACCAGGTGTCGACGATCGGGCAGCGGCCGCCGCCGATCACCGTGTGGTACCAGAGCCAGGCCTTGGGATTGATCGGCTCGCCGACCGAGCCGAGCAGCCGCAGCGAGGAGAGATCGGATTCTTCCGGAATCGCCGCCCCCCACTTGATGAAAGTGCGGATCGCCGTCGGCGCCGTGTAGAGGATCGTCACGCCGTAGCGCTCGACCAGCTCCCACCAGACCCCCTTGCTCGGGTAGTCGGGCGCGCCCTCCCACATCACGCTGGTGGCGCCGTTAAGCAGCGGCCCGTAGACGATGTAGGAGTGGCCGGTGACCCAACCGACGTCGGCCGCGCACCAGTAGACGTCCTCCTCTGGCTTCAAATCGAAGACGTAGCGGTGGGTGGCGGCGACGCCGGTCAGGTAGCCGCCGGTGGTGTGGAGGATTCCCTTCGGCTTTGCGGTCGAGCCGGACGTGTAGAGGATGAAGAGCGGGTGCTCGGCGTCGAGCGGCTCGGGTGGGCACTCCGCATCGGCGGCGTCCATCAACTCGTCGTAGAAGCGGTCGCGGCCCTCGCGCATCGGGCAGTCGATGCCGGTGTGGCGCACGACGACGATCGTCTCCAGCGTCTCCAGGTCGTCCATCTGCTCGTCGACCTGCCGCTTGATCGGCGCCGTCTTGCCCTTACGGCGCGCGCCATCGACGGTGACCAGCGCCTTCGCCTCTGAGAACTCCATCCTCTCCCGCACCGCTTCGGCCGAGAAACCGCCGAAGACGACGTTGTGAGGGGCGCCGATCCGTGCACAGGCCAGCATTGCGACGACGACCTCGGGGATCATCGGCAGGTAGATCCCGACGATGTCCCCCGGGCCGATCCCGAGGGCCTTGAGCGCGTTGGCGAAGCGCTGCACGTCGGCGAGCAGTCCGGCGTAGGTGATGTCGCGCTCCTCGCCCTCCTCGCCGCGCCAGTGCAAGGCGACGCGCTCGCCGTTGCCCGCCTCGACGTGGCGGTCGAGGCAGTTCGCCGAGGCGTTCAGCTTGCCGTCGGCGAACCATTTGTAGAAGGGTGGGTTGGAGTCGTCCAGTCCCTCGCTTGGCGCCTGGGCCCAGTCGAGCAACTCGGTCGCCTGGCGCAGCCACCACGCCGCGGGATCGGCGGCAGCCTCGTCGTAGACGGCCGGATCGGAGAGCAACGCTCGCCCGCGAAACTCCTCGGGTGGCTCGAAGCGCTCTACCTCGAGCAGCTCACTGAGCCGCTCCTCCAGGCTCGACGACTCCTCGCGCGTTGCCATTTACCGCCACCCCTCTCCTCAGTGACCCAGCGGCCGGACCGGCAAGACCGTCCGCCCGAAGGTCGAATTGACGACCGCCGCAAAAGATGCATACCAGGCGGCCGTCGCCGTCGCCAGCCCGAACCAGCCGCCGATTTCGACCAAGCCTTCGTTTCCGCCCGAGTTGCCGATGCCGAGCAGGAAGAAGGTCGCGGCAAGCAGAGCGAAGACAACCGCCACCGCGGCATTGGTTCGCAACGAAGCGACGAACATGTACGTCGTGAAGATGCCCCAGGCGATCAGGTAGAGGCCGACCGCGTCACCAACGTTGGCGGCGGGCACGTCGCCCTCGAAGAAGGTGACAAAGGCCCAGAACGAGATCCAGAAGGCTCCGAACGAGGTGAAGGCAACCGCGCCGAAGGTGTTGCCGGTGCGGAACTCCCACATCCCAGCGAGCACCTGGGCGATGCCGCCGTAGCTGAGCGCCAAGCCGAGTACTACAGGCTCGCCTGCTTTGCTGACCAAGCCGGCGTTGAACATGCTGAGAACGAAAGTCGTAAGCGCGAAGGCGGCGAGGCCGAGTGGCGCTGGATCGGCCGGGGTCCATCCTTCGCGGACCTGTGCCGCGCCGACTGGCTGCTGCCCTCCGTTTCCGACCGCCGTCTGGTGTGCCCGGACCGATGCTGACTCCATGATCTCTCCTTCCATCGGCCGCGCCGTGCCGGACAGTTCCGCCTTGGCGCGGTAACTGCGCGTGCTCTCGTTTACTACCCCGATTCCTGCACCGTTACCCTGATCCGGTGCTCTTCCGCCAGATAATCCACGAGGATCTCGGCTGTGCCTCCTATCTGGTCGGCGATACGCCCTCGGGCGTCGCCGCGGTGGTGGATCCGCAGTGGGACATCGATCCCTACCTCCACCTCAGCCGCCTGCACGGGGTCCGCATCGAGCACGTGCTGGAGACGCACAACCATGCCGATCACGTCTCCGGCCACGGCCGCCTGGCGCGGGCGACCGGGGCGACGATCCACATCCACGAGCTCGCCGGGGCGAGTTACCCCCACGAGCCATTCGCGGACGGCTGGTCCCTGCAGCTCGGTGAGGGCGCGACGATCGAGGTCATCCACACGCCGGGCCACCGTCCCGAGCACACCTCCTTCCTGCTGCGTGACGCATCGCGGGGCAATAGGCCCTGGGCGGTGCTGAGCGGCGACTGCCTCTTCGTCGGCGACGTCGCCCGTCCCGACCTTGCCGTCGAGCCGCGCGAGGGCGCAGCAGACATCTTCAGGTCACTGCACGAACGCCTGTTGGCGCTGCCCGAGGAGACCGAGGTCTGGCCCGGGCACCTCGGCGGCTCGCTCTGCGGCAGCTCGGGCATCGACCTGAAGACGTCATCGACGATCGGCTTCGAGCGTCGCCACAACCGGGCGCTGCGCTTTGAGAGCGAGAGCGAATTCGTCGAGGACGCCGTCGCCACGATCGGCGGCAAGCCGCCCAACGTCGAGCACATCGTCTCGCTCAACCGCGGGCCGCTGGTCGCATCGATTGGCGCCCCGACGCGGATGACGCCGCACGGCTTCGAGGCGGCGATCGCCGAAGGCTCCCTTGCCGTCGACTCGCGCACCAACGAGCAGTTCGACGAGGCCCACATCCCCGGCTCGATCAGCGCCTCGGCGTACGACACCGGCTTCGCAACCAAGGTCGCCCAAGTGGTCGCGGTCGAGGCCGAGCTGCTCGTCGTCGCCGCCTCCGACGGCAACGAGCTCGAGGCGGCCGAGTTGCTGGCTGCCGTTGGCCTGCGCGTGCGCGGCTTCCTCGGCGGCGGCATGACTGCCTGGCGAGCCGAGGACCGGCCGGTAGCGCGAATCGAGGCGATCGACCTCGAAGAGCTGGCCCGCCGCCTTGACTCCGGTGATGGCCCGCAGGTCCTCGACGTCCGCGGCGCCGCCGAGTACGAGGCGGCCCACATTCCCGGCTCGATCCACGTCCCCTTCGGCCAGCTGCGCGATCGCATCGACGAACTCCCCCGCGAGCGCCCGATCGCGACAATCTGCAAGGCAGGCAAGCGCAGCGGCCTCGCTGCCTCGATCCTGCAGCGCGAAGGCTTCGAGGGCGTGATCCACGTCAGTCGCGGCAACGCCGCGACTTGGTCACAGCCCGCTAAGGCCCAAACCCGGTAGGGGTTCCACTTAACTTTTTCGTGCGGCGGATGCTGCTACCGCCTCAGGGTCAGCGACGAAAAAGTACAAGGCGTTCCACCCCTACCGGGTTTGGGCCTTAGTAGCCCGGGGGATGCCGGGCGATAAAGCCTTCCGTGGAGCTCACGGGGGAGGAGTGCCAGCGGGGACCGGGGCCGCCGACGGTGTCGAAGGCGAGACCGGCGATGATCACCCAGGCGTGGCCGGAGTTGGCGTAGACCGTGATCCACTGGCCGGGACCCGGTTCGCCCCAGGTCTCCAGGCCGGTCGAGTCGAGCGGGCTTTCCAGGAAGCCGCCGCCGTGTAGGGCGAAGCTGACCGACCCCGAGCAGTCATAGCCAGAGGATTCGAAAGATCCGTGTCCGCCTCCCCAGACGTAGGGCGTGGTGGCGATCGAGTTGGCGGCTTCGATCGCGGCAGCGACCGCAGCCGGGGCCTCGCTCGGCACGCTGGCCTGGCTTTCGGAGATGTAGTTGGCACTTTGGCCCGGAGTCAGCGGGGCCGGTGTGCCGGTGATCGGTGCCGGCGCTCCAGTTGTGCTGGCGATCTGTTCTGAGATCGCGGCGAGATTGTTGCTGAGCGCTTCTTCGCGCGACTCGAGCGATTCCATCGCCCTGCGGCGTTCGGCCTGCGCCGACTTCAGTTCGCCGAAGCGGGCCTCGGCTTCTTGGCGCGCCGAGGCGACTTCGCGCTCCTTGATCGCAATCGCGTTGCGCGCTTCCTCGATCTGCTGGCGCACCGCGGTCATCCGCTTCACCGCGGCGCGGGCTTGGTCGCGCAGAGCCTTGACCCGCGAGGCGACGGAGTCGTCGTATTCCTGGATCTGGCTGAGGTAATCGGCCCGGGTGTTGACTTCCGACCAACTCGCCGAATCGAGCACGACGTTGAGCATGTCGGGACTACCCGCCTCATAGATCGCGACAAGGCGGTGGCGGAGGACGTCGAGCGCACGCTGCAGACGCGCCCGGACTCGCGCCAGGTGGCGCTTGTCGGCCTCCAATTTCGCCGTCGCTGCATCGAGTTCGTCCTGCTTTGCGGACAGTTCCGCCTCGACCGCCGCTTGTTTCTGCCGTAGCGCCGAGACTTCGCCGATCATCGAATCGATCGCCCTGTTCTGTTCGGCGATCGTCGCCGCCAGCGCGCTCTGGTTTTCGCGCACGTCGCTGAGCTTCCCCTGCGTGTCCTGGAGCTTTTCTTCGAGGTCCTTGGCCGGTGCCGAAGCGACCACGCAAAGGAGGGCGAGCAGCAGCGCCGCGGGCAGCAGCAGCCGCCATGAATTGCCGCGAAGGGGAACGCGCATCGGCGGCGCACGGTAGCGAAACCACGCCTAGATTGTTAGGAGTTGCTAATAAGTTGCAACTTCCCTTGCAGAAAAGGCCTGCAAGGAGGAGAAATCACGCCTACGTCGACCTTTAGCCAGCCGAGGCCCGAGGCCGACTGGCCATCAGAAGCTCCTTAGGAGAGGAGCTTCGCCTTCGCTTTCTCGAACTCCTCGGTGGAGAGGGCGCCCTTTTCCTTCAACTCGTTCAGCTTGTGCAGTTCGTCGGCTGGCGTCGTGTGGGCCTGTTCGCGGACGTAGGAGTCGAAGTGCTGCTTGGCCTCGGCCTGGGCCTTGATCGTGCGCTCGCGCATGCCACTGCCGCGGGCGATCAGGTAGATCAGCGCCGTCAGGAAGGGGATGAAGACCAGGAAGAGCACCCAGGCTGCTTTCACCCAACCGGAGGTTTCGTGGTCGCGGAAGAGATCGCTGAGGATCGTAATCAGGATCCAGATCCAGATCACGAAGAAGAAGACCTCGAAGGCGACGAGGAGAGCTTCTCCGATATTGATGTCGGCAAGCGGCAAGGTGAATCCTTTCGATGGTGACGGGAGTGCCCCGCCAACCTATCTCAGCCGACGACGATCTTGCCGTGCATAAAGGGGTGGATCTTGCAGTGGTAGCTGAACGTCCCCTTCTGCTGGAAGCGCACGCCGACACTGTGGCCGGGCTTGATGTGACCGGTGTCGAAGGCGCCGGCGTCGGTCGCAGTGTGGGCGGTGCCCGACGAGTTGGAGAAGATCACCCGGCCACCCTTGCTGACCTGCAGCGTCGGTGGGTGAAATTCGAAGTGACTGATGTCCACCGTCTTCGCCCGGCTCGCATCGGCACTGGGAGCGGCGGCGGGCGCCGCTTGACTGGCGACCAGCACGGTGACAAGGGCAAGGCAGGAGACGATCCGCTGCATCGGCCTTTTCTACGCAGCAGCGGCTGCCTGGGTTCAAAGCCGTTGTGAAAAAAGCACGGCGGCGACCGAGGTGGCGAGATTGAGGCTGGAGACGCCCTCGCGCATCGGGATCGCCAGGCGGGCGTCGGCCCGCTCGAGCAGGGCATCGCTGAGGCCGTAGCGCTCGGTGCCGAAAGCGAGGATCGCGCGCGGGTCCAACTCCCCCTTCTCCAGCACGTCGCCACCTGGGTCGATCGCGACCAGCGGTCGGCCCCCGCCCGGAACCGACTCCACCTGCGCCACCGGCAGGGCGAAGTGCAGGCCAGCCGCTCCGCGCAGCGCCTCTGGATGCCAGGGGTCGTTGCTGCCGGTGCTGAGCACCCCGGCCGCGTCAGCCGCGGCGGCGACCCGCACGCAGGCGCCCATGTTGCCCATCGTCCGCGGATCCTCGAGCAGAACGATCGGCGCTGGGCGTTTGGCGACCAGCAGCGCGGCGACCTCGACGCTGGGCCGGCGAGCGATCGCGACCACACCGGTACGGGGAGCGTGCGGCACGAGCTGAGCGAGAAGCTCGGCATCGACGGCCCTCGTCCGCTCGGCCAGCGAGCCGACGAGATCGGGCGCCAGTTCCTCGGCCAGGCGATCCAGCTCGTCGGGATTCTCGGCGACGGCCTCGATCACCTCGGCGCCAAAGCGCAGCGCATGCTTGAGGGCGTGAAAGCCCTCCAGCAGGGCGAGCTCACGATCGCGGCGGGCGGCACGGTAGCGCTGGACGAGACGGTCGCTCACCGCCCCATCATGCCCAGATTCAGGATGTAGAAGGCACTCGGGCGGCGAGACGCGGGGCGCCATTGGACTCGCACTCCGCCGAGAGCGAGTCGATCAGCGGCGACAGGTAGCGGGCGGTGACTTTGCCGCTGCGCAGCGGCCCGCGTGGCTGCTTGCTGAAGCTCGACGTTTCGCCATGCCCACCGGTCGGTCTTCCATAGAGATAGCGAGGCTGACGTCCAGTCCAGAGGACGCCACGCAGGATCGGAT
The DNA here is from genome assembly GCA_033856275.1 of Solirubrobacterales bacterium. Classification (GTDB taxonomy): domain Bacteria; phylum Actinomycetota; class Thermoleophilia; order Solirubrobacterales; family 70-9; genus VRUE01. The sequence continues at coordinate 9,597 of JAWVFJ010000048.1, forward strand.
CGAACGCTCGCGCCTCAAGGCCGGTCCCCACCGCAGCGGCGATCGTTTCCGCCACCGCGTCGGACTGCTGGGTGGCGACGGCACCCTGCTTGAAGGGAAAAGTGGTGATGTCGCCAACGGCATAGATCCCCTTCAGGCCGATCACGCCACCGTGCCCGTCCACACCGATGAAGCCGTCGCCGTCGTGGGGAACGCCGCCCACGGGCCTGCCTTCAAGGCGCGGCAGGCTCACAACGGCATCGGCATCGATTCCCTTGCCCGGAGCGACGCGGAGGCTGCCGTCCTCGAATTTCATCGGGTGCGTAGCGGCGAGCACCTCAATGCCCCGTTCTGACAGCAGAGCGCTCATCTGCTCTCCGACTTGACGGCCGAATACCCCGAGCGGCAGGTCCTCGGGTGTGACGACTGTGATCTGAGTCGCGTCGATGCCGAGCTTGCCGATCTCGGTGATCGCGCGCAACGCCAACTCGTAGAGCGGCAGCGTCCAGCTGTGACCTCCTGGCATCGTGAAGATGAGGCGCCGCAGCCGACCGGCGCGCAAGCCCGCGATGACCTCGCCGATCTGGCCTTCGTCGGCGGCTCCCCAGAAGGTGACTGCGCCGGGCACCCCCCAGAGCATCCGCACGCCGGTTGCGAGGATTAGATGGTCATAGAGGACTTGACCGCCGTCCCGCGTGACGGCGAGCCGCCGTTTGATGTCGACCGAGACGATTCCGCCGGGGTGAAACGAGGCATCGCAGTGCTCGCTGAGACGCTCCAAGTCGTAGTGGAAAGCCCGCGCCGCACCATAGGCCTCGCCCACGGCAAAGGGTCGATAGACGAACTCGCGGCGCGGGTCAAAGAGGTGGACCTCGACTCTGCCCCCGGCGAGATCGCGCAACGCCAATGCCGCCTCGATCCCGGCGATGCCCGCACCCGCGATCAGCACCTTTTGCATGTCGCCGCGCTGGCCGTCGTCTGCCACTCTTCGACCCTAGGTTGATTGCGGTCGCGCTCCATCCGGGGGAATCCGTTAACCGGCTGCGGATTTCCCGCGAACGAGTCTTCACTCGGCGCGATCGCGCCTCGCGGCTCTTTCCAGCGCCGCGACCACCTCCGCATCGGCGACCTGGGTGAAGTCGGCGTACCACTGCCCCACCCCGTACAGCTCACCTGGTTCGACCAGACAAACGATCTCGTCGGCCTCGCCACGCAGGCGAGCCGCCGAATCCGGGGCGCAAACGGGGACGGCGAGGACCAGCCGGCGCGGCCCGTAGCGCCGCAAGGCGCGCAGGGCAGCGGTATCGGTGACGCCGGTCGCGACCCCATCGTCTACGACGATCACCGTGCGATCGCTCAGAGGTCGAATCGGATGTCCCCCTCGATAGGCCTCGACCCGGCGTCCCAGCTCCGCGGTCTCGCGCGCGACGATCTGCTCCAGAGCCCCGCCCGCAATGCCCAGCACCCCCAGCGCCTGGCGGTCCAAGACACGCGTACCGTCCTCGGCGATCGCCCCGATTCCGTACTCGGGGTTATGGGGCGCACCGAGCTTACGCACGGCAAAGACCTCCAACGGGGCTTCAAGCGCCGCGGCAATCTCATCGGCGACCGGGATTCCGCCACGCGGCAGGCCGACCACAACCGGGTGCTCACCCGCAAGGGGCAAAAGCTTCCCGACGAGCTGCCGTCCAGCGTCAAGCCGATCGGCAAATTGGGGCGGCGGCGGGTCGGTGCCAACACGGCTATAGGTCATCGTTCGCTCGATTCTCTCCAAGCCGGGGGCGGCGCTCTAGGCGCCGCCGTCAATCAGGCTGGCGACCAGCTCGACGTATTCCCGCAGGCGACCGATCGCGAGGAAGCGCTCCTTGACGCGCTGCCGTGCCGCCTGCCCGATCCGCCCGGCAAGGGCCGGATCGGTGAGAAAGCCTCCGATCCCCACTGCGAATCCCCTCAGATCACGGGGATCGTCGATCAGCAGCCCGCTCTCGCCGCTGACGATCTGATCCTGGATGCCGCCTACGCGGCTGGCGACGACCGGCTTGTCCTTCCACATCGCCTCCGCCACCGTCAGCCCAAATCCCTCAGCGATGCTCTTCTGCACGACCACGTCGGCGCGGCGCTGGAGTGCGTTGACCATCGCCGCGTTTTCGTCTAGGTCGTCCATTGGCAGGCTGACGAGATGAGCGCGACGGCGCTTCTCCTCGGCAAGCCGCCGCCAGCCCTCGGCGACCTCGCGATAGACAAGGGTCCCCTCAGGGTCATCCGCAACCGCGCTGCTGGTCGGGCCGATGAGGGCCAGATGGACGCCGGAGTCATCGATGTACTGGGCGAAGCAGTCGAGCAAGCCGCCCGGGTCCTTGAGCCTGTCCCAGCGCGAGACCTGGATCACGAGCTTGGCGGCCGCCGGCAAGGATTCCTCCTGCAACAGTTCGGCGCGGCGCTCCACCCGTCCTGGGCTACCGTCGCCACGCACGAAGGTCGGCGCCGCTCCCACCTCCGCCCCCACTCCGATCTCGCCCAGGATCGCCTCTACGGTCGCTGGCTCTAGCTCCTGGTTCTTCGGTGCGAAGGCGTCGATCGAAGGCGGCATCAGCCAAACCTTGCTGGCCTCGAGTCCCTCCCAGACGTAGCGCTCACGGGAGAAGACATAGGCATCCGCCGCTTCGACGTACGGCCTCAGAAAGTCCCAGCCGCCGCGGGCCAACTCACCGGGCTGATCGACGCCGATGTGGCAGCGCCAAATCACCCTCACGCCAGTCTGCTTCACGGCCGGGATCAGCCCTGCCGTCTGGGGATCGTGCAGGTAGACGATGTCATCCGGCTGAATCAGCTGGGCGAGTTGTGCGGCGCTGGCCCGCACGGCGGCCTCGTAGAGAGCGCGCTCCTTGTCACCCAGTGGACCTCCGTCGCCGGGATCCTCGTGCAGGTGATTGTGCAGCCGCTTGGTAACCGTGAAGAACTCGGGTCCCTCCCGCGGCACGACCCAGCGCGTGTCGACGCCGACCCCCCGTACGTAGGGCAGCAGCGAGCGAAGGATCTCCGCAACGCCCCCACCCTTCGCGGTCGAGTTGACGTGCCAGATCGCGCGGCCAGCGAACTCCTCGCGAGCGCGCCCGGCGACGGCCTCATACAGCGGGAATTCCTCGCCGAGTAGGTCCCGATAGCGCTCGAGTGGCTGGGACGGGATCTGTACGAGTTCAGGCCGCGCCATGTCTTCAGCCTCTTACCCAGGCGCGACCGTGTGAAGCGTGGGAACCTCAGGGCCCAGCTGAAGCTAGTCGCCGCCGTTTTCCCCCAGCAGGCTTGAGGCGAAGGACTTTGTCTTTGGATCGCCCGCGAGCGCCAAGGGGTCGAGGCCGAAGAGGTCCTCGGCGGAACGGAGGAGCGAATAAGGGTTGTAGGCGGCGGCGTCGGTGCCGCCGGGGGTGATGAAGGGCGAGAGCAATAGGGCGCCGGTTCGGAGCGGGTCGCCCGCGGACGACGGCGCACCAGGGATGGCTGGATTGATAGCGGAGAAGGAGACGATCAGGACGCCGTCGGCCTTGTAGGCGGGCGAAGCGAGGATTTTTGGCATCCAGGCCGAGAGGAAGGCATCGGCGCTGGCCGGGCCTTCGGTGGCGCCCGGGGCACACTGCGCGGCGGCACCGGAATCGCAGGGCGTGGGCGCGATGAACGAGTAGGTCGGCGTCTTCTCGGCTTTGCCGAGGTCTTTGCTCAACTGGTCGATCGGGACGTCGTTGGCCGAGCAATCGCCGAGATCGAGCAGCGAGTGGAAGTAGGCGAACGGGTTCTGGCTCGCCGCGTATCCGCCCGACTGGGCTGAGGTGCTGGGCTCACCGGGATCGGGATGGACGCAGTTGGCCGGCTTGGCCGCTTCGTCGACCATTCCCTCCGCATACGCTCGCCAGGTGAACTGGCCGCTGGTCAGCTGGTCGGCGAGGGTCAGCGTTTCGACCGGATAGACGCAGCCGGCACCGCTGAGGACGCCTTTGCTGTTCGCCTTGGCGACGCTGAATTCTTCGTAGCTGGGGCAGCCCGCGCTGGTGGCGGGATTCGGCGGTTGACCGCTGACTGCGGCGACGCCGTTGGGCAGAGCGCCGCTGTCGAGCAGCGTGTAGTTGCTGAGCAGCTCGCCCTGCGGCCGCAGGGTCGCGGAAAGGTAGGGCATCTGCGACTGCGCACCCAGCGACTGTTCGTACCCGGGACTGGTCAGTGAGATCACGAAGACGTGTTTGACCCGGCCCGCTTCGGATTCGGATGGCGCCGGGGCGGGCTTCTTCGCCGCCGGTTCGCTCACAGGTTCGCTTGGCGGCGCTGGGGCAGGCGCCGGGGAGTAGGCCGGTTCGGCGGGCGGCGCCGGGGAATCGCTTTCGTGAGCAGCGGCGGAGTTGCCGGCAGTGGAATGCGCCGGCTCCGGCGCACTCGCCGCGGGGGTGCCGCTGGAAGCGAGGCTGCGGCCAAGCAGGGCCGCCAGGGCCCCGCTCCCCCCCGTGCCGGTCATTGCGCTGGCGACGATCGCCGAGGTTGCCACCACCGAGGAGGCGACGAGCAAGCCGAAGCGCTTGCCGGTCAGCGTCGCCGCCGCGGCAAGGGCCCGGCGGGCCTGCGCTGCGATCGCCGCCTTCACGCTCTTACCGCTGTCAGCGAGTGACCACACTGGGGGCAGAAACGATCCGCAGGTCCATACGGAGAGCTGCAGCTGGGGCAAAGGCCCGCGGCATCCGAGCGCTGCAGCTCCAGCATCCGCTCGAGCGCGAGCAGGTCGGCATCGACCCGCTGCAGCTCAGCCGCCTTGCGGGTGAGCACGTCCATCCGCACGTGGTCACGGATCGCCATCTCGTAGAAGGCGCCGCCGAGGTCGGCCTGCATGATCGTGAACTTCTCCAGCAGGCGGTCGCGCTGGGTGCGCAGCTCGGCGCTCTCCTCCGGCGTCGGATCCGCCTTGGCCGGCTGCGGCGGTGGCTCTGACTGGGGCTGCTGGGGCTTCGTCCGGGCTGACCTCAAGGCCGTCGCCGGCCGGCGCAGCGCATCGCTGAGCGGGCTCATGGTTCCCCCGCTTTCCCCGACGGGGCCGGGGCCGAGCCGGGGTCGCCGCCGACGACGATCACGTCGGGCAGGTTCTGCTGGGCCTTGATGTAGTTGCTGCCGGTCTGTTCGGGGTTCGCTTCGACCAGGCGCGTGTCTTCTTCGACCTTCTTCGCCGGCGGCTTGTAGCCGCTCACCTGGTGGACGGTGCCGTTGCTGGTCTTAGCGACGACCTTGCCGCCGCCTTTTGTGGATTTCTTGGCCCCTTTGCCTTTGCCGGTTTTGCCGGCATTTGCCGCGGCCGTCGTGGCGCCGGCGCTCGTTCCTGCCACCGCTGCGGGTTGATTGCGCAGCGCTTCGAGCAGCGCTTCGTTTTCGCCGCCGTCGTTGCCGCTGCGGCCGACCACCACCCCGATCGCGACCGCGATCGGCAGCAAGGCGAAGAAGCCGACCGCCGCCGCCCTGCTGCCCGAGCCGCCTTTGACGGGCGGGCGCGGCGGCGGCCGATGAGCGCGCTTGCTCATCGCCGCGAAGTAGCGCGAGGACGGGTTGGCGCCGCCAAGTGGACGCCGGGCCGCACAGTTGACGCAGTAGCGCTGCTGCGGATCGAGCAGCGCGCCGCACTCCTCGCAGGGCTCGTACTGGCTCGAACCGGCCAGGGGGTGCTCGGGTGGCACGTTCATCGCTTCTTGCTCCCTTGGTCGTGAGTCTTCGATCGATGCTTCTGGGCGCGCTTCTCGAGGATTCGCTTCGATTCGGCCTGCTTCTCGGCCGCGGTGTCCTGGGTGGTCGTGCAGCCGCTCACGACAACGGCAAGGAGCACGACGCAGACCGCGAGCAGCCCGGCCCGGTGGGTGGTGCGGCTAGCCGAACGCACCGCTCACGTACTCCTTGGTCCGCTGCTCACGGGGCGAGCCGAAGAGGGCCCTCGCACTGCTGTACTCGACCAGCTCGCCGAGGTACATGAAGGCGACGTTGTCGGCGATCCTGTAGGCCTGCTGCAGGTTGTGGGTGACGATCACCACGGCGACGTCGTCGCGTAGCTTCACGATCAGGTCCTCGATCACTTGGGTCGACTGTGGGTCAAGCGCCGAGCAGGGCTCGTCGAGCAGCAGCACCTCCGGCTCGGCCGCCAAAGCCCGGGCGATGCAAAGCCGCTGCTGCTGGCCGCCGGAGAGCCGCAGCGCCGGGTGGTCGAGGTTGTCCTTGACCTCCTCGAAAAGGCCCGCCCGCTCCAGCGCACTGTGGACTTTCGGCTCCAGCGCCTTCTTGCGCTGGCGCCGCGAACCCTGCTCGCGCAGCACATAGGCGATGTTGTCGAAGACGCTCATCGGGAACGGATTGGGCTGCTGGAAGACCATCGTCACCCGGCGCCGCAACGAGGTCGGCTCGATCAGCCTGATGTCGACGTCGTCGAGCAGGATGCGGCCGCGCAGGGTCGCCGTGCGGGTCAACTCGGTGAGCCGGTTGAGCGAGCGCAGCAGCGTCGTCTTGCCGCAACCGGAGGGCCCGATCAGCGAGAGCACCTCGCCCTGGCGGACCGGCAGGGAGACCGACTTGACCGCTTCGCGGTCGGCGTAGGAGACCGAGACGTCATCGATCTCCATGCGGCGGATCGAGAACTGGGGAGCGCCGATCGAGCGGCGCGCCGCGGTGAAGCCGCCGGGAGCCGCAGCGCCATTGCCGTTCGTCGAGGTCGCCGGCGGCGGCACCTGGGTGGCGGCCGAGACGTCCTCCAGCGGCAAGCGCCGGATCGGCGGGGGGGTGTCTGACCTGGCCCCTCCTATATCGGGGCTAAGGTCAGACACGTCAGGGGTTACGAACTCCACGTTCCTACCTTTCTGGCGCGGCGATGGACGACGTCGACCGCCGCGTTGAGGGCCAGCACCATCAGCAGCAGGACGAAGGCCGCCGCGTAGGCCTTCTGCGGCTGGTTGAGGTTCCCGGTTGGGGACGCCTCGTAGACGAAGTTGGTCAGCGTCGTCCCCGCCCCGCGCAGGTAGTTGAGCGGGAAGGCACTGCCGACCGGGGCGAAGTTCTGGGTGGCGCCGAGGAGGACGACGATGATCGCCGTGTCGCCGATGATCCGGCCGAGGCCGAGCATCGCCCCGGTCGCCACCTGCGGACGGGCCGCGGGCAGCAGGATCCGCCGCGCCGTCGCGATCTTCGTCTTGCCGACCGCGTAAGAGGCCTCGCGCACGTGCTGCGGGATCGCATTGAGCCCCTCGCGCGTGCTGGCGACGACGAGCGGCAGGGCGACGAGCGAGAGCATCGCCGAGGCGGCGAAGAAGGAGCGGCCGAAGACGACCCCTTCTGAGCTGCGGCTCAAAAATCCGAGTGCGGTGCTGGAGAAGATCACCGTGCCGAAGAGGGCGAGGACGATCGAGGGAATGCCGGCGATCGCCTCGATCGTCGATTCGGTGATCCGCGCCAGGCTTGCTGGACGGCCGTACTCGACCAGCCACACGGCGACCCCGACGCCGGCCGGCAGCGCGATCGCGATTCCCATCACGGCGACGATCAGGGTGCCGATGAAGGCGTCCGAGAAGCCGCCCGATTCGCCCTGGCTGAACCCGGCCGTGGCGGGAGTGACCAGCATCGAGGGCTTCAGGTACTTGATCCCTTGCAGGAAGAGGTAGACGACGATCGCCAGCGCGATCGCGCAGAAGAGCAGGCCCAGCGTCCAACAGATCGCCAGGCCGATCCGGTCCGAGAGCCGCCAGGTGGCGCTGCCCTCGACGGGATCCTTAGCCGGCTTCTGTGGCACAGGCGAAGGTGGCCGGCCAGCCGGCGGTGTCGCGACCGAAGACTCCATCAGGCGGTCGCTCCGTATTTGCGCATCGCCCTTCGCGCCACCCAACCCGCAAGCGAGAACAGCGCCGCCGAGAAGAGCAACACGGCGGCGATCGCGAACAGCGTCGCGTTGGACGGCGGCGAGCCCAGCGAATCGATGTTCTTGACGATCGTCGGCGCCAGCGGTCGCGACGGCTCATAGATGAAGATCAGCCCGTCGGCGGGGTTGGGGGCGAAGGCGACAGAGCCGGAGACCATCGCCAGCATCACCGCCTCGCCGATCGCCCGCGCCACCGCCAGCACCGTGCCGGCGACGATCGCCGGCCGCGCCGTGCGCACGGCGATCTTCCAGGTCGTGCGCCAGCGGTTGACGCCAAGCGCCAACGAGCCCTCCAGCCAGCCGGGGCGCACCGAGCGCAGGCCGTCGGAGAAGATCGAGACCATCAGCGGCGCGATCATCACGGTCAGGATCAGCACCGCGGCGAGCAGGCTGTAGCCGCTCAGCGAGATCACGCCGGCCACCGAGGCCTTCTGCGGCTCGGTAACCAGGTGGTTGCCGATGAACGGCACGATCACCAGCACGCCGAGCAGGCCGTAGATCACCGAGGGCACGCTGGCGAGGAAGCGGACGACCGGTTGCAGCACGTCCCGCATCCACTCCGGCGCGAACTCGACGATGAAGACGGAGACGAAGAGCGAGCAAAAGAGGGCGAGCATCACCGCCCCGCCGGTAATCAGCAGCGTGCTCCAGAGCAGCTGCCAGCCATGGAAGGTGTAGACGTAATTGGCGCCGCTCAATCCTGAGAGGTAGATCTGGTTGAGCTGTTCTTCGACGCTGCCACCGGAGCCGAACCATGCGAGGCCGTTATGGGCGAAGGACGGCCAGGCCTTGACGAAGACGGTGACGATCAGCGCCAGCAGCAGGCCGACGACGGCACAGACCAGCGCGCCGAGCAATCGCCCGGCGCGCTGGTCCGACCACTTGGGGCCGTACTCGGAGGAGTACGCCTCGTCCATCTAGTGTTTTTTGGCCTTCTTGTTGAAGGCCGGGACGCCGCCGGCTTTGGAGATCACTTCCCCGGCCAGGGGATTGCGCCTGGCCCAATCGATGAATTTCCCGAGCGCCGGTGAGATGCCGCTGCCGTCACCTGGCAGGACCAGGAAGATGTAGCGCGAGAGCGGGTACTTGAGCGGCTCGACGCTGATCTTGTTGGCCTGGCAGGGGACGCCGTTGACCTTGAGCGCTTTCTGGCCCTTGCCTTGCCAAGCCAGTCCGTCGTAGCCAATCGCGTTGGGGTCCTGCTTGACCGCGTTGACGACGAGGCCGTCCGCCGTCAGCGCGTTGACGTTGGAGGCCGGTAGTTCGTTGTTGAGGACGGCCTGAAGGAAGAAGTTGTAGGTCCCTCCATTGGTATCGCGGCCGACCGGGTCGATCGTCGTAGCGAGGCCCGAACCCGGCACCTGGCTCCAATTTGTGAGCAGGCCGCGGTAGATGTCGTGGGTCTGCTGGATGCTGATGTCACCGAGCTGGTTCTTGGGGTTGACGTCGATGCAGAGACCGTCGAGGTAGAACTTGACGTAGGTCGTGCCGGCGTCGCTCGGCAGCGGCGTGCGGGCCTGCCCCGCGAACTGGCTGGTGCCGTTCTGGACGTCCTTGACGCCGGCGTTGCCGCCGTTGGCGGTATAGACGAAGTGGACCTTGTGGTTGACCTGTTTGGTGTAGGTGCTGAAGAGAGCCTGCAGCACCGGCTGCGCCGCCACAGAGCCCGACCCGATCAGGGTCACGGCCCCGGCGGAGGCCGGCAGCGCGAGGGCCCCGAGGGCGATCGCCGAGATGGCGAGAGTCCTGATTCTCATGCTTGTTTTGCTTCCTTCCTTGCCGGGTAGGGGAGTTTCTTGATGATCTAACTCGACATCACCCTACCACCTTCTGTACTTTATTGACCTCTTTACTAATAAAGGCTGCCCCGGCACGCCCTAAAACGGAGGTTCAATTGCTCAGAAGAAGACTGTCCACGCCTCGCGCCGCCACCGCGGTCGCACTGGCGGCGGTGCTCGCGACGGCGATCGCGGTGGCGCCGTCGTTCGCCGGGCCCTCGATCGGCAGCAGCTTCATCACGAAGAAAGCGGCCGGCCAAATCTACGTCTCCAACAAGAAGGCGTCGACGCTCTACCTGAGGAAGAAAGTCGCCGACAACGTCTACCTCAAGAAGGCCGAGGCCCCGCTTTCCCCCGTTGCGGCGATCGCAGCCGGCACGGCCACCTGGTCGAGCGAAGCGACGGCACCGGTGTCCCCGCCGACCACCTACACCTCGTTCGGACTTCCCGGCACCGGCTCGGCGGTGATCACGTTCTCGGCGGCGGCGACCTGCACCGCGGCCAAACCGACCGCGGAACTCGCCTGCCCGATCCAGATCCTGGTCGACGGCCAGTCAACCGGCAAAGTCAACCTCGCACCGGCGACGGCCGCCTCACCGACACCGGCCGCGATCACTTACACGGTGACGCAGACGACCGTGCTTGGCAAAGGCGGCCACGTCGTCGCGGTCCAGTACGCCGGCGCCAAAAACGTGACCTTCACGTTGAAGAGCTGGAACCTCGCGGTTCAGGCCTATCCCGAGCGGCCCGAACTGCCGCCGACTGAAACGACCAAATCGAAATAGGCCACGCGATGTGGCCCGACCGCGCCGGAGTCGCTCCGGCGCGGTCGGGCCTCGAGGCCACAGGGAGAAAGGCCTCAGTGCCCGCGCAGCTGGAACCGCCCGGGCCGGGCAAGCGGCTCGCCGAGAATCAGGCGAGCCCGGTAGTAGAGGGCTTCGAAGGTCTGCGTATCGAGCTCGTCGACGGCGTGTTGCTCGCGTCCGGGCTGCGTCGCCGCGGTATCCGCCGGTCCCCCTCCCACAGGATGCTGGCGAAGCACGCCGTTCAGCCTGCCGCGCGAGACGAATTTGGTGTGCTCGGGTGCGCCACTCATCGCCCCTCCTTTCTTGGGTTTATTGACCATCTAAGTCAAGATTAGCAGAAGCGCTCCCAGTTGCTTGAGTGGCCGGTTTGGGTAACTGATCCAAATGCCCCGGCTCCTCCTCGGTCCGCTGCTCCGCTACGTCTCCGAAACTGAGGCGACGATCTGGGTCGAGACCGACGAGCGATGCGAGGTCGAGGTGCTCGGCCGCCGTGAGCAGACCTTCGGCGTTGCCGGCCACCACTACGCGCTGGTGCGCATCGAGGGGCTCGAGCCCGGTGGCTTCTACGAGTACGAGGTCGCCCTCGACGGCGAGCGGCACTGGCCGGACCCGCAGCACGACCTCCCTCCCAGCGTGATCCGTACCTTCTCCCCCGGTAGGGCGGTCGACATCTGCTTCGGCTCCTGCCGCCTGGCGGCGCCCCACGAGGAGCCCTACACCCAGAGCAAGGACGAAGACCCCAAGGGCTGCGAGCTGGACGCGCTGCACGTGCTGGCGACGCAGATGGCACACAACGACCGCGACGAGTGGCCGGAGTTGCTCTTCCTGCTCGGCGACCAGGTCTACGTCGACGAGGGCTCGCCGCGGACGCGCGAACGGATTCGCGCCCGCCGCGATGTCTCCCAGCCCCCCGGCGAAGAGGTGATCGACTTCGAGGAGTACAGCTGGCTCTACGAAGAGAGCTGGAGCGATCCGATGATCCGCTGGCTGTTCTCCACGGTCTCCACCTCGATGGCCTGGGACGACCACGACATGAGCGACGACTGGAACATCTCGCGCTCCTGGCACGAGGAGATGGAGCAACACGAGTGGTGGCACGAGCGCGCCGTCGACGGCATCGCCAGCTACTGGATTTATCAGTACATCGGCAACCTCTCGCCGCGTGAGCTCGACGACGACGAGGTCTACGCGCAAGTGAGGGGGAACCCAAACGCAACGGACGTCCTGCGGGGCTGGGCAAAGGAGATCGACACGACCGCGGCCGGGACGAGGTGGAGCTTCTGCCGCGACATCGACGGCGTGCGGGCGATCTTCATGGACTCGCGTGCCGCCCGGGTGCTCACCGAGGAGCGGCGTTCGATGTTTGACGACAAAGTTTGGGACTGGATCGTCGACCACGCCAGCGGCGACTTCGACCATCTCCTGCTCGCCACCACCGTCCCCTACCTCCTCTCCCCCGCCTTCCACCGCCTCGAGGCCTGGAACGAGCGCCTCAGCGACGGCGCCTGGGGCGGGCCGGTGGCGCGCGGCAGCGAGCGGCTGCGCCGCGCCGTCGACTTCGACCACTGGGCCGCATTCCAGTTCTCCTTCCAGCGGCTGCGCGAGCTGCTCGAAGAGGTCGGCTCCGGCCGCCGCGGCAAGCCGCCGGCCTCGATCGTCTTGCTCTCAGGCGACGTTCACCACGCCTACCTCTGCGATGTCGCCTTCAAGCGCGACGCCGGGATGCAGAGCCCCGTCTACCAGGCGGTCTGCTCGCCGTACCGCAACCCACTCGGCGAGCGCGAGCGCGCGGTTGTCCGCTCAGGCTTCACCCGTCCCTTCGAACTGCTCGCGCGCGGCCTCGCGCGACTCTCGGGCGCTCCCGACCCCGGCATCCGCTGGCGCCTGCTAGAGGGACCGCACTTCGACAACCAGGTGGCGACGCTCCATCTCGACGGCCGCACGGCGACCGCGCGGCTCGACAAGACCGTCGCCGGCGAGGAAGATGAGCAGGCGCTCGAGAAGACGTTCGAGCGCCGTCTAGCTTGACGAGGAGATGACGAGTCGGGGCGGGGCGCCACCCGGCAAAGCGCACCCCGCCCCGTCGCCCCTTCAAGCGGCTGCAGATACCTCTGCGTCGTCGCCGCCGGATGACGAGTCACGGGGAGTCGAGGCCCCGTCACCGTCGGGCGGTGAGTCACCGCTGAAGCTCTTGGTCTGACCCGGCCGCAGGTAGACGATCTGCCCCTCGCGCAGCTCGAGCTTCTGCAGCTCGGCGCGGGTCAGTTGGGCCCAGACCTCGGTGCCGTCGCCGAGCACGAACTCGACCCGGATCTCGAAGCCGAGGGCGACGATGCGCTGCACCATCGCCTCCTCGGCGCCGTCCTCGCGGTCGAGCGCAACGGACATGTCGTGCGGCCGCACGAAGTTCTCGCCGAGCCGGTTGACCTCGCCGACGAAGCTCATCACGAACTCGTTGGCCGGGTGGTCGTAGAGGTCGTCGGCGCTGCCGGATTGCTCCACCCTGCCCTCGTTCATCACGACGAGTTGGCCGGCGACGTCCATCGCCTCCTCCTGGTCGTGGGTGACGAAGATCGTCGTCACGTGCATCTCGTCGTGAAGGCGGCGCAGCCATGTCCGCAGGTCCTTGCGGACCTTCGCGTCGAGCGCCCCGAAGGGCTCGTCGAGCAGCAGCACCTGCGGCTCGACCGCCAGCGCCCGGGCCAGGGCCATGCGCTGGCGCTGGCCGCCTGAGAGCTGCGAGGGGTAGCGATCTGCGAGCCCGTCGAGCTGGACCAGCCGCAGCAACTCGTGGACACGGGCCGAGATCTTCGTCTTGTCCCACTTGCGGATCTTCAACCCGAAGGCGACGTTCTCGAAGACCGTCATGTGCTTGAAAGCGGCGTAGTGCTGGAAGACGAAGCCAACTTCGCGCTTCTGGGTCGGCTTCTTCGAGACGTCTTCGTCGTCGATCACGACGCGGCCGCCATCGAGCGTCTCCAGTCCGGCGATCGCCCGCAGCAGCGTCGACTTGCCGCTGCCGCTGGGGCCCAGGAGAGCGGTCAGCGAGCCGTTCGGAACCTCTATCGATACGTCGTTGAGGGCCTGAAAGTCACCGAAGCGCTTGGATGCTCCCTCGACTGTGATTCCCATCAGGCGTCCTCCTTTCTCTTTAGGACGTTCATTGCGAGCAGGGTTGTGAGAGCGAGCACGGCGAGCAGCACCGAGGCGCCGTAGGCGCCCGCCGTGTTGAAGTTGTCGAACTGCTTCTGGACGAAGAGCGGCAGCGTTTCGGTTTCGCCCGACCTCGATCCGGAGACGATCGAGACGGCGCCGAACTCGCCGAGCACGCGGGCGGTGGTGAGGACGACCCCGTAGGCAACCCCCCAGCGAATAGCCGGCAGGGTGACCCGCCAGAAGGTCTGCCAAGCGTTGGCGCCCAGGGTTGAGGCTGCCTGCTCCTGCTCGGTTCCGATCTCCTGCAGCACGGGCACGGTCTCTCGAACCACGAAGGGCAGTGAAACGAAGACGCTGGCGATGACCATCCCCGGGACGGAGAAGAGGATTTCGATCCCGGCTTCGGACAGGGTCGGGCCAAGCCAGCCTTTGGTCCCGTAGAGCAGGAACAAGGAGAGTCCGATCACCACCGGGGAGATCGCGAAAGGGAGGTTGATCACAGCATCGATCACGGAGTTGCCCTTCCACTTGTGGCGAACCAGCAGCAAGGCACAGCCGACGCCGAAGATCGTGTTGAGCGGCACCGCGATCGCAACCATGAGCAGGCTCAGTTGCAAGGCGTGAAGGCCGTCGGCCGAGGTGATCGCTTCGAGCGGCGGGGCCAACCCGTTTTCGAAGGTCTTGTAGAAAATCATCACCAAGGGCGCGAGCAAAAGCAGAGCGAGGTAGCCGAGCCCCAGCGTCCGCAGCCCCCAGCGACTGCGCGTGCCGCTAGCGGTCCCCATCCTCGCCTCCCTTCTCGGTGAAGTCCTCGCCACTCATCGGCATCACGGTGAGGCCGGCCGCCGCGCTCCGCTCGTGGCGGTTGCCCCAGCGCTGGATCAGGCCGATTACCGCCAGCAGGAGTAGTGAGGCGACGAGCAAGACAACGGATACGGCGGCGGCGCCGGTGTCATTGCCGGACTCGATCTGGGTCCGGATGAAGACTGAGGAGACCTGGGTGTCGGGCAGGCCGCCGGCAAAAATCAGCACAGATCCGAACTCGCCCAGCGCCCGGGCAAACGCAAGGGCGACGCCCGCGGCTAGCCCCGGGAGCAGATTGGGGAAAATGATGCGGCGAAAGACGGTGAAACCGCTGGCTCCGAGGGAAGCTGCTGCCTCCTCCATCTCGCGGTCCATCTCGATCAGCAGCGGCTGCACGGCGCGGACTACGAAGGGCAGGGTGACGAAGAGAAGCGCGACGACGACCGCCGTGCGGGTGAGGCCGATGTCAATGCCTACCGGGCTTTCGTGACCGTAGAGGGCCAGCAGGGTGAGGCTGGCGACGATCGTCGGCAGGGCGAACGGGAGATCGATCACCGCGTTGACCGCCGCCTTGCCGGGGAAGTCGTCGCGGACCAGAATCCAGGCGATCACTGTGCCGAAGACCGCGTTGATCGCGACGACGATCAGCGAGGCGACCACGGTCAGCTCGAGCGAGCGCACCGCCTGGGGCGAGGTGACCTGGGTCCAGAAGGTGCTGAGCCCCCCTTCGAAGGACTGGCTTACGAGTGCCGCGAGCGGCAGCAGGACGATCAGGCTCAGGTAGAGCACGACCGTCCCCCGGCCGAGGCCGGCTCCCACCCAGGGCAGGCGGATGCCTGCCCTGGTTGCTGAGGCTGTCGCCGAATGCGCCTCCATCGTCAGCCGGAGGTGGAGACCCCGAGTTCGCCCTCGATCTTCGCGACCGAGCCGGCTTCGTCATCGAAGAATTCTTCGTTGACCTTGCCCCAGCCACCGAACTGGCTGATCTTGAACAGTTCTTTCGGCGTCGGGAACTGCTTCGTGTCGACCAGCTTCGGGTTAACGGGGCGATAGCCGTTTTCGGCCCAGATTTCCTGACCTTCGTCGGACCAGATGAACTTGAGGAAAGCTTCGGCGGCGGGCTCCGGCGCGTCCTTGGTGACCGCGATCGGAGTTTCGATCAGGATCGTCGAGGGCGGCACGATGTATTCGATGTCTTCGCCTTCGTTTTCGGCCTTGATCGCCTCGTTCTCGTAGCTGAGCAGAACGTCGCCCTCGCCCTGGGTAAAGGCCGCAAGCGCATCGCGGGCACTTCCTGGTTGCGCTTTGGTCTTTTCGAGAACCGTCTTCACCGCTTCGAGGGCCTGGGCGGAAGACTTGCCCTCGTTGATCGCGGTGCCGTAGACGGCCATGATGTTCCAACGGGCCGAGCCGGAGCTGAACGGGTTCGGGGTGACGATGCCGACGTCTTTGCTCTGCAGGTCGTCGAAGGTCTGGATTCCCTGTGGGTTGCCCTTGCGGACTACGAGGACCACGACCGAGTCGGTCGCGATGCCGCCGTGAGGTTGCTTTTCCCAGTCTTTAGCGACGAGTTCGCCTTCTTCTACGAGGCGTTCCATGTCGCCGGCTTGGGAGAAGTGGACAACCGAAGCCGGCTGACCCGCGACCACGGCGCGGCTCTGGTCGCCAGAGGCGCCGAAGGAGTTGCTGAAGCTGACGCCGCTGCCCGCGGAGGTCTTCTCGAATGCCGGCTCCAGGTCTTCCTGGTAGACGGATTCGGGGGTGGAGTAGCCAACCACGTCGAGCTTGCCGCCTCCCGAGGAGCCGCTGCCGCTGCTGCTTCCACATCCGGCAATCACAGCCGCCAACGCAAATAGAGCGGCCAGGATGGCCGCGTTGACGCTGCGCCGCCGGGTTACCTTGCGCGCGTTCCGCATAGAAAGGAATCCTTTCTTTGTTTACTGATTTAGTTTTTTGACTGACTTAGTCTTTAAAGAGCCCGGCAGGGTAGCACAATGTCGATCGGCAAAGTCGTAAATGCGGGCATCAGCCGCTTGGTGAAACGCGTTGACCCCCCAGCAGGGGGAAAGACGTTGCAGCCGGGCAAGTGCGGCGCCTCAAGCCATGACGACGCGTTGATCCTTGGGGTCGGGGCGCAGGATCAGGACCTCGGCTGGGGCCTTCTCGAGTAGCCAGACGAGGTCGTCGCCGGAGAGGCCGGCGGCGCCGGTTGCCGTGGCTGAGACGACGACGCGGTCGAAGGTCTCGTGCTCGAGCAGGCGACTCAGCGCGTGGCGGTAGCTGCGGCCGCGTTCGACCCTGGCGTCCACAGGCACTCCCTGCCCGGTCGCCCGCTGTTCGATCGCCTCCAGCATCGGCATCGCCTTGGCCGCCTCGTTGGGAATCGCGCACTCGAGCGGCAACTGCTTCGGCACGGCGGCGAGGTAGGCCGGCATCAGGGTCGCGTCCTCGGCCCGGGCGAGGCGCAGGGCCGCGTCGACGGCGCGGCCCTGCGCCTCGCCAGCGCGAGCTGGCAATCAGGTAACCACCGAAGAGTCCAAGCAGGAGGGCAAAACCGACGAGGACGTGCTCGATCACCCGCACTCCTCCCTGCTGCCGCGGTGGGCGACGATCCGCACGTCCACACCTGCAGGCGTGGCCTTCATCAGGCGCTGGGGAAGCGGTTCGCGCAGGCGGGCGAGGCCGCGCCGCGGCAGCGACTCGCCGACCATCAGGTAGGTGGTGCCCCGCTCACGCACGATCTGAGCCACCGCAGCGACGAGGTCGTCGTGCTCCTCGATCAGCAGGGTCGCGCCGAGCACCGAGGCGAGCTGGCGCAGAGCGGTCACCTGGCGCTCGACGTCGCCCTCGATCGGCTTGCCGGGGGGCTTGACCCAGAGCAGGTCGAGGTCGGTGCCGAGCCGTTGCGCCGAGCGCCAGGCGCGGCGTACGAGGCGCTGCGAGCTGGGCTGGGGCCGGACCAGAGCGAGCAGCCTCTCCCCCACCGCCTGCGGCACCTCGGAGGCGACCTGCTGCTCGCGCGTGCCCACCGGCTCGGGAGCGTGAAAGGTGAGGCGCTTGGACTCGACCTCCTCGGCAACCTGGCGCAGGCTGACCTCGCGCAGCGCCGCCAGGTTCTCGAGCCGGAAGAAGTTGTCGAGCGCCGCCTGGATGTTCTCGCCGGGGTAGACCTTGCCGGCGCGCAGCCGTGCCACCAGCGCCTCCGGCGTGAGGTCGATCAGGACCACCTCGTCGGCGGTGCCGAGCACCGAGTCGGGGACCGTCTCGCGCACCCGCACCCCGGTCAGCTCGGCGACCCGGTCGTTGAGCGACTCGAGGTGCTGGACGTTGACAGTCGAGAAGACATCGATCCCGGCCGCCAGCACGTCGACGATGTCCTCGTAGCGCTTCTCGTGCTCCAAGCCCGGCGGGTTGCTGTGGGCGAGCTCGTCGATCAGCGCCAGCTGCGGCGCCCGGTCGAGCACCGCCGGCAGGTCCATCTCCTCGACCTCGACGTCGCGGTAGGCGACCTTCCGACGCGGCACGACCTCCAGGCCGCGCGCCTGCTCGCTCGTCTCCTCGCGCCTGTGCGGCTCCAGGTAGCCGATCGCCACGTCCCGCCCCGCCACGGTCTCGGCGCGACCCTCCTGCAGCATCCGGTAGGTCTTCCCCACGCCGGGCGCCATGCCGAGGAAGATCTTGTAACGGCCGCGGGTCATGCCGCGCTCCCGGTCAGGCCCCCAGCAGGTTGTGGACGACCAGGTCGATCAGCTTGATGCCGAGGAACGGGGCGATCAGCCCACCGAGGCCGTAGATCAGCATGTTGCGGCGCAACAGGGTGGTGGCGCCAATCGGCCGGTAGCGGACGCCACGCAGCGAGAGCGGGATCAGCAACGGGATGATCAGGGCGTTGAAGATCACCGCCGAGAGGATCGCCGATTCAGGCGTGCCCAACGACATCACGTTGAGCGCGTCGAGCGGGCCCTTCTCGCCGGCCAGGGCGTAGGTCGTCGCGAACATCGCCGGCAGGATCGCGAAGTACTTGGCGACGTCGTTGGCGATCGAGAAGGTGGTCAGGGCGCCGCGGGTGATCAACAGCTGCTTGCCGACCTCAACGATCTCGATCAGCTTCGTCGGATTGGAATCGAGGTCGACCATGTTGCCCGCCTCGCGCGCCGCCTGGGTGCCGGTCTGCATGGCCACGCCGACGTCGGCCTGGGCCAGGGCGGGCGCGTCGTTGGTGCCATCGCCGCACATGGCGATCAGCCGTCCGCCCAGCTGCTCCTTGCGGATGTAGGCGAGCTTGTCCTCCGGAGTGGCCTTGGCGAGGAAATCGTCGACACCCGCCTCGGACGCGATGGCGGCGGCGGTGACGGGGTTGTCGCCCGTCACCATCACGGT
>JAWVFJ010000049.1:0-83884 GCA_033856275.1 Solirubrobacterales bacterium
CCGTCGATACGACGGGTAAGTCGCCACAGGAAGTCTCGTAGTGGCGATGACCGAGACACCAATGCAGCGCGAACGGGCGCAGACGATTTACGAGAAGTCGAAGCCGGGACGGCGCGCAGCTGTCTTGCCCGAGGCCGAAGTGCCGGAGCGGTCGCTCGATGAGCTGATCCCCAGCGAGCTCCTTCGCGCCGCGCCGCCGCGCCTGCCCGAGATCGCCGAGCCGGAGATCGTCCGGCATTACAACCGGCTCTCGCGCCGCAACTTCGACCTCGACACGGGCTTCTATCCGCTCGGTTCCTGCACGATGAAGCACAACCCACGGCTCAACGAGCGGGTCGCGGCGCTGCCGGGTCACGCCCGCCTGCACCCGGCGCAGGATCCCAAGCGCGCCCAGGGGGCGCTGGAGCTGATGTGGCTGCTGCAGGCGTCGCTCAGCGAGATCTGCGGCCTGCCCCACGTCAGCCTGCAGCCTTCCGCCGGCTCCCACGGCGAGTTGGCCGGCCTCTTGCTGACGCGCGCCTACCACGCCGACCGCGGCGAAGAGCGGACCAAGGTGCTCGCTCCCGACACCTCGCACGGGACCAATCCGGCCTCGGTGACGATGGCCGGCTACGAGGTGGTCAAGGTCGCCACCAACGAACGCGGTGGAGTCGAGATGGACGATCTGCGGGCCAAGATCGACGACCAGGTCGCTTGCCTGATGCTGACCAACCCCAACACGCTCGGGCTCTTCGACGAGAACATCGCCGAGATCGCCGCGCTGATCCATGGGGCGGGCGGGACGCTCTATTACGACGGCGCCAACCTCAACGCGGTGATGGGCCACTCGCGGCCCGGCGACATGGGCTTCGACATCGTCCACGTCAACCTGCATAAGTCCTTCAGCCAGCCGCACGGAGGAGGCGGGCCCGGTGCCGGCCCAATCGCGGTCTCGGAGCGGATCGAGCCCTTCTTGCCGCGGCCCCAGGTCGTGCGCCGCGAGGGCGACAATGGCGACGGCCCCAGCTTCGACCTCGACTTCGAGCGGCCCAAGTCGATCGGCCGCCTGCGTGGTTTCCAGGGAAATTTCGGCGTCTTCGTCCGCTCCTACGCCTACATCCTCAGCCTCGGCGGCGACGGCCTCGCCGAGGCCTCGGAGACCGCGGTGCTGAACGCCAACTATCTCAAGGTGCGCCTGGCCGAAGGCCATGCCGGCAAGCGCCTGCCGGTCGCCTTCGACCGCCACTGCATGCACGAGTTCGTCCTCTCCGGCAAGCCGATGAAGAAGGAGTTGGGCCTGGCCACGCTCGACCTGGCCAAGCGCCTGCTCGACTTCGGTTTTCATCCCCCGACCGTCTACTTCCCCCTGCTGGTCGAGGAGGCGCTGATGATCGAGCCGACCGAGACCGAGACCAAGGAGAGCCTCGACGCCTTCGCCGAGGCGATCGAGGCGATCCTCGCCGAGGCCGAGTCCGACCCTGAGCTCGCCAAGCAGGCTCCCTACACGACCCCCGTTCGTCGTCTCGACGAGGTCAAGGCGACCCGCAAGCCAGTCGTTCGCCAGTCGCTCTAGCGAAAGCGGCTAAAGCTCCGGCAGCTTTTGCTGCAGTTCCAGCACCGGGGCGAAAAGATCGCCGTGCTTCTCGATTCGCTTCAGTACGTCACCGGCCTCGAAGACGAGTGAGTCGGCGTCCTCCTTTTCGACTGCCCGTTCCACCTCATCCCAGGTAACGGGCGTCGAGACGGTGGGCTGCTCGCGGGCGCGCAGCGAGTAGACGGCGATCGTCGTCTTGCGACGGTGGTTCTGCGACCAGTCGACGAAGACCTTGCCTTTGCGTTCGACCTTCTTCATTTTCGAGACGACCTCTTTCGGGGTCTGCTTCTCGAGCAGCTGGGCGATCGCGCGGGCCAACGGTTTGGTCTCCTCGTAGGTGACCTTGGCGTCATTGAGCGGCACGTAGATCTGCAGGCCCTTCGATCCGGACGTCTTCGGGAAGCACTCGACGCCGAAGTGGCCGAACAGCTCGCGCAGGCGCAGGCCGACGCGGCAACAGGCGAGCACTTCGGCGGGCGGCCCCGGGTCGAGGTCGAAGGCGAGCACGGTCGGGCAATCCGGCTCTTTGGCCAGCGAGAGCGAGGGGTGCAGCTCGATCGCGGCGAGCTGTGCCATCCAGACCAGCGTGGCGCGGTCTTCGCAGACGCAGAAGTCGATCACGCCGGCGTGCGGCCCGGCTTCGACCGCCGCCGTCTTCACCCAGTCCGGCCGGTGCTTGGGACAGCGCTTCTCGAAGAAGGCCGCGTCGCTGTCGTCGACGCCCTCGGGAAAGCGCCGCAACGTCAACGCCCGCCCTTTCAGGTGGGGGACGATCGCCGGCGCCACCTTGGCGTAATAGTCGACCACCTCGCCCTTGCTGAATCCGGCTTTGGGATAGAGGATCTTGTCGAGGTTGGTGAGCTTCAGCTCACGACCGTCGACCTCGACCTGCTGGCTCGTCGCCACGGCCTATTTGGAGGACTTGACCTTGGCGCGCGAGCCTGTTTTTTTCTTGGCGCTGGTCTTCGCGGCGGGTTTTTTCGCTTTTGCCTGGCGTTTCTTCGCAACGGGTTTCTTGGCGGCCTTGCCGTCGCCTTTGCCCTGCACCGCGGCGATGCTCTCCTCCAGCGCCGCCATCAGGTCGGGCGCCTTGGTCGGCTCGCGCTCCTCCTGCGGGGCGGCCATGACCTCCTCGCCGGATGCCTTGCGTTCGATCATCGAGAGCAGCTCCTCGCGGTACTCGTCGCGGTAGGCACCCGGATCGAAGCTGCGGGTCAGCGAGTCGATCAGCTGCTCGGCCATCTCGACCTCGCGCTTGGCGACTTTCGGCTTGCCCTCCGGCAGCACGTCGTCGAGATCCGATGGGGGCACGACCTCGTCGGCGAAGCGCATTGTGGTCAGGGTCAGCACCCCATCGCTGGCCCGGATCGCCGCCAGGTGCTCCTTGTTGCGGAAGACGAAGCGGGCGATCGCCACCTTGCCCGATTCTTCCATCGCCCGCGCCAGCAGAGCGTAGGCCCTCTCGGCCCCGTCAGCCGGGCCCAGGTAATAGGGGCTGTCGAAGTAGATCGGATCGATCTCGGCGATGTCGACGAAGTCCTGCACTTCGATCGCCCGCGTCTTTTTCGGGTCCAGCGAGGCCAGCTCGTCCTTGCTCAACGGCACGTAGCGATCGGGCGAGATCTCGAAGGCCTTGACGATCTTCTCGTAGGGGACCTCTTCGTCGGTCCCTTCGGCGACGCGGCGGTGGCGGATGCGGACGCCGTCGGACTCGCGGATCTCGCGCAGCGAGATGCCGCGGCGGGCCACCGCGCTGTACAGCTTCACCGGCACGTTGAGCAGCCCGAAACTGATCGAGCCGCTCCAGATCGCTCTAGCCATCGCCGTTCACCTACCCCGATTCTTCCAGCCGATCACCGCAGCCCGCAAACCGGGCTCTTGCGCGGGAGGCATCTTGCGCCCGCGCGGTGGGATCATCTGCCGGTGCTGTTCGAGTTGAGCGAGGTCAGCCTGACCCGCGGCGATCGCCGCGTCCTCGACTCGGTCAGCGCCGAGATCCCCGCGGGGGTGACGGCGATAGTCGGACCCTCGGGCGCCGGCAAGTCGACGTTGCTGCGCCTGCTCAATCGGCTGGTGGACCCAGACACCGGGACGATCTCCTATCGGGACAAACCGCTCGAGGAGTACGAACCGCTGGCCCTCCGCCGTGAGGTCTCGTTGGTGCCGCAGCTGCCGGCGCTGCTGGAGGGGACGGTCGAGTCAAACCTTCGTTACGCCGCCGGCCTAGCCGGCAAGGAGCTGGATGCCGAGCGCTGCCTGCGCCTCGCCGGCCTCGAACCCGGCTTTGCCGCGCGCGACGTCGCCAAGCTCTCGGTTGGTGAGCAACAGCGGGCGATGTTGGCACGAGCGCTGGCCCAGGCGCCGGCCGCCCTGCTGCTCGACGAGCCGACCTCGGCCCTTGACCACGCGGCTCGCGATGCGATCGAGGCCACCCTCATCGAGCTGCGCCGCGAGCTCGATATCTCCATCGTTCTCGTCAGCCACGACCCGGAGCAGGCGCGGCGGCTGGGCGACTGGGTGGTGCGGCTCGAGGACGGCAGGGCAATCGAGGCCGGTCCGATCGAGGAGGTGCTGGCTTGAGTACCTCGATTCACCTCAACCCGGGGCAGGTCGTGGCCTCGCTTGCCTTGGTTGCGCTTGCCGCGGCGATCTCCTACTGGCGCAAGGCCGACCTCGAGCGCGACATCGGCATCGCCACCGTGCGCTCCTTCGTCCAGCTGACCGCGATCGGCTACGCGATCAAGCTGATCTTCGAAGCCGACACGCTCTGGCTCGTCTTCGGCCTGCTGGCGGTGATGGTCGTCTTCGGGGCGCTCACCGCCCGCAGCCGGGCGAAGAAGGTCCCCGGTGCCTTCTGGCCGCTGCTGATCGCGCTGGCGGTTGCGGGCGCCACCACACTCGGGCTCGTCGTCGCCCTCGGCGTCTTCGAAGCGACCGCGCGCTACCTCGTCCCAGTCGGCGGCATGGTGATCGGCAACGCGATGACCGCCTCGGCGGTGGCGCTCAACCGGCTCGGCGACGAGATGGCGGACTCGCGTGCCAAGATCGAGGCGACCCTGGCGCTCGGCGCCACCGCCCAGGAGGCCGCGGCTCCCTTCGTCCGCCGCGCCCTGCGCTCGGGGATGATCACCTTGGTCGACTCGACCAAGACCACTGGCGTAATTTTCTTCCCCGGCACGATGGTCGGCATGTTGCTCGCTGGCGCCAACCCGACCGATGCCGTCCGCCTGCAGCTGATCCTCCTCTACGTCCTACTCGGCAGCGTCGCGATCGCCGGCCTGGTCGCCACTGCGCTTGCCTATCGCAACTTCTTCACCCCGGCGCAGCAGTTGCGCGAGCCGGGCTCCTGACACGGTGCGGTGCGGCGTCCTCAGTCGCTTGTGTGCAGAAGCACACGGCGCTCCCTGCGTCCTTGCCCCGCTTGTTCAGGCGCCCGGCTCGTTCGAGGGCGGCTAGCAGCACCAGCCCTCGACACGTGGGAAGGTCGCTCGCCTGGCGTTGCCGGGCGCGAAGACGGCAGCGATGTCGCCGATCGCTCGCAGGCGGGCACCGCCTTCGGTTGGGACGAACAGCCACTGGTCTGCGGCGGGCCAGGAGAGCAGGAGGCGGCGGCCGTCCGGTGACCAGGCGAGTTGGGTGAGATGGCCGGAGACGCCGAAGAGGCGACGGACCGGGCCGCCGACCGGGTCGATCAGCAGGGCTTCGCTGCGCGGTGGGCCGGGACCTGGCGAGCGGTCCAGCAAGACCGCGATCGTGCGCCCATGTGGTGAGAAGGCGGCAGCCCGGACCGCTCCCGCGGCCGGGAGCGGAATGCGCCTCGCAGCGCCGAGCTGGAGGCTACTGGCAAGCTTGCCCATCCGTATGCCCCGAAGCCAGAGATCTCGTCTGGAGAATTCAATGAGCCTGTGGCCGTTCGCGCTCCAGTCCAGTCCGACGATTCCCGGCGAGGCACCGGCGGCATCCATCGTCCGCGCGGTGTCGGTTTCGGTGACCACGATCCGCCGCTCGCCGTCAACGTAGGCCAGCAGGTGGAGGCCGGGCGGGAACCAGGCGGGTGGTACCGCGGGGCTTGCCGGTCCGACCAGCGCGTCCCCGGTCCCATCGGCCCTCACCACTCGCAGCGACCCTCCAGCGCGGTAGGCGATGCGGAAGCCGGAAGGTGACCAGCGCGGATCGCTGATCCGACCGCTCGCCGAGATCGACCAGCGTGGCGTCCCGTCCGGCTCGATCGCGCTCAGCGTCCGTTCCGACGCGGCGGCGACAAAGAGGCCGTGTGGCGACCAACTCGCTTCTGGGTAACGCCCGAGCAGGCGCCGCGAGCCATCTGCCTGCACCACCCAGGGCCCGCGCGGCGACTGGACGAGCAGCTTGCCCCCGCCGGGGATCTCGGTCAGTGCCGGCTCGGCGTGGCGCACACCGGCGGTGAAGACGTCGTCGATCCAGCTCCGGACGGCAGCGCCGGCCGGGGTGAGCAGCAGGGCGGCGAGCAGGGCCGCGACGGCTAGCGCCACGGCAAGGCGTGGCAGCACCGGCCTGTCCGGGGGCCGCCACTCCGCATAGGCCTGCTTGACCAGAGCGAGTCCGCGCCGTTCGGCCTCGGCGGCCTCGGCCAGAGGCTCTTCGCGGAGCAGATCGCGCAGCCGGTCCTCGCTCATCCCTTCACCTCGATCAGGTCGCGCAACTGGTCCAGGCCGCGGCGCAGGCGCGAGTTGACGGTGCCGCGGGGCAGTTCGAGCATCCGCGCGATCTCACCCGGGGTGTACTCGAGCAGGTGGCGAAGGACGACGACGGCGCGCTGCTCCGGCGGCAGTTGGGCAAGCGCGGGCATCAGCTCTCCGCCGATCGCCTCCGCGGGCGCCGCGACTTCCGGGTGCTTGGCCGGGTCTCCGGCGCTGCGCCGCAGCGCTTCACGCCGCCCCCAGTCAATCGCCCGGTTGATGACGATCCGGTGCAGCCAGGGGCCGAACGGCCGGCGACGATCGAAGCGGTCGAGGCTGTCGATCGCGGCAAGGAAGGCGTCCTG
Organism: Solirubrobacterales bacterium; assembly: GCA_033856275.1. Classification (GTDB taxonomy): domain Bacteria; phylum Actinomycetota; class Thermoleophilia; order Solirubrobacterales; family 70-9; genus VRUE01. Next base: position 6,597 of record JAWVFJ010000049.1, read on the forward strand.
GGCGATGTCCTCGGCTGCCCCGGCATCGTGGACGACGAGGTAGGCGGCGCGGTGGGCGCGCCGCCAGTGCTCGGAGTAGAGATCGGTGAGCGCTTGCTGGGAGCCCCGCTGGGCTTCGCGGACGAGCCGCCGTTCCGTGCGTCGTGACGGTGGGTCCTGCCAAGCGGCCGCATCGGCCGCGCTGCTTTCAGTCTCCAACCTTCACCTCTTCCGCGAGACGCCATCTTCGCCCACTTCCCGCCCGAGGCGTACGACTGCACTTGAAAGGCGCTTCACCGAGCCGTCCGATAGCGGCCCACGCGGAAACTCGACCACGAACGAGCTGCTGCCAGGAAACCGGTGGTTCTGCCAGTTGGGTGCCGTGCCGGCGAGCCAGGGCAAGCGGTGGAAGGGCAGGCCGGCGAGCCGGGCAAAGCGCCGCGCCGACGGAACGCTCGGCCCCCAGGCGCGAACCAGGGGCGTGCTCCCCGTCCACTGGTGGAACCAGATCGTCTCCTTGGGCTGCAGCCTGCGCACGATCCTGGCGGCAAGCCGCGTTTCGGGCTCCGAGAACGGATGCGGTCCCGAGTACTGCGGATCGCCGCGATCGCCAATTCGCTTCCAGCCCGAGGGGAAGTTTCGGTTGAGGTCGACGCCCCTCCCGTTCAGGCGGGTTCCCAGCGCTGTGCCGTCGGGGTTGAGGTTGTGGACCAGATAGACGTTGGCGTGCGCATCCGGACAGCCGCCGTTGCCGAGCGGCTCGATCCGGTTGGCGGCGCACTCGTCGCCGTGGATGCAGCCGAAGACCAGCACGCCGGCGAGGGCCGGGTCGCCGTACTGGCGAAGCAGGATCGGGAGTCCGCTGGCTGAGCGCCCGGAAATGCCCTCTCTCTCGACCAAATTGCCAGGGAATCGGGGCGTTTGGGTGAAGGCGAGAAATCCCTTGCCAGGAGCTCGAGGTCCGGTCGCACGATGGGGACGGTTCGAGCCCGTTGCTACCGGAGTCTGCGGCGCGGTGGAGAGCGACCGCGCGGTCACGATCAGGAAGGCGCCGCAGATCGCACCGACTCCGGCTGCAGCGAAAAGACGCCCTCGGCTCACGCCTGTTCCAGCGGCGGCCGCTCAGCCGTCCAGCGCGTTTTGAGCTTCCAGGCGAGGGCGAGGGCAGCCGCCAGCGCCGCGAGCCCGATCGCCAGCCAAGGTGTGATGGCGCTCGATGCCGCCGCCACCGGAGCGGGATCGTGCACGGCGAAGGTTTGCGTATCGATATTCAGCAGCGGTCGCGACCGCCCAAGCCCGGCCGTGCGGCTGAGCACGCCGAGCTCTCCCCCGCCGTCCTCCACCCGCATCCTCAGCAGAAAGAGGTTTCGCCGGTCCTTCAGTTGGGGCAGGTCGACGCAGACCGCGCGGTGCGCGATCGTGTCGAGGGCGTGGAGGAATGGCGCTTTCCCGTTGCCGTCGTAGAGCGTGTAGGCCCAGCGCCCGTCGGGACTCATCGCGCGGGTGATCGGCACCCCGGCCATCCGCTCGTCGGGCTCTTTGGGGTCGACGATCGGTTCGGGGAGGAGCCGTCGGCTCTTCAGGTCGAAGGCCCGCACCTCGTAGTTCGAGAGGTAGGCAGCTCCGGCACGGGGGGAGAGGTAGTGGTGGATCAGGTAGATCGTCGAGCCGTCGGGCGAGATCGCATCGAAGCTGAATTCGCCACGGAGGTCGACGTAGGTGATGGCGTGCCGCGGACGACGTTGGCCAGCCCGGCGGGGATGGCGGAGGTAGAGATCGGTGTCGAGGATCGCGAACCGCGTGCTCCTGGGAGGAAAGGCGCGGGTGAACCGGGTGAGGACGAGCGTCCTGCCGTCGGCAGAAAGGCCACCCCCGCTGCGGTCGTAGGCAACCGCCGGCACGTAGTAGTGGCCGCGCAGGTACCACCAACGGCCAACCCGGCCGTCACTCTGATTGATCCGCTCGACCACCGTGAGCTTGGGCGTCGTGTTCGGCGAGATCGCGACGTAGCGGTCGGGAGAGCCGTTCACCGTGACCCCTTGGGATGCTCTCATCATCATCCCGAGTCCATCGGCCTTGACGATCTGGGCGGTTGCACCGGCGGCGACCAGGGCAAGCAACGTGACCAGCAGCGCTCGTTTCACCATCTTTCCTCCTCGCGATTACGCAAATGAGTACGGATGAGGAGGTCTCAGAGGTCCCGAATCCAGGCACGTCGACCGGGTTGGCCGCCACGTACACTCGCCCGGTGTCCCGCCAGCAGCGCCTGACCCTGGTCGCGACGATCCTCGGCTCGACCGTCGTCTTCCTCGACTCGACCGTGGTCAAGGTGGCGCTGCCGGCGATCGCCGATGGGCTCAATGCCGGGCTGGCGGGGCAGCAGTGGGTGGTAGAGGCCTACATGCTCACCCTCGTTTCGCTGCTCCTCGTCGGCGGCTCACTGGGCGATCAGTTCGGCCGTCGGCGGATGTTCGTCTTTGGCCTGATCGCCTTCGGCGCCACGTCGGCGCTCTGTGCGATCGCGCCAACGGTCGAGATCCTGATCGCGGCCCGGGCGTTGCAGGGGGTCGCCGGGGCGCTGCTGGTGCCGGGCTCGCTGGCGATCGTCGCCGCCACCTTCGAGGGGGCCGCTCGCGGCAAGGCGGTCGGCACCTGGACCGCCTGGACCGGGATCGCGACGGTGGTCGGGCCAGCCGGGGGAGGAGCTCTGGTTGGCCTCACTTCCTGGCGCTCGATCTTCTGGGTCAACCTGCCGTTGATCGCGGTGACGGTGGCGCTGACCATGCACTCCGTGCGCGAGAGCCGCGATCCGGACGCCTTTCGCGGTATCGATTGGTCGGGCATCGCTCTTTCGGCAGCCGGTCTCGGCGGCCCCGTTTTCGCCCTGATCGAGCAACCTACGCGCGGCTGGGGCGATCCGTTCGTCTGGCTCCCCTTCATCGCCGGCATCGTCTGCTTCGCGCTCTTCGTCCTGCACGAGATGCGCGCGCGCCACCCGATGCTCGATCTCGGCCTGTTCAGGATCCGCAACTTCGCCATCGCCAACCTAACCACGCTCTCGACCTACGCAGGCTTGATCGGCGGCCTCTTCTTCGTCGGGCTCTTCCTCCAGCAGGTGGCCGGCTACTCCCCTCTGGAGGCGGGCCTGGCGACCACCCCCATCTCGCTGATCCTCTTCTTCCTCTCACCGCGTTGGGGCAAACTGGCCTCTGGGACCGGGCCGCGCCTGCCGATGACGATCGGCCCGATCGTCGGCGGCGTCGGTCTGTTGCTGCTCCTCCGGGTCGGCAGCAGCGGCGACTACGCGACGGACGTTCTGCCGGGCATCCTCGTCTTCGGCCTCGGCCTCTCGGCCACCGTCGCCCCCCTGACCGCAACCGTGCTCGACTCGGTCGAGGAACGCCACGTCGGCATCGCCTCCGGCGTCAACAACGGCATTGCCAGGGTCGCCGGCCTGCTGGCGATCGCCGTGCTCGGCGCGGTCATCTCCGCTTACTTCGGCTCGACCCTCGACGGCAACCTTGGCGACCGGTCACTCGGCCCCCGCGCCGAGCGAACGATCTCCGACGCAAAGGCGCAGCCGCTGGCGGTCCCAACGACCGACAAGCTGCCCCCCACGCAAGCGGCACGCGTCAGCACCGCCTCGGCTGACGCCTCCACCTCCGCCTTCCATCTAGGCATCGGCATAGCCGGAGTCCTGATGATCGTAGGCGGCGCCGTCTCCGGCGTCGGCATCGAGAACCCCCGCCGGAAAATAGAAGCCGTCCCCAGCAGGGGCTCTGCCCAAGCCGGCGAGTGCGGCCACGGCACCGAAGCTGACTGCCCTCGAGAGCCCGCGGCCGAACCCGCTTGAGCTGGGCGGAGGAGGGGTGGCTCTCTCGAACGGGCGGATACTCAAAGTGCCGGCCTAATTAGGCCGGCACTTGGACGGGCGAGAGAGCCACCCCTCCTCCGCCCCCTGAACTAGGCTCCGCCCCCGTGAGCGCCCCAATCGTCTTCTCCGGCATCCAGCCCACCGGCCGCAAGCACCTCGGCAACTACATCGGCGCGATCCGCCAGTACGTCGAGGGCCAGGAGCGCGGCGAACCGGCGATCTTCTGCATCGTCGACTTGCACGCGATCTCGGTCGCCTTCGACCCGGCCGAGCTGCGCGAGCGGCTCCACGACACGACCGCGATCCTGCTTGCCGCCGGCATCGATCCCAACCGCTGCATCCTCTTTCGCCAGTCCGACGTGCGCGAGCACACCGAGCTGACCTGGCTGCTCTCCGCGGTCACCGCCCACGGCGACCTCAACCGCATGCACCAGTTCAAGGACAAGTCGGGCAAACAGCGCGAGCTGGCCTCGGCGGCGCTCTTCTTCTACCCGGTACTGATGGCCGCCGATGTGCTCGCCTACCGGGCGACCGAGGTGCCGGTTGGCGATGATCAGCGCCAGCACGTCGAGCTGATGCGCGAGATCGCCCGCCGCTTCAACGAGCGCTTCGGCGAGACCCTGGTCGAGCCCGAGCTGCGCGTGCCCGAGGTAGGCGCCCGGATCATGGACTTGCAAGAGCCGGAACGAAAGATGTCGACCACCGGCGGCACCGAGGCCGGCACCGTGCTCGTCCTCGACGAGCCCGAGGCGATCCGCAAGAAGCTCGGCAGCGCCGTCACCGACTCCGGTCGCGAGGTCCGCCGTGCGCCTGAGAAGCCCGGCATCGCCAACCTGATCGACGTCTATGCGGTCGCCCGGGGTAGCGATCCGGCCACGGTCGAGCGCGAGTTCGAGGGTGCCGGCTACGGCGACTTCAAGGGAGCGGTTGCGGAGGCGGTGGTCGAGTACCTAGCGCCGATCCGCGAGCGCTACGCCGAGCTGCGTCCTGATGAGGCGGCCCTGGAGGCGGTGCTCGCCGCCGGAGCCGAGAAGGCACGCGCGATCGCCGCCGACACTCTTGCCGACGTGCGCGACCGCATGGGCATCGGCCCGCCACGTTAAGTTGAGACCGCATCCTGTGATCTCAAACCGCTCGATTACCCTGTGACCGTCGCCGAGCTGGACCTCGACCTCGACGTCTTCGCCGGTCCGTTTGACCTTCTGATGGCGGTCGTGTTGCGCGAGGAGGTGAGCCTGCTCGAGGTCGAGCTGGCCGAGGTCGTGGTGGCCTACGTCGAGCACCTCGAGCGCGAGGATGAGCTGGAGCTCGACGTGGCGACCGAGTTCCTCGTCCTGATCGCCTCGCTGCTGGAGCTGAAGTCGCGGCTGCTGCTGCCCGGCGATGAGGAGGGGCTCGAGGACGTCACCCCGGAGGAGGCGGTCGAGGAGCTGCTGGCCCGCCTGCTCGAGTACCGCCGTTACCGCGATGCCGCCGCGGTCTTGGGGCGGCGCTTCGAGGCAGAGCGGGGCTACCTCTACCGCTCGGCGCCGCTGCCACCCGAGCTGCGCCAGGTCGCACTGGAGGGGGCGACCGCTGTCTACGAGCCGGAGCGGCTCGGCGCCGCGCTCGGCGACCTGTTGGCGATCCCACCGGAACTGAATCTCGACCACATCCGGCCGACCGTCTCCCTGGAAAAGCGGTTGCGGGCGCTTCGCGACGCCCTCCGCAGCCATGCCAGCATCGACTTCGACCAACAGTTCGGCGGCGAGGATCGCCTAACCCAGGCGGTGACGCTCTTCGCCCTGCTCGAGATGTACCGCAAAGGCGAGGCGACCTGGGAGCAGACCAAGCCCTTCGGCCCGATCGAGATCCGCAAGCGCGAGGAGGTCCAGTAATGAGCGACCTGACGCGGACGATTGAGGCGCTGCTCTTCCTCTCGCCGCAGCCGGTGTCGGCACGCGATCTAGCCGAGGCAACCGAGGCAACCGAGGGACAGATCGACGAGGCGATCGAGCTCCTGCGCGAGGACCTCGCCGAGGGCAAGCGCGGAGTGGTCCTGCGCGAGGTCGCCGGCGGTTTCGCCTTCGCCAGCGACCCCGCCAGCGAGGCGGCGGCCAGGCGCCTGCTTGCCAAGCCGCGTACCCCTCCGCTGACCCAGGCGCAGGCCGAGACCCTGGCGATCGTCGCCTACCTGCAGCCGGTCACCCGCCCCGAGGTCGCGCGCATTCGCGGCGTCACCTCCGAGTCGGCGGTGCAGACGCTCGCCGAGCGGGGTTTGATCGAGGAGTCCGGGCGTTCGCAGTTCGGCGCCGCGATCTTCAAGACGACGGAGCTCTTCGAGCGGCTCTTCGGATTGTCCGGGCTCGACGAGCTGCCCGATCCTTCGCGGTTCGATCCGACACCTGAGGACGAGCGGGATCTGCGGGAGCGACTGCTCAAGGCCGGGGAGCAGCGGGCTGAGCCATGAGGTGGGGGACGGGCCGGGGGAGTAACAGGCCCGGGAGGGATCGCGGAAGGCCCCGCCGGAGCAACAGCGGGGAGGCTCCGTCGGGACCTTCCCCGATCCCTCCTGCGTCGTGAGGCTCGCCAAGTTTCTGGCCCATGGGGGGGTCGCTTCGCGGCGGAAAGCTGAGCTGATCATCGGCAAGGGCAGGGTCACGGTGGGTGGGGAGGTTGTGACGGATCCGGCCCGGGATGTGGGGGATGGCGACGAAGTGCGGGTTGATGGGAACTTGGTGGGGACCGAGGCGCGGGAGGTTTGGGCGGTTAACAAGCCGGCCGGGGTGGTTTCGACGGCCCGTGAACCTGGGGGGGGGCGACCGGCGGTGGTCGAATTGGTCGATACGACGGCCCGGCTCTACCCAGTCGGCCGCCTCGACGCCGACTCCACGGGTTTGTTGCTGTTGACCAACGACGGCGAGCTGGCCAACCGACTTACCCATCCGCGCTATGGGGTCAGCAAGGCCTATCGGGCGGAGCTGCGGCGCCCGCCATCGGACGCCGATCTGCGGCGCCTGGAGAGCGGGGTAGAGCTGGGTGATGGTCCGAGCGCGCCAGCGCAGGTGCGGCGCTTGAGCGAGCGCGAGGTCGAGATCGTCCTGCGCGAGGGACGCAACCGGCAGGTGCGCCGAATGGCCGAGGCGATCGGCAACCGCGTGATGAAGCTGCGCCGCGTGCGCTTCGGCTCAATTGAGCTCGGCAGGCTGGCGCAGGGGCATGCGCGCCGGCTCGATGAGGTTGAGGTCGGCCGCCTCTGGGAAGATGCGAGCCTGTGATCGCGGAGCGACCCCAATGAGGCATCCCTGGTTCTTTGCGCCGGGAGCGACGCGGAGGTATTCATGAGCAGCGAGGAGCGACTCTTCGCGGTCCGCGGGGCCGCGCAGGCCGACGCCAACGATGCTGAGGCGATCGTGGTGGCCACGGAGGAACTGATGCGCGAGCTGCTCGATCGCAACGAGCTGAGCGCGAAGGCGATGGTCAGCTGCCTCTTCACCACCACCGGCGACCTCGACGCCGAGTTTCCGGCCGTCGCCGCGCGCCGGCTCGGCCTCGACTCGGTGCCGCTGATCTGCGCCCGTGAGATCGACGTGCCCGGCGGGATGCCGCGGGTGATTCGCGCCATGGTCCACTACTACGCGCCGCCGTCCCACAAGCCGGCGCACGTGTACTTAGGAGCTACCCAAGAGCTCCGCGCCGACCTCCACGCCGCCCAGTAGCCCATTCGTTGAAGGATTGTGGGCGCCGGAGCCCGCACAATCCTTCAAACTCCATTCGATGAGCGTCACCTTTGCCGAGAAGCTCGCCCGCATGCCGGGCTACCAGGCCGGCGTACCGACCGGGCAGTCCCCGGAGTCGCTTGCCGCGACCGGGATCGCTCAGCTCGCTTCCAACGAGTCGCCGTTCCCGCCGCACCCCGCGGTGGTCGAGGCGATCGCCGCCGCCGCGGGAGCGATGAACCGCTACCCGGATCCCGACGCGACGCTGCTGCGCCGCCGAATCGCCGAGCGCTACGACACCGACCCCGCCCGCGTCGCCGTCGGCAACGGCTCCTGCGAGATCCTCCTCGCCGCCGCCGAGGCGCTCTGCGAGCCGGGCGCCGAGATCCTCTACGCCTGGCCCGCCTTCTCGATGTATCCGTACCTGCCGGCGCTTACCGGCGCCCGGGAGGTCCGCGTGCCGCTCGGCGAGGGTGACGTCCACGACCTCGATGCGATGGCGGCCGAGGTGACCGCGGCGACGCAACTCCTCCTCCTCTGCAACCCCAACAACCCGACCGCCACCCACGTCCCCGCAGCCGCGGTGGCGGAGTTCTGCGCCGGGCTGCCCGCCCACGTCACCGTGATCCTCGACGAGGCCTACGTCGAGTTCCAGACCCACGACGACCCGGACGCGACGGTCGACCTGCTCGCCGAGTTGCCCAATCTGGTCGTCCTGCGCACCTTCAGCAAGGTCTACGGGCTGGCCGGTTTGCGGGTCGGCTACGCGCTGGGCGCACCCAGGTTCCGTGCCGCGGTTGACGCCGTGCGCCAGCCTTTCAGCGTCAACGCCCTCGCCCAGGCTGCGGGCGCCGAGGCGATCCTGCACCAAGACGATGTCAGCAAGCGGGTCGAGAGCACGATCGTCGAGCGCATCCGGGTCGAGGAGGGACTGCGCGAGCTCGGTCTCGCCACCACAGATACACAGGCCAACTTCTCCTGGATCGACCTCGGCGACGCCGATGAGGGTGTGGTCCTCGCCGGCCTCGCCGAGCGCTCGATCGCGGTCCGCCCCGGCACGCCGCTCGGCGAGGCCGGCCACATCCGCGTCTCCTACGGCACCGCCGAGGAGGACGGCCGCTTGCTCGCCGCCCTGGGCGAACTGCTCGACTAACACACCCTCACCTGCTACAAAGTCAGGGAAGGTGAAGCAATCAGCCGACACGACGAGCGTCAACAGCGCCTCCGGCGCCACGCTCGCCCACGCGCGCTTCTCCTATTTCTGGCGATTTAGCTAGGCGTCCGGCCTCGCGGCTCTGCCGCACCGAGATAAGCAACGGCCGGGCGTCGAATCACGTGCTCCGTCGCATACCTGCGGCGAGCAGACCGGAAGTAGGCTTGTGAACGTGGAGGAAGGTGAAGGCAAAATGGTGATCGGAATGAAGGGAGAGACGCGAGACCGGGTCCGCGACCAGCGGATCGAGCGGGTTGAGGAGCTGGTTTCGCCGCAGGCGCTGCTGGAGGAACTGCCACTGGGCGCGGACCGCGAAGGCGCCGTGGTGCACGGCCGCGGCGAAGTCGGCAACGTCTTGGACGGGATCGACGATCGAGTGCTGGTCGTGGTGGGCCCATGCAGCGTGCACGATCCGGAGGCCGCGCTTGACTACGCCGGCCGCCTCGCCGAGCAGGCGCGCAAGCTGAGCAGCGACCTGCTGATCGCGATGCGGGTCTACTTCGAGAAGCCGCGCACGACCACGGGCTGGAAGGGGCTGATCAACGATCCGCACCTCGATGGCTCGCTCGACGTCAACACCGGTCTGCGCATGGCGCGCCAACTCCTACTCGAGGTGCTCGACCACGGCCTGCCGGTTGGGACCGAGTTCCTCGACCCGATCACGCCGCAGTACATCGCCGATGCGGTCTCCTGGGGGGCGATCGGCGCCCGCACGACCGAGAGCCAGACCCACCGCCAGTTGGGCTCCGGCCTCTCGATGCCGGTCGGCTTCAAGAACCGCACCGACGGCGACGTTCAGGTCGCGGTCGACGCCGTACGCGCAGCGGCGGCGCCACATGCTTTCGCCGGTATCGATGACGCCGGCGCTCCGGCGATTCTCTACACCAGCGGCAATCCCGATGGCCACGTGATTCTGCGCGGCGGCCGCGGCGCGCCCAACCATCGGGGCGAAGGCGTGGCCGGAGCGCTGGAGCTGCTCGGTTCCGCCGGCCTGCCTGAGCGCTTGGTCATCGACGCTTCTCACGACAACAGCGGCAAGGACCCCGGTCGGCAGCTGCTTGCCGCCGGCGAGATCGCCGATCAGGTCGCCGACGGCAACGGCGCGATCATCGGGGTCATGCTCGAGTCGTTCCTGGTCGAGGGACGCCAGGATCTCGGCGCTGGCGAGCTTGTCTACGGGCAGTCGATCACCGATCCCTGCCTCGACTGGGAGACGACGGTCTCGGTCTTGGAGCAGCTCGCCTCGGCGGCAAGGGCGCGGCGCGGCGAATGAGGATCGCCGTCCTCGGCGTTGGCCTGATCGGCGGCTCGATCGGGCTTGCCGCTCGGCGCCGACTCGACGCGGAGGTCGTCGGCTTCGATCCCGACCCGGCAACGCTGAGCAAGGCGATGGAGGCGGGGGTGATCGCGCGGGGTGCCGCCACGGTCGCGGAGGCTTGCGCGGGGGCTGAGGTGATCTTCTGCGCCGCCCCGGTGGCGGGCCTGGCCGAACTGGCGGAAGCGACGCTCACTGCTTGCGGCCCCGACACGGTCGTCACCGACGTCGGCTCGACCAAGCGCGACATCGTCGCCGCGCTCGGCGCCGACGAGCGCTTCATCGGCGGTCACCCGCTGGCCGGGGCGGAGACCTCCGGGGTCGAGAACGCCCGCGATGATCTCTTCGAGGGCGCCCGTTGGTATCTGACGCCGAAATCCGCCAGTTCCAGCGGCCTTCTTTACGACCGCCTGCAGAGGACCGTCGCCGGCCTCGGAGCACGGGTCCAGGCGATCGATCCGGAGGCACACGATCGGCTGATGGCGACGATCAGTCACCTGCCGCACGTCGTCGCAAACGTACTGGTCGGTCAGGCGGTGGCCGAGTTGACCCGCGACTCCGAGCGCATGCCGGAGGTCGGCCCCAGCTTCCGCGACACGACTCGCGTCGCCGGGGCGAACCCGGCGATCTGGGGCGACATCTTCGCCAGCAATAGCGAGGCCGTGGCCGAGGCCGTCGACGCCGTCGCCAAACGGCTGCGCGAGGCCGCCGAGCTGATCCGCGAAGGAGAGCGCGACGCGGTCGCCGAGTGGCACACCGGGGCGGCGGCCGACCGCCGTCGCCTACTCGAGACCGAACTCGCCGGCGGGCCGCTGCGCGAGTTGCGGGTGGTCGTCACCAACCGTCCCGGCACGATCGCCGAGCTGGCGCTCGCACTTGGCGAGGCGGGGGTCAACATCGAGGACATGGCGCTCTACCCGGCGCCCGACATGACTTCCGGCGCGGTCTCGCTCTGGGTCGCCGGCGACGAGCAGGCCGAACGGGCGGCGACACTTGTGCGCGAACTGGGCCACACGGTCAGCGCCGTCGGCAATGGCTCCTAGGCATGGCAACCCGCTTCGACCCGGTCGGGCCACTGCGCGGCAGCCTGCGGCCACCCGCCGATAAGTCGATCTCACACCGTGCCGCGCTGATCGCCGCGATGGGCGAAGGGGAGACGGAGATCGAGGGCTACCTCGACTCCGCCGACACCCGCTCGACGCTGGCCGCGGTGCAGGCGCTCGGCGCCGAAGTGGACGGTGTTGGGGCAAACGGCATCGAGCCGACGATTCGTGTCCGTGGCACAGGCCTGCGCGGGGCACGCCAAACGACGATCGACGTCGGCAACGCCGGGACCTTGCTGCGGCTCTTGCCGGGTTGGCTCGCCGGGCAGCAAAACGGCACTTGGACACTCGATGGCGACGACTCGATCCGTCGCCGCCCGGTCGATCGCATTGCCCTGCCGCTGCGCGAGATGGGTGCATGCTTGAGCTGCCGCGAGGAGCGCTTGCCGCCGCTTCAGATCAAGGCCGTACCGCTGAAGGGGATCGAGTACGAGCTGCCGATCGCCAGCGCTCAGGTGAAGTCCTGCCTGCTCTTCGCCGCCCTGCTGGCAGAGGGGGAGACCTGGGTGCGCGAGCCATCGCGCAGCCGCGACCACACCGAGCGGATGCTCGCCGCCGCCGGCGCCGAAGTCGCCTGGCTGCGCGGTGGCATCTCGGTCCGGCCGGCAAAACGGCTCGAGCCCGGTGACCTCGCCATTCCCGCCGATTTTTCCTCCGCCGCCTTCTTCATCGTCGCGGCGCTGCTCGTGCCCGGCAGCGAGGTGACTTTGGAGGGCGTCGGCACTAACCCAACCCGGACTGGGTTGTTGACGATCCTCGAGCGCATGGGCGCCTCGATCGAGGTCGAGCCGGTTGGGGAGCGCGGCGGCGAGCCGATCGGCACGGTGAGCGTCCGTGCTTCCTCGTTGCAGGGCGCCGAGATCGGTGGCGGGGAGATCCCGCTGGCGATCGACGAGCTGCCCCTGCTCGCTCTCGCTGCCTGCTTCGCGGAGGGCACGACGACGATCCGCGACGCGACCGAGCTACGCCGCAAGGAGTCCGATCGGGTCGCCACCACCTGCGAAGCGCTGAGCGCGCTCGGCGCGAGTGTCGAAGCGCGTGAGGACGGTATGCGAATCGAGGGGAGCGGCGGCTTGCACGGCGGCGCCATTGACTCCCACGGCGACCACCGCATCGCCATGCTCGGTGCCATCGCCGGCCTCGCCTCGGGCGAGGGCGTAGTGGTCGAGGGCATGGGCGCCGCGGCGGTCAGCTACCCGGGCTTCGAGGCCGACCTCGCTTCGCTGGCAGCAAAGGGCGTCTGAGCGCGCAACGCCGCGAGCGGCCACCGTCTCTACGCTGCCGCCCATGGTCATCGCCATCGACGGGCCCGCGGGCGCCGGCAAGTCCAGCGTTGCGCGCGCCCTTGCCGCCAAGCTCGGCTTCACCTATCTCGACTCCGGGGCGATGTATCGCTGCGTGGCACTCGCGGCTTTTCGGCGCGGAGTCGATCTCAACGACCCGGAGGCGACGACTGCCATCGCCGGGGAGATCTCGCTCTCTGTGGATGGCGATCGAGTCGAACTTGACGGCGAGGACGTCAGCACAGAGATCCGTGAGCCACGTGTGACCGAGGCTTCCTCGCGGATCTCGGTTCACCCCGGCGTTCGCGAGGCGATGGTCAAGCGCCAACGCGAGTCGATCGCGACGGGCCGCTATGTGGCTGAGGGCCGTGACATCGGCACCGTGGTCAGTCCCGACGCGCCGCTGAAGGTCTTCCTGACTGCCTCGCCAGAGGAGCGCGCCAGCCGCCGCGCCGCCCAGACCGGCGAGGACCCCGAGGCCGTTCTCGCCGTCCAGCACGAACGCGACCAGCGCGACGAGAGCCGCGAGCACAGCGCCCTGCGCCCGGCGGATGACGCCGTCGAGATCGATACCACCGGTATGTCGCTCGACGAGGTCGTCGAGCGGATCGCTGCCCTTGCCGGGGATCGAGACCTGGCATGACGAGGTGCAACGCATTGACCCCCGCGTACGGGGACAAAACGTTGCACCTGAGGGTGAGCCGACTGTGAGCCGGCTTCCCGCCGTCGCCATCGTCGGTTTCCCCAATGTCGGTAAGAGCACCCTGGTCAACCGGCTCGCTGGCGGCCGCGAGGCCGTCACCCACTCCGAGCCGGGCGTGACGCGCGACCGCAAGCGGGTGCGCTGCGAATGGAACGGACTGGCCTTCGAGCTGCTCGACACCGGCGGCATCGATCTCGAGGACGAATCCGAGCTGGCCCGCGACATCCAGCAGCAGGCCCGCCTCGGGATTGCCGAGGCCGATGCGGTCCTCTTCGTCGTCGACGCACGCGCCGGCGTCCGCGCCGGCGACGTCGACTTGGCGAAGACGCTGCGCGGTGCCGATGTGCCGGTTCTCGTCGTCGCCAACAAGCTCGACCGGCCCGAGGACGAGCACTTGAGCGCCGAACTGAACCAGCTCGGTCTCGGCGAGCCGCTGCCAGTTTCGGCGAGCCATGGCCTCGGCAGCGGCGACCTGCTCGACCGCGTGGTCGAACTGCTCGGCGAGCACGCCTCGCCCGGCGAGGAGACCGATGCCGTCCGCGTCGCCGTGATCGGGCGTCCGAACGTCGGCAAGTCCTCGCTGATCAACGCCTTCCTCGGCTCCGAGCGGGTGATCGTCTCCGCTCGCGCCGGCACCACCCGCGACGCGATCGACACCGAGATCGAGGTCGACGGGCGTCGCGTCATCCTGGTCGACACCGCCGGGCTGCGGCGCCGCTCCAAGGTCGCCGGCTCGGTCGATTACTACGCCCAGCTGCGCTCCGAACACGCCGTCGAGCGCGCCGACGTCGCCCTCGTCGTCTGCGATGCCTCAGACGGGATCACCGCCGAGGATCTGCGCGTCTCCGAGATCGCGATGCGGGCCGGCTGCGCAACCCTGCTCGCGCTCAACAAGTGGGACGTCACCCGCACCGACATCGATGACGCCCGCGCCCGGGCCACGCAGAAGCTGCGCCTGCGCCCCGCCGTCGTCACCTGCTCGGCAACGCGCGGCCGCAACGTCGCCAACCTGCTGCCCAAGGCGGTGGAGCTGGCCGATCGCGCCGCCGAGCGGATTCCCACCCCTGAGCTCAATCGCTTCGTCGCCGACGTCGTCGGCAAAACGCCGCCGCCGTCCCGGCGCGGCCGTCGCCTGCGCCTCTACTACGCCGCGCAGGTGGGCGAGCGCCCACCGCGGATCGCGATCCAGGTCAACGATCGCAAGCTGATCAACCGCGACTGGGCCTACCACCTGGAGAACCGGCTGCGCGACACCTACGGGCTCCAGGGCGTCCCCCTGGTGATCGACTTCGTCCCGCACTCCGGTACCCGCCGAGGGCGCGCCTGACGCGGGGCATGCCCGCGTCCTCAGTCGCTCGCGCGCTGAAGCACGTCACGCTCCCCGCGTCCTGGCCTGCGCGATCCCTGCACGCTCCGGGTCAGCAACGCTAGGCTTCCGGCATGAGCGATATCCAGCCACTTGCCGAGGGCGAGTACCTCTTCACTTCCGAGTCGGTCACCGAGGGGCATCCGGACAAGGTCTGCGACCAGATCTCCGACGCCGTGCTCGACGCGGTGATGGCCGACGACCCCGAGGGCCGTGTCGCCTGCGAGACGCTGGTCAACACTGGCATGGCCGTGGTCTCCGGTGAGATCTCGACCAGCGCCCACCTCAACGTCCCCGAGCTTGTCCGAGAGACGATCCGCGGGATCGGCTACGACCACGGCGACTATGGCTACCACTGCGACCACATTTCGGTCCTGGTCTCACTCGACAAGCAGTCGCCGGACATCGCCCAGGGCGTCGACGCCGCCTATGAGACCCGCACCGAGCCCTCGGTCGAGGACGAGTTGCTGATCGCCGGCGCTGGCGATCAGGGAATGATGTTCGGTTACGCCACCGATGAGACCGAGGCGTTGATGCCGATGCCGATCCACCTCGCGCACCGGCTCGCCGAGCGTCTCGCCGCCGTGCGCAAGGACCGCTCGCTTGACTACCTCGGTCCCGATGGCAAGACCCAGGTCACCGTCCGCTATGCCGACGGCCGCCCCGTCCAGGTCGAAAAGCTCTTGATCTCGACCCAGCACGCCGATGGCGTCGAGTCGGAGTCGAAGATCAAGCCCGACCTCTGGGAGAGCGTCGTGCTGCCCGTGCTCGGTGCCGAGGCCGCCGGCCTCTTCGACGAGGCCGAGCTGCGCCAGCACTTCCTCGTCAATCCGACCGGCAAGTTCGTGATCGGCGGCCCGGTCGGCGATGCCGGCCTGACCGGCCGCAAGATCATCGTCGACACCTACGGCGGCATGGCCCGCCACGGCGGCGGCGCCTTTTCCGGCAAGGATCCCTCCAAGGTCGACCGCTCCGCCGCCTACGCCGCCCGCCACGTCGCCAAGAACCTCGTCGCCGCCGGCCTCGCGCAGCGCTGCGAGGTGCAGGTCGCCTACGCGATCGGCGTCGCCCGGCCGATCTCCCTGATGGTCGAGACCTTCGGCACCGGCAAGCTCCCCGACTCCCAAATCTCACGCCTGGTCGAAGCGGAGTTCGACCTTCGCCCAGGCGCCTTCCGCGGCTACCTCGACCTGCACCGCCCGGTCTTCAGCCAGACCGCGGCCTACGGCCACTTCGGTCGCGAAGGCGATGCCTTCACCTGGGAGCGCACGGACCGAGCCGAGGCGCTCAAAGCGGCTGCCGGTCTCGAAGCAGCGCCTGCCTGAAGTACAAGCGGGGAGGGGTCTGGTCGGGCTCCGGTCGAATTGATGTCGCACGCGCGCTCCGCGCGCTTAGCTCCGGAGCTTGAGCGCGGCTACGCCGCGCAATAGACGGATTGCATTTCCGCCGCTTCGCGACATTCGCCCGGAGCCCGACCAGACCCCTCGCGACCCAAATGAATGTCACTGGGCATCAGGTAGCCATTCAAACCGTTGGCGATTAATGGGCGGCGAGGTCGACGCCGGCGGCCTTCTGGGCTGCTTCCAAGAACATGTTGCGGTAGCGATCAAACTGCCTGTGGAGGGCGAGTGCGTCCCTCATGTTTTGCTGGTAGCTGTCGGGAATCTGATCTCCCTGTGGCCTCACTCGGAGATCCAGCAGGTAATAGGTGCTCCGAATTGCATGTGCTGTGGCCTGCGCTTGGTCGAGCGACGCAACAACTGGATCGTCGCTTTTGAAGCGGATTCGGACTGCGGCCTGGGCCGAATCCAAGGCGCCGATGTGCTCATCAAGTGTGCGGAACTCACCTTCTTCATCCTCCGGCCAGTTTTTCCCCGTCGTTAGTGCCGGTCCGAACGCATCCTGCGCTCGACTAAGTGCTTCCTTCAGGCGACTGAGCTCCAGAGCTCCATCGGCCAGGATTACACGCGCATCGCGCGCATCCTCCAGTTTGCGCTCGTGCTTGAAGCGCAGCAACCCCAAGACCACGGTTGCTACAAGGGCGCTGACCGACACGATCAGTCCAAGAACGGTTCCGAGTTCCACAAGTCAATCGTCGCCGTAGGGGCGGACGATGGTGCAGTGCATAGTTGAGTGGGGATGCCGGTGCCCCTCCCCGGGAATGTCGCGAAGCGGCGGAAATGCAATCCGGTA
Organism: Solirubrobacterales bacterium; assembly: GCA_033856275.1. GTDB lineage: Bacteria > Actinomycetota > Thermoleophilia > Solirubrobacterales > 70-9 > VRUE01. The sequence goes on from JAWVFJ010000049.1 coordinate 23,324, forward strand.
TCTGCGCGGCGCAGCCGCGCACCTTTTCAGTCGCCAAGCGGGCGCGAAGCGCGCGCGTGCGACATCAATTCACGGGGAGGGGCACCGGCATCCCCGCCCTAGCGGGGCGGCTGAGCTTCGCCCAGCCCATGTGAGCCAGCTGCGTTTGCTCCAGTTGCTTGATCGACGCTGTGGACTACGTCGCTGGGGTCGGCGACTCCGGCGAAGACGAAGTTGTAGTCGTCGCCGGCGGCGGTGTCGAAGTCGACGTCGCCGATTTGCATCAGGCGCTGGTAGACGGACTGCTTGAAGTTGACGTTCTGGACCCGCTCGAGGCGGGTCTCCTGCACCTCGCGGGAGACGATTCCCCGTTTGATGTTGAGGCGGCGGTCCGTGATCGTGTAGGTCGTGGCGACGCGCTTGACGAAGCCGATCAGGACGGTCAGGGCGACTATGACGAGGACGATCAGGAAGACCGTGCCGTTGCTGACGAAGAAAGACGCGATCGCCCCGAGGATCGCGGCGACCAGGATCCCCTTCAGGTAGAAGCCGAGGATCGCCCGCCAAGAAGGGTGGCCCTGGAAGATCACCCGCTCTCCGGGGCTGAGGTTGAGCGCCGCCATCAGGGAGTTCGCCCTCGCTCACTCACGCAGGATCAGATATGCACGTTCGTTCGCTCCGGCTCACAGGCGGCAGCATACCCGCGCCGTCCGCACCCCTCCATACGGTGCTCAAGTGTCAATAGCGAAGGTTGAGCCGCTCACCACCGCCCGCGCCCTGCGCGGGCCCTTTGACTATCGCCTTCCCGACGCAATGTCCGATCTCGGGGTCGGCAGCATCGTCAAGGTTCCCTTCGGTCGGCGGCGCCTGCTCGGCGTCGTCGTCGGCCTGGCCGATGCGTCCTCGTTGCCGCCCGAGCGGCTCGCCGAGCCGGTCGAAGCACTCGAGGCGGGCACGCCGCCGGAGCTGGTCCGGCTCGGTCTCTGGATCGCCGAGGAGTACTGCTCGACGCCTTCACGAGGGCTGCAGCTGGTCCTGCCGCCGGGTACTGGGGCAGCTGGTCAGCGGGTGCGCTCGCGGCAGGAGCTACGGGCCGAGATCACCGCGGCCGGGGAGGAGGCGCTGAGCGGGGGCGAGCGCCTTGGCGTCAAGCAGCGGGCGGTGCTGGAGGCCTTGCGGTCCGGCGAGATGTCGGCTCCCGAGCTTGTCGCCGCGGTTAGCTCAGACCGCGGCGTGCTGCGCCGTCTCGAGCAGCGCGGCTTGGTTGCCACTCGCAGCTCGCAGGTGCGCCGCCGCTCCACCCACCCGCAGGTCGGCGCCAGCGCCGGTCGTCCCGAGCTGCTGCCCGAACAGGAAGCCGCGGTGCAGAGCATTGTCGCCGCGCTCGACGGCGAGGCGGGCGCCCCGCGCGAGCAGCTCCTGCACGGGGTCACCGGATCGGGCAAGACAGAGGTCTACCTCGCCGCGGTCGAGGCGGCGCTGGCGCGAGGCACCGGAGCGATCGTGCTGGTTCCCGAGATCGGCTTGGCGCCGCAGGCAGTGGCTCGCTTTCGGGCTCGGCTCGGTGACCGCTTCGCGGTCCTGCACTCCGCCCTTTCCGACGGCGAGCGCTACGACGAGTGGCGGCGATTGCGCAGTGGCGAGGCAAACGTCTGCGTCGGGCCGCGCTCGGCCGTTTTCGCGCCGCTGCGCGAGCTCGGCTTGATCGTGATCGACGAGGAGCACGACGCCTCTTATAAGCAGGAGGGCGACCCTTGCTACGACGCTCGCACCGTCGCCCGCCGGCGGGCCACCGAGTGCGGCGCGGTGCTGCTCGCCGGTACCGCGACGCCGCGGCCGGAGTCCTGGCTGCAGCTGCCGCGGCTGCAGCTGCCGCGGCGGGTCGACGGTCGCCCGATGCCGCCGGTGCGGGTTCTCGACATGCGCGAGGCCGACCCACGCTCCGGTGCCCTGCATCCCGATACATGGGCCGCGCTAGAGAGTGTGCGCGGAGCCGGCGCCAAGGCGATCGTGATGGTCAACCGGCGCGGCTTTGCTCCCTGGCTCACCTGCCGCTCCTGCGGCGAGCATTGGAGCTGCCTCAACTGTGACGTCTCGCTGATCGTCCATCGCCATAGTGGGCGGCTCGTCTGCCATCACTGCGCCCATCGCGAGCCGCTGCCCAGCGCCTGCGATGCATGCGGCTCGACCACCCTCTCGCAGGCCGGAGTGGGAACCGAGCAAGTCGAGGCGCTGCTGGCTGAGCGGCTGGCCCCGATGCCCGTCTTCAGGCTTGACGCCGACACCGCAGCCGGACGGGGTGCTCATGCCCGCATCCTCGCCGCCTTCGGCGAGGCCGAGAGCGGCATCCTCGTCGGTACTCAGATGGTCGCCAAGGGCCACGACTTTCCCGAAGTGACCCTGAGCGCGATCCTCGACGCCGACGCCACTCTGCGCTTCCCGGACTTTCGCGCCGCGGAGCGAACCTTCGCGATGGTCACCCAACTGGCGGGCCGCAGTGGCCGTGGCATCGCCGGCGGCGAGGTGATCGTGCAGACCCTGGCCCCGACCGCGTCCAGCATCGTCCACGCCGCCGGACACGATGCGAGCAACTTCCTCGCTGAGGAGATCGAGCGGCGGCGGGTACTGTGCTACCCGCCCTTCTCGCACCTGACCCGGATCGTGCTCAAGGCCGAGTCCGAGCCCCGCCTCGACAAGGCGGCGGCGCGTCTAGCCGACGACCTCCGTTCGGCGTTGCCGGAGGACACCGATCTGCTCGGTCCCGCGCCGATGTTTCGCGTCCGCAACCGCCACCGCCGCCGGCTATTGCTCAAGGCCGGCGAGCGCGAGGCGACTGTCAGCGCCGTTGGCAACACGGTCGAGCGCCTCGCCGGCGACCGCACCCTCCGCGACATCGCGATCTCGGTCGACGTCGACCCCCAGTAACGCGAGCGCGATCCTTAGACTCAGAATTCGATGAGCGAGCACGCGGAGACGGAGACCGACGAGCGCGGCGAGAGCGAGCTTGAAACCGAGCTGCTCGAGCGGCGCGAAGCGGCGCTAACGCACATAGTCAAGTTCGGCGATCCAGTGCTGAAGAGCAAGGCCTCGTCGGTGCGCGAGTTCGGCCCGGAGTTGCGCGCCGAGGTCGAACGGATGGTGGGGATCATGCGCGACGCCATGGGTGTCGGCCTTGCCGCCACCCAGGTCGGGCTGCTGCGCCGGCTGCTGGTCTTCCAGGCTGGTCCTGACAGCGAGCCGACCGCGCTCATCAACCCAGAGGTCGAGTGGCGCTCCGACGAGGTCGTAGTCGCTGAGGAGGGCTGCCTCAGTCTGCCCCGTGTCTCAATGGATGTCGAGCGGCCGCTGCACGCGCGGTTCAGCGGGCTCGACGTCGATGGTGAGTCGGTGGGCCTCGAGGCCTCCGGCCTCGAGGCCCGCGTGCTCCAGCACGAGATCGATCACCTCGACGGGGTCCTAATCCTCGACCGGGCGCCGCGGGCGCAGCGCAAGGGCGCCCTGCGGGCCCTACGTGAGGGTGAGAGCTATAGCCCGCCGCTGGCCGAGCAGGAGGCCAACGACGAGGGCGAGCATCGCGAGCCAAAGCACACAGCGTGAGCGCGCCAATCGCCGCGGACCCGAACACCCGGCAGTCACCGTGCCGATTGACGCACCCACGAAGAGACGCGTGAGGACCGTCTACCTTGGCACCTCGCAGTTTGCCGGCTCTGTGCTGCGCAGGCTGGCTGATTCCAGGCACCGCCCGGTGCTTGTTGTCACGCCGCCCGATCGTCCAAAGGGTCGCGGCCGTCGCACGCAGGCGCCCCCAGCGGCTGAGGTCGCCGCCGAGCTCGGACTCGAGCTGCTGCAGGCGGCAAACGTCAACGATGGGGAGATGTTGGAGCGGATCCGCGCTGCCCGCCCCGAGGCGGTTGCGGTCTGCGCCTTCGGCCAGCTGATCCGCGAGCCGCTGCTCTCCGAGTGGCCGATGCTCAACGTCCATCCTTCGCTGCTGCCACGCTGGCGCGGGGCAGCGCCGATCGAGCGGGCGATCATGGCCGGTGAGCAGCGCACCGGTGTCTGTGTGATGCAAGTGACCGCGGGCCTCGACTCCGGACCGGTGGCGCTTTGCGAGGAGCTGGCGATCGGGCCCGAAGAAGACTTCGAGTCGCTCTCGGCAAAGCTGGCAGCGCTCGGCGGCGAGCTGCTCGTTCGGGCATTCGATCTGTTGGCCGAATCGCGACTCGAGCTCGCCGAGCAGAATGACGAGGCAGCGACCTACGCGGAGAAGATCTCACCCGAGGAGCGCCGCCTCAATCCCGCCCGCCCGGCGGCCGAGTTGGCCCGCACCGTGCGGGCGCTCACCCCACACGTGGGCGCTTACCTGGAGACCAGCGGCGGCGAGCGTCTCGGCGTGCGCCGAGCCCGCGCTGTCGACGTTGGCGTCAAAGCGGGCGAGGTGAAGGCGGAGTGGGGCGCGCTGCTGCTCGGCTGCGGTCGCGGTGCCCTGCGGCTCGAGGTCGTGCAGCCGCCGGGCGGCAAGCCGATGGCCGCCGACGCTTACCTGCGCGGCCATTCGTTGCCGAAGCTGTGAGCGCAGCATGATCGCGCCGGCACGCCTGCTCGCCTTCGAGACGATCCATGCGAGCTTCGAGCATGAGGCGCACACCGAGCGAGCCTTTCGCCAGGCGGCGGATGACCGCGGGCTCGATGGGCGCGAGCGGGGCCAGGCGCAGCGACTCGCCTTTGGCACCGTGCAACGGCGCGGCACGCTCGACGCCGCGCTCGAGCGGCTCATCGATCGGCCGCTGCGAGACCTCGATCCTCCCGTCCTCGCGGTCCTACGCCTGGGCATGTACGAGCTGCTGTTCGCCGACGCGACACCCGACCACGCCGCTGTCGACCAAGCCGTCGAGCTGGTCAAGCGGTCCGGGGCGCCCCACGCTTCCGGTTTCGTCAATGCCGTCCTGCGCCGGGCGATCCGCGAGCGCGACTCGCTGGTCGAGTCGCTGCTGGGCGACGACTCGACTCCGGAGGCCGCCGCGGTGGCCCACTCGGCGCCGCTCTGGCTGGCCCAGATGTGGTGGCGTGAGCTCGGTGCCGAGGAGGCGCGATCGCTGCTGGCTGCCTGCAATGAGCCGGCCGAGCTGGCCTTCCGGGTCAACACGCTCGCCATCGATCCCGAAACGGCGATCGCCAAGCTGCGCGATGCCGGGGTGGAGGCGAGCCAGCCGCGGGGAGAATGGCCGCTGGCGGCGGCGGAGATGGTTGTCGTCGACGGGCCTACCGGCGACGTGGTGCCGGAGATGATCGCTGCCGGTGTGCTGACTCCGCAGAGCCGGGGATCGGCCGCGGTGGTCGAGGTGCTCGACCCCCAGCCCGGCGAGCATATCCTCGACCTCTGCGCGGGCCCTGGCATCAAGACGGGCCAGATCGCCGCCCGCATGGGCGACCGTGGCGAGGTGATCTCGGTCGAGAGCGATCCCGAGCGCGCCGCCGAAGTGGCGGCCCAGGCACGACGCCTTGGGCTGCGCAGCGTCAGCGTGCTCGAGGCCGACGCGACGCAGCCCGGGATGGCGCCCGGCTTCGACCGGGTGCTGCTCGACGCCCCCTGCTCGGATCTGGGGGCGCTCGCCTCCCGGCCCGACGCACGCTGGCGCAAGTCGCCGGCGACGATCGATCGTCTGGTTGAGGTGCAGTCGCGATTGCTCGAGCGGGCTCGCGAGGCGCTGCGCCCGGGGGGTAGCCTTGTCTATGCAACCTGCACGATCAGCAGCCGCGAGAACGAGAAACAGGCCAGCGGCGAGTACAGCGTCCAACTGCGTCCCGACCGCGATCGCACCACCGGATTCTTCATCTGCCGGATGAGAAAGGATGATGGTGGCAATGACTGAGCCCGCAAAAGGGGAGAGCATCATGCGCCGGGCCGCGTGCCCGGGCTGCGGCGAGCCTTGGCTGCGGCCGACGCAGCTCCCTGGCCGCTTTCGCTGCGTGTACTGTCTGCGCCGCTTCGAGCTCGTCTCACAGTGCCCCAACTGCGGCGAGCACCAGACCATCGCCCGGATGAGCACCACCGAGGACATGACCTGCCAGACCTGTGGGGATTCGATGCTGAGGCCCGTATGAGCGAGCGGATGCTGGAGCTGTTGGCGTCGCCTCGCGTTGCGCCCTCAATCCTCTCGGCGGATTTTGCCAAGCTCGGCTCCCAGGTCGACGACGTGCTGGCGGCGGGGGCACGGGTGATTCACGTCGACGTGATGGACGGGCATTTCGTCCCGCCGATTACGATCGGGCCGCTGGTGGCGGGCTCGATCGCCGACCGGGTTCACGCCGCCGGCGGAGCGATCGACGTCCACATGATGATCGAGGCGCCCGAGCGCCAGATCGAGGCGTTCGCCGAGGCAGGCGCCGACTCGATCACCTTCCACGCGGAGGCGACCGCCCACGCCAACCGCACACTCACCGCGATCCGCGAGCTCGGCTGCCTGGCCGGCGTCGCGATCAACCCGGGCACCCCCGTCGGGGCGGCCGCCGAGCTGCGCGACTATGCCGACATCGTCCTCTGCATGACCGTCAACCCCGGCTGGGGCGGCCAGTCCTTCATCAAAGGCTCCCCCGACAAGGTTTCGCGCCTGGTGCCGCTGATCGGCAAGGCCAAGGTCGAGGTCGACGGCGGCATCGATGCCTCGACCGCTGGCTCGGTGGCGGAGGCTGGCGCCTCGTTGTTCGTGGCGGGCTCGGCGGTATTTGGCGCCGATGATCCGGCCGCTGCCTACGCCGAGATTGCCGATGCGGCGGGCGCGAATTAGCTTTACCCAGCCGGTGGCACAAAGAGCTAAAGACCCGAGGAACGCGGGTCGATACGTCAGATGTGACTGCGGCGGAGCCAGTCCTTGCACGCAAGCTGCGCCCAAATGCCTGGCTCGGTCGACCGAGCCGGACGAAACGATTCGTGTTGGTCGCCATGGGAGGAGCGTTGGTGACGGCAGCGCTGTCGCTTGGGCTTCCCACAATGGACGGTCGGCTGTCCTTCCTCGCGCTATGTCTCACTCCATGGCTCTTGGGCGCTTGGTGCGTGAACAGGACCGGGCTCTGGATGGGGCCCGATGGCATTGTCGTGCGCGGATTCTTCCGAACGCGAACAGTGCCGCTCTGGGAGGCTCGGGCCTTCACCCCAGGCATCCATGGCTGGGTCGGAAACGGATATCCAGCCCCAGCTTTGGAGCGCATCGGCGCTAGGGCGATCCCGATTTTCTGCTTTGGCAGAGAGGGCGTCATCTGGAAGTACGATCGCTACCTCGAGGAATTGCACCCCTCTGCGATGAACTCAACGCGCTCTTGCGAGAGCTCCAGTCGGGAAACTGGGCAAGTTCCAGCGCTTTCGCCACCCCTTCGCATGGCGGCCGCCATGCTCGAGCCTGGCACAAGGGTCCCCTAGCCTCTGGCGATAAGCGCCCCGATCGTCTCCTGCCACCAGGCTTGCTCGGCTGGATCATCAGCCCCTACGCGCAGGGCGCGACGCTCGCACCAGTTCGCCAGCGAGCGGCGGTCGCCGACGGCAACGGCCGCCTCGGAAGTGAGCGCGTAGCGGCCGTCGGCGAGGGCGACCAGAGCGCTGGAGCGGTCGCGCCGGCTGCGCAACACCGAGACCACCGCGATGCCGTTGACCTCCTCGGGTGCCGAGGGATCCTCGATCTCGCCACCCGGTCCGACCGAGAAGATCTGCGGTGCTCCGCGTGGAGGCAATCGGGGAGGCGCCGGCGCACCGATTGGACCCTCCTGCCAGCGCTTGGTCAGCTCCTCGACCTGGGTGCGCAGCTCGCCACGGACGAGAATGTGCAGCTCGTCGCCCCCGCGCACCTCGGTCGAGCCGCGCGGGGGGATCGCGTGGCCGTCGCGGACGATCACGTTGACCAGCGCCTCACGCGGCAGCCCCAGTTCGCGCACCAGGTGCCCCGCCGCTGCGGCGCCAGGCCGCAGCCGGTAGGAGACGACATCGCCGCCCATGCGGCGGATCCGCCCCGACTCGAGCAGGCGCCGCGGCAGCGCCGGCTCCTCGGTTGTGAGGCCGAGCCGCCGCGCCAGCGGCTCGAAGGTCGCCCCCTGGGCGAGGGTCGAGGTGACGACGACGAAGAAGACGATCGCGAAGAGCTCGCGGCCGCCGGCGACGCCGGCGACGACCGGAAAGGTCGCGAGCCAGATCGGCGTCGCGCCGCGCAGGCCCGCCCAACCCAGCATCGCCCGCTCACGCAGTGAGAAAGAGGAGAAAGCCGTGGCGACGAACGCCGCCACGGGTCGCGCGATGACGATCAGGATCGCGGAGAGGGCGAGACCTTCGAGGGCGACATCGCCGAGCGCGCTGGGGAAGACCAGCAGTCCGAGCAGGACGAAGAGCCCGATCTGCGCCACCTCGCCGACGCCCTCGTGGAAGGCGGCGATCGTGCGCCGGGCAGGCACGTTGGCGGAACCGAGCGCGAGCGCCGTCAGGTAGACCGCGAGGAGGCCGGAGCCGTGGGCGACCTCCGCGGCGCCATATGCGATCCCCGCAACGGCGAGCGTGGCGACCGGGTAGATACCGTCGGTGGGCAGGCGGACCGCGTTCAGGCCCACCACCGCGAGCCGTCCCAAGGCCAGCCCGATTGCCGCACCGAGCGCCAGCTTCAGCGCCAGCAGGCCGATCATGTCGGGCGCGCCGTAGCCGGGCTGCTGGATCCATTCGATGAAGCCGACGACGAGCAGCAGGGCAACCGGGTCGTTCATCCCGGACTCGCCCTCGAGCGAGCGGGCGAGGCGCTTCTCCAGCCGCGAGCGGCGCAGCACTGCGAAGATCGCGGCCGAGTCGGTGGCGGCGACGGCGGCGCCGACCAGCAGCCCCTCCAGGGTGCCGAGGCCGAAGATCAGCTTGGCCGCGAAGCCGGCGATCAGCGCCGTCAGGACCGTCCCCGCCGTCGCCAGCGAGGCTGCCGTCCACAGCACCGGCCGGATCTCCGACCATCCCGCCGTCAGGCCACCCTCGAAGACGATCAAGACCAGCGCGATCGTGCCGAGCGTCCGCGCCAACTCGGCGTTGTTGAACTCGATCCCGCCGATTCCCTCCGAGCCGGCCAGCATGCCCAGCCCGAGGAAGAGCAGCAGCCCCGGGATCCGCATCCGGTCGGCAAGCAGGCCGCCGACGATGCCCGCCGCGAGCAGGGCACCGGCGACGAGGATCAGCTCGGCGTCGTGCCCGCCCATCCCGGCCTAGGTGTTCTCGTCGACTGCGGCGAGGCGCAGTTCGAGTTCCTCGGGGGACCCGGGCACCGGCACATCCTCGACTCGCTCGTGGGGGTGGCGGTAGATCAGGTAGAGCAGGCCGAAAAGCACCCCGGCGGCGAGGGCGAAGCCGACCTCGATACGGCGGAACTCTTCGCCGATCAGCGGCACGAAGTTCCAGGCGACGAAAAGTCCGGCGCAGGCGATCCAGCGACTGGCGGCGCGGCGCACCTGGCCCTGGGCGACGCACGCCTGGTTGACCGTGACCGAAGAGAGATAAAGGCCGGTCCCGGTGGCAACCAGCAGCAGGCCCGCCCGGTCGTAGCTGAACTTGTTGCTGAAGGCGAGCTGCATCAGTTGTGGCCCGGCGATCAGAATCGCCAGCGCCATCACCGCGGTGAAGGCGACGATCCCCAGCAGCACCATCCGCACCGAGCGATGGAACTCGCGCTCGCTGTTGGGCTCGTCGCTGGTGTGAAGGCCGGTCAGGTGAGGAAGGATGCTGGTCGAGACCGCCTGGAAAAGCTGCAGCGGCGCCCGCGCCAGCATCAGCACGTTGAAGATGAAGCCCGCCGCCGCGGCACCCTCGAGGCCGCGCGCGATCAACGGGCCGGCGTTGAGGAATGCCTGTTCGCTGAACATGATCACAAGCACCGCAGCGGCGAAGCCGGTGCCGTGCGCCATCGAGACCGAGGTGTCCTCCTCGTTCGCCGCAGGCCCTGGCTCAGCCGACCGTGCCCTCCGCGCAAAGGCAAGTGGCACGACCATCAAGCTCAAAGACGGGGCGGCGACGATCCCGACCGCCACCCATGACTGGCCGCTCAGCAGGCCGACCGCGACCAGCGCCGCAAACAGGGTGCGGAAGCACGACTCGGAGAGGATCAGCGCGGTGAAGAGGCCGAACTGCTTCTGGCCGGCGAGGAAGCCGCGGGCGAAGTAGCTCGCCGCGTAGAAGAGCACCGCTCCGAAGAAGATCCAGTAGAGGGTTTCGTTGCCCTCGAGCAGGTCGTTCTGCAGCGGCCCACGCAAGGCCAGCGCCAGGACCGCGAAGAGCATCGCGAGGCCGAGCTGGATCGTCGTCGCGTTGCGCATCGTGCCGCCGATCGGCTCGCCCTTGACCAGGTGTTCGGAAATATGCCGGGAGAGCAGCTGTTCGACCGGCCGGTAGAGGGTCGAGATGGTGATGAAGACGGCCGACCAGAGCACCGTGATCTGCCCATAGTCGGGCTTGGACAGCACGTGCGAGGCGACGAAGAAGTAGACGTAGGTGATCACCCCGGTGAGGCCGACGCCGATCGCGAGGAAGCTCGCCGTTTTGCCGTAGTCGGCGGTCGCCGAGCCGTCGCCACTCGGGGCGCCACTCCGGGCGCCCAGGACTTTGCGCAGCGCCTGCATCAGCGCTCCCGCGCGCCGGGCTCGTAGTGAGAGGGCGGCACCTCGAGCGCCAACTCGACCCGCCGCACCCGCTCGAAGACCCGCTGCGTCATCACCCGCTGGCCAGCCAGCAGGTCGCCGATCACGCCGAGGGCAACCAGCTGTATCGCGGCGATGAAGAGGACCGCGCCGAGGATCAGCGATTGGATGTGCCCAGTGCTGTCGCCGTTGAAGATCCAGTCGAGCAGGAAGGGCAGCCAGGCGGCGAGGGCGAGGATGGCGACGAACAGGCCGGCGCTGGCAAAGACGCGCAGCGGCTCGTAGCGGGCGTAGATGCGCAGGATCGAGAGGGCGTTGCGGCGCACGTAGCCACCGGTCGAGTCGAAGAGCCGCGACTCTCGGGTCTGCGGGTTGGTGGCGATCTCAACCTGGTCGACCGCGACCAGCATCTTGCCGGCCTGGATCAGGCTCTCCAGCGTGTAGGTGAAGTCGTCGACGACGAGCAGGCCGAGCGCGGCCTCGCGGTTGTAGGCACGGAAGCCGGAAGTCGTGTCCGCGATCTCGGTCCCCGCCAGGCGGCTCACCACCCAACTGCCCAGTCGCTGCAGGGCCTTCTTCGAGCCGGAGAAGTGCTCGATCCGCGCGACCTGCCGGTCGCCGACGACCATGTCGGCCTCGCCGGCAAGGATCGGTGCCACCAACTTGGGGACGTCGGCGCCGCGGTACTGGTTGTCGGCGTCGGTGTTGACGATGATGTCGGCGCCGAGCTTCAGACAGGCATCGAGACCCGCCTGGAAGCCCGCGGCAAGGCCCTTGTTATTGGTCAGCCGCACGATGTGCTCGACGCCGTGCTCGCGGGCGACCTCAACCGTGCGATCGGTCGAGCCGTCGTCAATCACCAACAACTCGACCGAGTCGATTCCCTCGATCTGACGCGGAATGTCGGCGATCGTGGCAGGCAGCGTGGACTCCTCGTTGAGGCAGGGGATCTGGACTATGAGCTTCACAGGCCGGTCAGGGTATCCGTAGGCCAAGTCGGCCCGGGAGTAAGCTGCTATTGATTGACTCGTCAATCGGTTCTATGAATTCGCAGCTGACAGGCACGGATCAGGCCCACATACGGCGGACGCTGGAGCTTGCGGAGGGCGGGCGGGGGCGGGTCAGCCCAAATCCTCTCGTTGGAGCTGTCGTGGTGCGCGATGGCGAGGTCATCGGCGAGGGATTTCATGCTGAGCTGGGGGGCTTGCATGCGGAGCGTGCGGCTCTTGAGGATTGCCGTGGCAAGGGAAATGATCCGGCCGGCGGGACGATGTACGTGACGCTGGAGCCCTGTGCGCATCGGGGACGGCAGCCGCCCTGCACGGAAGCCGTGCTCGAGGCGGGGATTTCCCAGCTGGTGATCGCCTCGGAGGATCCGAGCGAGAAGGCAGCGGGCCGGGGCCCGGGGATCCTTCGTGACGGTGGGGTCAAAGTCGAGTTCGCGGCAGGCGAGGAGGCGACGGCGGCACGGTTGCTGAACCAGCCGTTTCGCAAGCACGCGCGAACCAGGCTGCCACTGGTGACGTTGAAGCTGGCGATGTCGCTGGACGGTCGCACGTCTGCCGCCCCCGGCGACTCGCCCTGGATCTCCAGCGAGCGCAGCCGTGAGCTCGTCCACCGCTGGCGAGCCGAATCCGACGCGATCGCCGTCGGCATCGGCACCGTACTAGCCGACGACCCACTCCTAACCGCCCGTCTGCCCGGCGCTCGCCAGCCGCTACGCGTCGTCTTCGACCGCCAGGCCCGTCTCCCCCTCGGCTCTCAGCTGCTTCGAACGCTCGACCAGTCGCCGACGCTCGCCGTCGTCTCCTCAGAAGCCGACGCTTCGGGTCTGCGTGAGGCTGGGGCAGAGGTGTTCCCAGCCGACGGCATCCACGCCGCTCTCGCCGAGCTCGGCCGGCGTGGCATCACCAGCCTTTTCCTCGAGGGTGGCCCTACACTCGCCGCCGCTTTCGCCGACGCTGGCGAGATCGACGAGGCTCGCGTCTTTGTCGCGCCGGTCCTGCTCTCGGGCCCTGAGCGCGTCGACGCTGTGAGTCCAGGCGCCGAGGACACCCTGATCGAAACCCGGTTCAAGGAGTGGTGATGTTCACCGGGCTGATCGAAGACATCGGGACGGTCGAGTCGGTCGACAGAGGGAAGGACGGCGCCCGCATTCGGATCGTGACCCGGCTCGCCACGGAGATCGGTGACGGCGATTCGATCGCGGTCAACGGCGTCTGCCTGACGGCGACGGCAGTCGACGTGACGGCTTTTGAGACCGAGGCGATGAACCAGACCCTCGACGTGACCGCGCTCGGCGGACTCGAGGCAGGCACCCGAGTCAACCTGGAGCTGGCGATGAAGGCCTCCGACCGGCTCGGCGGTCACATCGTGCAGGGGCACGCCGACGGCATCGCGGAGGCGATCGCGGTCGCTGAGGATGGCTTTGCCCGCCGCCTGCGAGTTCACCTCGCTTCGGGGCTGGTCACCTACGTCATCTCGAAGGGCTCGATCGCCCTCGACGGTGTCAGCCTCACGGTCGCGGCGCTGGGCGAGGATTGGGCCGAGGTCTCCCTGATCCCCGAGACGCTGGAGCGGACGACCCTGGGCGAGGTCGCGGTTGGAAACAGGCTGAACGTCGAGTGTGACGTGGTGGCGAAGTACGTTGAGCGAATGGTGCGACCATTCGCCGGAAAGGAGCGGACGTGAGCCAGATGACCGAGACGCAGCGGACAGATGAGACGAGCAGGGAGGCCGGCGAGAGCCGGTTCTCGACGATCGAGGAGGCGATCGAGGAGATCCGCCAGGGGCGGATGGTCGTCGTTTGCGATGACGAGGACCGCGAGAACGAGGGCGACCTGACTATGGCCGCCCAGTTCGCCACTCCCGAGGCAGTCAACTTCATGGCCAAGGAGGCGCGTGGCCTGATCTGCCTGGCCCTCACGCCGGAGCGCTGCGAGGAGCTTGGGCTCGACCTGATGGCGGCGAAGAACGAGACGCCGCTGCAAACCGCCTTCACCGTGGCGATCGAGGCGCGGGAGGGCGTGACCACAGGGATCTCCGCTGCCGATCGCGCGCGCACGATCCAGGTTGCCGTCGACCCCGGAGCCAGCCCCCGCGACCTGGTCCAGCCCGGGCACGTCTTCCCGCTCAAGGCGAAGCCCGGCGGCGTGCTGGAGCGGACGGGGCAGACCGAGGCGGCTGTTGACCTGGCGCGTCTCGCCGGCCTAAATCCGGCGGGAGTGATCTGCGAGGTCATGAACGAGGACGGGACGATGGCTCGCGTGCCCGACCTGATCCCCTACTGCGAGCGCCACGGCCTGAAGATGATCACGGTCGCCGACCTGATCGCCTATCGGCGCCGCACCGAGAAGCTGGTGGAGCGGGTCGTCGCCACCGCCCTGCCGACCGAGTTCGGAGATTTCACCGCTGTCGGCTACCGCTCGCTGGTCGACGACAAGCATCATGTGGCGATGGTCAAGGGCGAGGTCGACGGCGCCGAGGACGTGCTCGTCCGCGTCCACAGCGAGTGCCTCACGGGCGACGTCTTCCACAGCATGCGCTGCGACTGCGGCGAGCAGCTGGTCGCGGCGATGACCCAGATCGAGCAGGAGGGCCGCGGTGTCCTCCTCTACCTCTCTCAGGAGGGGCGCGGAATCGGCCTGCTCAACAAGCTGAAGGCCTACAAGCTGCAGGAGGAGGGGGCCGATACGGTCGAGGCCAACCTGAAGCTCGGTCTTCCAGTCGACCTCCGCGACTACGGGATTGGCGCTCAGATCCTCGTCGACCTCGGGTTGAGCAGCATCCGCATCCTCACCAACAACCCGAAGAAGATCCACGGGCTGGAGGGCTACGGCCTCTCGGTTTCCGAGCAGGTGCCGATCGAGTCTTCGCCGAACGCCCACAACGAGGCCTACCTGCGGGCCAAGCGCGACAAGATGGGCCACTCCCTGCACCACCAGGGTCTCGCCCTCGACGAGGAGATGATCCGCGAGGAGGAGGAACGCGATGCCGCCGGGGGAGACGGCACGGCGAATGGTTGAGTCGACCGCGTTTCTCGAGGACTTCAGCGCGGAGGAGCGGGTGGCACTCGGCGGCCAGGAGTTCGCGGTCTGCGTCGGCCGCTTCTATGAGGACCTCGCCGAACGGCTGCTCAGCGGCGCCCGCGAAGGCTTTGAGCTGACCGGCGTGCCGGCATCGTCAGTCAGCGAGGTCTCTGTCCCCGGGGCCTATGAGCTTCCCTTCGCCGCCAAGCTGCACGCCACCAGCGGCCGCTTCGCCGGCGTCGCCTGCCTCGGCGTCGTCATTCGCGGCGAGACCGACCACTACGACTTCGTCTGTGCCGAGGCCGCCCGCGGCATCCAGGACGTGCAGTTGGAGACTGGCGTGCCCTGCGCCTTCGGCGTAATTACCTGCGACACGATGGAGCAGGCCCTCGCCCGGGCCGGGGGCGGCAAGCGCGACCAGGGCCGCAACGCCGCCCTTACCGTCGCCCGCATGGCCCTTCTGAAACAAGACGTCAACCCGTACCGCTGGCAAGTCCGCGACCGCTAGCGACGACCTGTACCATCCCCGACCCGATGGCCAAGGTATGCCACAACTGCGGCAAGGGGCCGGCGTTCGGCCAGTCCCGCAGCCACTCGATGGTCGCCACCAAGCGGCGCTTCGATCCGAACCTGCAGAAGGTGCGGATCACCGAGAACGGCCGCAAGCTGCGGACCTATGTCTGCACGCGGTGCTTGAAGGCCAACAAGGTCACCAAGGCCGCCTAGCTCTGCTGGTGGTGGGAGGGCCTGGTTGGTCTCCAGGCAAATTGACACCCCAGCGCTTTGCGCTGGAGTGAAGCTGGAGCGCGGCACCGCCGCGCAATAGACAGATTGCATATCGCCGTTTCGCGAACATTCGCCTGGAGACCAACCAGGCCCTCCCCGACATCCCCCACAACCCCCCGGTTAGTCGACCTCGGGGAGCGGCTCGGGCTGTGGCGGCTCGACGTGGAGACGTGGGAGGAAGCGGTTGAGCCAGTCGGGCACCCACCAGGCGCGGGCGCCGAAAAGCTGCATTATCGAGGGGACGAGGATCGTGCGGATGACCACGGCATCGATCAGGACCGCTGCCGAGAGGCCGAGGCCGAAGAGCTTGATGATGCGGTCTTCGCCGATCATGAAGGAGGCGAAGACGGTGACCATGATCGCTGCTGCGGCGGTGATCACCCGACCCGTCAGCGCCAACCCGCGCGTTACGGCGGCAGTGGCATCGTGGCTGCCCTCCCACTCCTCGTGGATCCGCGACATCAGGAAGACCTCGTAGTCCATCGAGAGGCCGAAGACGATCGCGAAGAGGAATACGGGCAGGAAGGCCTCTATCGGTCCGGTGCCGTTTAGCCCGATCACACTTCCGAGCCAGCCCCACTGGAAGACGGCGACGACGATGCCGAAGGAGGCGCCGATGCTGAGCAGGTTCATCAGCATCGCCTTCAACGGCACCAGAATCGAGTGGAAGACCGCCATCAGCAGCAGCGCCGAGAGCAGCACGACGACGCCGATGAAGAGCGGCAGCTTTTCGGTCAGCACGTTGCCGAAGTCCTCGAAGATCGCGGTGATCCCACCGATGTAGACGGCCGCCCTGGCGCGCTGCGCGGCCGGCGGCACGACATCGTTGCGCAGCCTTTCGAGCAGCTTGGTCGTCGCTTCGCTCTGCGGCGAGGTGGTTGGGTAGACCAGGATCACGCCGACGTCCTTTTTGGGGTTGAGCGTCGGCGGGGTGACGGCTGCGACGTCGGGCTGGTGTTCGATTTCACGGCGCAGGGTGACGAGGACGGCGTCGTCGCCTCGTTTCGGCAGTTCCGCCACCACCTGGAACGGTCCGTTGAAGCCGGGGCCGAAGCCGTCGGCAAGCAGGTCGTATGCCTTGCGCGTGGTCGTGCCGGCGGGGTCGCTTCCAGCGTCGCTGGAGCCCAGCCGCAAAGAGAGCACCGGGATGCAGAGGATCACCAGCAGGCCGCCCGAGAGCAGCATCGCGGCCACCGGGTGACGCTGGATCGTGGAGCTCCACCGGTACCAGCGGCTGAGCTCGATCTCGTTCAAGGGCCGGCGCTTGCCGAGGCCTGGAATGCGCAGCCGATCGATCCGGTGCCCGGCGATCACGAGCAGTGCCGGCAGCAGGGTCAGCGAGGCGATCATCGTCATCAGCACCGCTAGCGCCGCTGCGACCGCCACGCCGTAGAGGAAGGTGACGCCGAGCAGCAGCATTCCCATCAGCGAGATGATCACGGTGAGGCCGGCAAAGAGGACGGCGCGGCCGGCGGTGTCGATCGCCTTGACCGCCGCCGCCTGCGGCTCGAGACCTTCATCGAGGCCGTTGCGGAAGCGGGTGAGGATGAACAGCGCGTAGTCGATGCCGACGCCGAGTCCGATCATCGCCGCGAGCTGGGTCGCGAAGTCGGCGGTGTCGAAGACGTGAGTGCCCAGGGTCACCAGGCTGAGGCCGACGCCGAGCGCGAAGAGAGCGGTGAGGAGCGGCAGTCCCATCGCCACCACCGAGCCGAAGGTGAAGAGCAGGATCACGATCGCCGCCAGCAGGCCGATCAGGAACGAGGTGTCGCCTTCTTCCTGGCGGACTTCCTCGATCGGCTGGCCGCCAAGCTCGACCTGCAGGCCTGAGCCCGCGGCGCCCTGAGCGAGGCCCATGACCTTTTCGACGTTCTCCTTGCCGATCTTGTTGCCCTGCTCGTCGAACTGGACGGTGGCGTAGGCGATCTTGCCGTTCTGGCTGATCGCCCCTGCGCCCCCGCCCGCGTAGGGGCTCGACACTTCGCTTACGTGCGGCACGCGCTCGATCGCGGCGAAGGCGTCCGACATCTTGCGCTTGACCGGAGGCGCTTCGACGCCGGCGGGCGCGCGGAAGACGATCGTCGAGGTTTCGCCGGACTGCGCGGGGAAGCGCTTTTCCAGCAGGTCGACGGCTCGCTGGGAATCGGAGGAGGGGAGCTTGAAGTTTTCCGAGAAAGCCGACCCGGCGGAGCCGGCGGCGAAGCCCACCCCGACCAGGGCGACGATCCAGCTGAGGATCACGGTCTTGCGGTGCCCGGTGCACCAGGTGGCGAAGCGTCTCATCGAGCGTCGCACCGTAGCGAACTTGGCCGCTGGACTTCCTTCGGTGGTCATCCGGGCCCGACAGCTAGATTTCGGCCTGATGCCCGATCCCTCGATCGTGCGCTTCCGGCGCGTCGTCAGCTCTGCCTATGCTCATCTAGAGGCACGTCGCCAGGAGGTGAACGACCTCAACGTCTTCCCTGTCGCCGATGGCGATACTGGGGACAACATGGCGATGACGATGCGCGCCGTGATGGAGGAGCTCGACCACCTCGACGGGATGGAGGTCGACGAGATTGGTCGTACCCACTTGGTCCAGGCCCTGGCGCGGGCGGCGCTGATGGGTGCTCGCGGCAATTCCGGCGTGATCCTCAGCCAGATCGTCCGCGGCGCCGCCGAGGAGCTGGCGAGCCGGCCGGGCGAGCTGATCGACCCGGTCTTGGTCGCTTCCGCTTTCGCCAGCGCCGCCGACGCCGCTTATGACTCGGTGCGCGAGCCGGCCGAGGGGACGATGCTGACCGTCTTCCGCGAGATGGCTCACTCGATCGCCCGCCAGCTCGCCCATCTCGACGCCGAGAAGCAGCGGCTCGAGCAGGGAGTCCCCGACGAGATGCAGGACGCGGTTCTCGCCGAGGTGCTGGAGCGGGCGATCCAAGACGGGCAGCGCGCGGTCGAGCGCACGCCGGAGCAGCTCGATGTGTTGCGCGATTCGGGTGTGGTCGACGCCGGCGGCTATGGCCTGGTGCTGATTCTTGCCGGGGTCGTGGCCGGCCTGCGTGGCGATGGCGCCGCGGTGCCGGAGGTCTCCCACCACGAAGCGCCGCGCTTGAGCCAGCCGCACCACGAGGACAGCCGTTATCGCTACTGCACCAACTTCATCGTCTCCGGCTCGGGGTTGAGCAGCCGCGACTTCCTTCCTCGCCTGGAGGGCCTCGGCGACTCGGTGCTCGTCGTCGGCGACGAGGTGACGCTGAAGGTCCACGTCCACACCGACGATCCCGAGGCCGCCGTGGCGCTCTTTGACGATGCCGGCGCGGTCACTAATCTCGACGTAGCCGACATGCGCGAGCAGATCGCCGAGCGCCGCGCCCGCCTGGAGAGCGGACGCAGCGGTGCGCTTGCTGTCGCGGCCGGCGATGGCCTGGAGCGGCTCTTCGGAGAGCTCGGCGCCCATGTCGTCCTCGGTGGCGAGACGCTCAATCCCTCCACCTACGAGCTCCTGGCTGGCATCCACGAGGTGCCCGCCGAAGAAGTGCTCGTCTTTCCCAGCTCATCCAACGTGACCATGGCCGCCGAGCGGGCCTGCGAGCTCTCCGAGAAGCCGGCGCGGGTGGTCTCGGCTACCTCGCAGCAGGAGAGCCTGCTGACCCTGGTCGAGCTCGACCCGGAAGCCTCGCTGGATGACAATGCCGAGCGCTTGGAGGTGGCGCTAGGGAGGGTCGCCGCCGGTGGCGTGGCGCCGGCAGCCCGCGACGATGCCCAGGGGCGCTTCCGCCAAGGAGATGCGGTCGGCTTCGTCGGCGAGGAGATCGTCGCCTGGGGCGGCGCCGGTTCGACCTTGGCGGCGACGATCGAGAAACTCGTCGAGGGGGCCGAGATCGTCACCGTGATCGGCGGCCAGGATGCGCCGATCGCCCTCGACGAGCTCGACCCGCATGTGCCCGACGGAGTCGAGATCGAGACCCACGACGGCGGCCAGCCAAGCTGGTGGTGGCTGCTGGCCGCGCAGTAGTAGTGCGGGCCTTCGCCAGCAGCACCGAACTCAGCAAGGCAGAGCTGCTTGAGGCCCCCGTCCACTGGCCAAGGTCAAGCGTCCTCGATGTCCCGCTGCAGGCGCTGGAGGGCGTCGGGCCGAAGCTCGCCGAGGCGGCGGCCGATGCGGGTCTGGCGACCGTCGGTGATTTGCTCACGCGCTTTCCCCATCGTCACCGCGATCGCCAACTCGTGCCAGTGGCGAGCCTTGAACCGAAACAGCCGGCGACGATCGCAGTGGAGGTACTTGGCAATGCCCCCCGTCCCTTCCGCCGCCGCGGCCTCAGCATCCTCAGCGTCAAAGTCGGCGACGAAAGCGGCACGGTGCGGGCGACCTGGTTCAATCAGCCCTGGCTGGCGCAGAAGCTGACCGCGGGAACGCGGATGCTGCTCACCGGCTCAGCTGACAAACGGGGATTCCGCGTCTCCGAATACGAGTTCAGCGGCGAGCCCAGCGAGGGCCTGGTCCCGGTCCACCCCGGAACCGAGCAGCTCAAAGCGCAGCGGCTGCGGCAGTGGATGGAGCAGGCAATTCGCTCGGTCGGGAACGTGCTGGAGCCGTTGCCAGCGCGGCTGCGCGTGCGCCACCGGCTCGCCGGGGCGGCTGATGCGATCAAAGCCGTGCACTTCCCCGAGACCGTCGAGGAAGTCGATGTCGCGCGCGAGCGGCTGCGCTTTGAAGAGCTGTTCCTCTACCAGGCGATCCTGGCCACCCGTAAGCGCGCGCACCGGGTGGCGCGGCCGGCGCCGCGGTTGGGCAAGCCGGGGGAGATGGTCGGCCGCTGGGTCGATTCGCTGCCGTTCGAGCCGACGCGGGACCAGCTCAAGGCGTTCGATGAGATTGACGGCGACCTCGATTCTGGCGAGCCGATGCAGCGGCTGTTGATGGGCGAGGTGGGTTCGGGCAAGACCGTGGTGGCGCTGTACTCGATGCTGCGTGCGCTCGAAGCCGGCTTCCAGGCGGTGCTGATGGCGCCGACAGAGACGCTGGCCGAGCAGCACGCCGTGACGCTGGGCAAGCTGCTCGCCGAAGAGGCGACGCCGTTTGCGCTGCTCACCGGGGCAACCCCCGCTGCGCGTCGCAAGGAAGCCCTGGAGCGCCTCGCCACGGGCGAGCTGGGCTTGGTCGTCGGCACGCACGCGTTGATCGAGCCCGACGTGCGCTTTGCCCGCCTCGGTCTCTCCGTGGTCGACGAGCAGCACCGCTTCGGCGTTCGCCAGCGCAAGGCGCTTGACTCTAAGGGGGTGGAAGGGCTGGCGCCGCACGTCCTGCACATGACCGCGACGCCAATTCCGCGCACCCTCTCGTTGACGGCGTATGGAGACCTCGATACGACCGCGCTGCACGAACTGCCTTCAGGCCGCAAGCCAGTGGCGACGCGGATAGTCGAGGAGGACGATCGTGCCGGCGCCTACGAGTTCATCCGCGGGCAGCTGCGCGCGGGCCGCCAGACCTACGTCGTTTGCCCGCTGGTCGAGGAGTCGGAGAAGATGCAGGGCCGCGCCGCCGAGGTCGAGGCCGAGCGCCTTGCCGCCGGTGAGCTGCGGGACTTCTCGGTCGGCGTCATCCACGGTCAGATGCGCTCGGCGGAGAAGGCGGCGGCGATGGAGGCGTTCGCCTCCGGTTACACCGACGTGCTCGTCGCGACCACCGTGATCGAGGTCGGCATCGATGTCGCCAACGCGACCGTGATGGTGATCGAGGGGGCCGAGCGCTACGGCGTCTCGCAGTTGCACCAACTGCGAGGCCGGGTCGGGCGCGGTGAGCACGAGTCCTGCTGCCTGCTCTTCCCCGAAGAGGCGGGGGGTATGGCGCGGCGACGATTGAAGGCGGTCGAGCGCGAGAGCGATGGCTTCCGCCTGGCGGAGGTTGACCTTGCCTTGCGCGGCGAGGGCGAGGTGCTGGGCACGCGCCAGCACGGCCTGCCGCGCTTCGCCGTGGCCGAGCTGCCGGACGACGCGCCGACCCTGGAAGCGGCCCGCGAAGAGGTGCTCGCCCTGCTGCGCGAGCACGGCTCGCTAGGCGCCCCCGAGCTCGGACCCCTGCTCGAGGCCGCCCGCCGCCGCTTCGGCACCGGCGCCGCCGACCCGATACCACTCTGAGGCGTGTCTGACCTAACCCCCTATATCTCGTGGCTTAAGTCAGACACCCCCCTGGGGGGATGCCTGTGCGGGTGATTGCGGGAGAGCTTGGAGGTCAGCTCCTGGTCGCACCGCGTGGCTGGAAGGTGCGACCGACCTCCGACCGCGCCCGCGAGGCGATCTTTTCGGTGCTCGGCGCCAGGGTCGAGGGCGCCCGCGTGCTCGACCTCTACTGCGGTACGGGAGCACTGGCGATCGAGGCGCTCTCGCGCGGCGCCGCCCGCGCCACTCTGGTCGACCGCGACACCCGCGCCGCCCTCGGCAACGTCGAGCGGCTCGGCCTCGCCGAGCGGATCGAGCTCGTCCGCACCGACGTCTCGCACTGGCTCGGAGGCGGGGAGGACGGCCAGAGTCGCAGCTTCGACCTCGTCTTCCTCGACGCCCCTTATAGACTCGCCGACCGCGTGGGGCAGGAACTCGATACCCGGTTGCCGGGCCTCCTTGCCGAGGGGGGGCGGGCGATCGTCGAGAGCGGCGCGCGCCGGCCATTGCGCATCGACTCGCTGCCGCGCCTGCGCCAGCGCCGCTACGGCGCCGCCGACGTCTCGATCTACGGAAGCGCTGACTGATGGCGGAGCGGGACGGGACAGTCGTCTGTCCGGGCAGCTACGACCCGGTTACCAACGGACACATCGACATCATCACCCGCAGCTCCGAGGTCTTCGAGCGCGTCGTCGTCGGCATCGTCAACAACCCGATGCGCAAGGACAAGACCCTGTTCACGGCAGAGGAGCGCCGCGGGCTGATCGAAGAAGCAACCGCCGGCCTCGGCAACGTCGAGGCGAAGATCTTTTCCAACCTGCTGGTCGAGTTCGCGCGGGAATCGGGAGCGAGGGCGATCGTCAAGGGCCTGCGGGCGATCTCTGACTTCGAGTACGAGTTCGAGATGGCCCAGCTCAACCGCAAGCTAGATCCCGGGATCGAGAGCATCTACATGATCGCCTCGCCGCAGTACAGCTTCCTTTCCTCGACCGGGGTGAAGGAAATGGCCACCTTCGGCGGCGACGTATCCGACCTCGTCCCGGCCCCCGTTGCCGCCGCGATGGCGCAACGCCTGGGCGACAGGTAGGCTTTTCCGGCGCGGCGCGAGTGGGCAAGAGCTTGCAAAAAGCCGAGGAAATAACCGGTTCTTCACCGAAGATGCCTTTGACACGTAGGCTTACGACCTTCTGATGGACGTTCTCGTTCTAATAGACAAGCTCGACGATGTGGTTCACAACGCCCGGCCGGTGCCGCTCACCGACCAGGTTCGCGTTGACCGCGAGGAGATCTACGACCTGCTCGACCAGATGCGGGCGACGATCCCCGAGGAGATCAAGCAGGCGCGCTGGATCGTCAAGGAGCGCCAGGAGATGTTGGCCGAGGCCAAGCGCGAGGCGGAGCGGATCGTGCGCGAGGCGCGCGAGCAGCAGGCTCGCTTGATCTCCGACGAGGAGGTCACCAAGCAGGCCGAGCGGGCGGCTGATGAGATCGTCGAGGACGCGCGGGCGCGCGAGCGGGAGATCCGCCTCGGCGCCGAGGACTACGCGGACGAGATCCTCAACACGCTTGAGGTGAATCTTCAGAAGTTCCTCGCTGCTGTGCAGCGGGGCAGGGATCGGCTGGCTGGGCGGGATGAAGAGCAGCAGCCGGTGCCGGATCTCGACGAGCAGGAGTAGCGCAGCGGCGTAGGCGGGCGAGGAGTCGGGCACCCCTCCTCTCTCAACTTTTTCGGTGGGACGGCGGTGGCGGCCCGAGACTGGATTGCCGAAAAAGTACAAGCCGTTCGGAGGGGTGCCCGACCCCTCGCTCAGTACGTCGCAGCTACTACGGCGAGATTTTCGGCCTGCCAGGTGACTTTGCCGCCCGAGCAGTCGAGTAGGGCTTGGAGCTTGGCTGGCTCGAAGACGTCGCCTACTACGAAGGAGCGGGAGTGGTCTCGGACTCGGCGGCAGAGGGCTTGGAGTTGGTCGTCGCTCAGTTGGTTTAGGGAGAGGACCGCGATTACCAGGTCCCAGGGGCCATCGGGGAGGGGATCCTCCATGCGGGCCAGCTGGACGTCGTCGTAGGACTGGCGGGCGCGGAAGACCATGTCGGGGCTGGAGTCGAGGCCGACGACCCAGGCGTCGGGATGGGCCTCGATCAGGCGGCGGGTCGTCTCACCTGTGCCCATGCCGAGCTCGAGTACCCGCTCCGGAGGGAAGGGGATCGCCGCGATCGCCTGTTCTTGCAGCTCGTCGTAGCGGGGGATCTGGGTGCGGATCCGCTCCAGGTAGATCTCGGGTGTCCAGTCGAATTGACCCATTCCGTAATCTCGTCAGAGGCTGCCATCGTAAGCCCGGCTGAAGCGGAGGAGCGTTCCATGGCCCAAGCGTCAACGATCATCGATCTCGCGCGGCTGTCGCTGTCCCACGGCGAGGGGAGGCGCCTCGATGTCCCAGTACGGCTGGAACCGCTAGAGCTGGCGGGCCAGGCCTACGTCTCGCCTGACTCCGTGCCGGTGCGGCTCGACGTCTCCCGGCCCAGCGGCGGCTACGCCTTCCGCCTCCGCTTCCCGGTCCGCATCGAGGGGCCCTGCATGCGCTGCCTGGAGGGTGCCGTGCTGGAGGCTGAGGTCGATGCCCGCGAGGTGGCCCAGGAAAACACCGACGATGAGGAGCTGCTCAGCCCCTATGTCGAGGACGACGAGCTCGACTTGGGCCGCTGGGCCCATGACGCCGCCATCCTTGCGATCCCAACTCAGTTCTTTTGCCGTCCCGATTGCGCCGGCCTCTGCCCGGTCTGCGGCGAGTCGCTCAACGATGCCGACCCGGCCGAGCACGAACACGAGACGGAGCCGGACCCCCGCTGGGCAAAGCTCAAGGAGCTGAAGCTGGAGTAGTGGCAGGGATCGCGGAGGGTCGGGCACCCCTCCGCACTCAACTTTTTCGGTGGGGCGGCTGGGGCCGTCCGAGATTGGATTGCCGAAAAAGTACAAGCCGTGCAGAGGGGTGCCCGACCCTCCGTTGAACCGCTACCATGCGCCACTGCTTATGGCTGTCCCGAAGAAGAGAACTTCCAGTGCGCGTCGAGACAAGCGGCGCGCCAACCACAAGGCCGGCAAGGCCCGGCTCAATCAGTGTCCCCGCTGCCACAGCCCGCGATTGCCGCACCGCGTCTGCCCGACCTGCGGTACTTACGCCGGTCGCGAGGTGATCAAACACCCGATCGCCGAGCCAACGGCGCCTTCCCCAGACGCTGAGTAGCGATGCCGGGAGGCGTCACCGTCGCCCTCGATGGCTTTGGGGCGGAGCAGGGCTTCGGGACCCTCGCCCAGGGAGCGCGTCTCGCCGTCGTTGACGGGATTCGCCTGCGTGTCTTTGGTCCGCCGGAGGAGCTCGGCTTGGACGGGACTGAGGGAATTGAGGTCGTGCCCACCTCGGAGTGGATCGCCAACGAGGAGGATCCGGTCACGGCGGTGCGGGCGAAGGCGGATGCCTCCGTCGTTCGCGCTGCCGTCGACGTCGCCGAGGGCCGTTCAGCCGCGCTGGTCAGTTCCGGCTCGACTGGGGCCACGATGGCCGCGGCAACCTTCCGCCTCAAGCGGATGAAGGGAGTGCAGCGGCCCGCCCTCGCCGTGCGGCTCCCCGTCCCCGGCAAGCCGGTCCTCTTCCTCGACGTCGGCGCCAACGTCGAGGTGCGCGCGCAGCACCTGGTTCAGTTCGCCTTCCTCGGCGCCGCCTTCAGCGAAGCGGTGCTCGGCGTCGAGCGGCCGCGCGTCGGTCTGCTCTCGGTCGGCGAGGAGGCGGGCAAGGGCCGCGAGGAAGTCGTCGCCGCCAACGAGGTCCTTTCCCTTGCCAAGGGCATCGACTTCGTCGGCAACGTCGAGGGCCGCGACCTGCCGGCCGATGCCGCCGACGTCGTCGTCACCGACGGCTTCACCGGCAACGTCTCGCTGAAGCTGATGGAGGGGACCGCGAAGGCCGTCACCGGCGCGATCCGCGGCGCCGCCCGCTCCAACCCGTTCGCCGCCCTCGGCGGCATCCTGATGCGCCCGGCGCTCGGTGGCCTGCGCCGCGAGCTGCATCCGGACGCCACCGGCGGCGCGATCTTGCTCGGCTTGCGCGGGATCGCGGTGGTCGGCCACGGCAGCTCGGGGGCGGAGGGGATTGCCAATGCGATCCGCCTCGCCGCCCGCTGCATCGAGGTCGACGCCATCGGTCGCACCGCCGAGTTGCTGCGTGAGGGCGGTGCCCGACGCGGCGAGCTCGCCGATCGTGCCGAGGCGAGCGGAGCGTGATAGGAACCCGGCTGTGAGCGCTCCAATCGGCACGGTGATCGCCGGTCATTCGAATCCGTGGCGATTGGTGCGCGAATGGAAGGTTTTGCCATGAGCCGCGAGGAAGTACTCAACCTGGTGCGCAACCACCTTGCCGAGGAGCTCGAGTTCGACGCCGCCAAGATCACCGAGGCGAGCCGCTTCAAGGAGGACCTCGACGCCGACTCGCTCGACCTCTACGAGCTGGTGATGGAGCTGGAGGACACCTACGGGATCTCCGTCTCCGAGGAGCAGGCCGCCAAGATCGCGACCGTCGGCGACGCGGTTGACTTCGTGCTCGAGCACGCCCCGGCGTGAGACGCCAATTCCGCCCACTTCCTCTGCTTTTGCGAGCGTCGAAAGAATCAGATATGCATCGCCGCTCGCTTCCGCGGTCGGAAGTGGGCGGGTGATTTGGGGATGAGCGATCTTGCGGGCCTGATCGCCGAACTCCCGGAGGATTTGCGCCGCCAGGCGTTGACCCACTCCTCTTGGAGTGAGGTGCGGGCCGAGTCCTACGAGCGCCTCGCCTACCTCGGCGACAGCGTGCTCGCCCTTGCCGTTGCGCGCCAGTTGATTGAGCGCTTCCCCGATGTCGACGCCGGCGGCCTGACCAAGATCCACAACCAGGCGGTCAGCGGCGTCTCCTGCGCGGAGGTCGGGCGCGAGCTGGGTGTGCCGGAGATGCTGCGCGCCAACGAGCCGGAGAAGATGCCGGTCGGCATTCCGGCCGAGGTTCTGCTCAGCGGCGAGCGGCCCCTGCCGGAGGCGACCGAGGCCCTGATCGGCGCTTGCTTCCTCGCCTTCGGCTTCGAACGCGTGGCCAGCGCCGTCGCTGCCGCCTTTGAGCCGCGGATCGAGCACGCCGCCGAGACCAGAATCGATTTCAAGTCGGCGCTGCAGGAGTTGCTCGCGCGCCGGCACCTGCACGTAAGCTACGACGTGAGTGAGGAATCCGGCCCGCCACACCGGCGGACGTTCGCGGTAGCGGCGATCGTCGATGGCGAACGTGTCGGCCAAGGGGAGGGCCGGAGTAAGAAGGCAGCCGAGCAAGCCGCGGCCGAGCAGGCGTTGAAACGGCTTGGGGATTGAAGTTGATCGTCGCGTCCGACTCGCTCGCGAGGCTTGGCAGCCGAGGGTTTAGAGACCGGGGCCGGAGAGAGAACGCATGTACCTGAGATCGATCGAGATGAAGGGGTTCAAGTCGTTCCCGGAGCGGGCGAAGTTGGAGTTCTCGCCCGGAGTCAGCGTGATCGTCGGTCCCAACGGCTCGGGCAAGTCGAACATCACCGACGCGGTGCTCTGGGCGCTGGGCGAGCAGAGCCCCGGTGCGATCCGCGGGGCCTCGATGCAGGACGTGATCTCGGCCGGCGGCAAGGGCGTCGGCCAGCGCCGCGCCGCCGAGGTCGAGGTGACGATCGACAACTCCGAGGGGCGTGCCGCGACCGAGCTCTCCGAGATCGCCATCAAGCGCACCCTCGACCGCTCCGGCGACGGCAGCTATCGCCTCAATGGCGCCCGTTGCCGCCTCGTCGACGTCACCGAGGTGCTCTCCGACACCAACCTCGGCCGCGAGATGCACTCGGTGATCAGCCAGGGCAGGGTCGAGTCGATCGTCCACTCCAAACCGCGCGAGCGGCGCTTGCTGGTCGAGGAGGCCGCCGGCCTCGGCAAGCACCGCAAACGCCGTCGCCGCGCCGAACTGAAGCTACGCGCCGCCCGCGATAACCTCGATCGTGCCCTCGACCTCGAGCGCGAGGCCCGCGCCCGCCTGCGCCCGCTCAAGCGCCAGGCGCAGGCAGCGGAGCTCGGGGCACGGATCGAGCGCGAGGAGCTGGGCCTGCGTGCCCAGCTCGTTGCCGAGGAATTGCGCTTCGGCGCCGATCGTGCCGCCGCGGCGGAGAAAGCGGCGAGCGAGGCGCGGGCGCAGCGAGCGGCGATCGAGAAGACGCTTGCCGAGGTGAGCGAGAAGCGCCGCGCCGCCGAGGAGCGCTTCGCCGCCCGCGATCGTGAGCGCACCCAGGCATGGGGCGTGCTGACCAAGCTGCGTGGCGAGCAGCAACGGATCGCGATCCGCGCGACCGGGCTGGCCGACCGTGAGGGCGAAATCTTCGGCCGGTTGGAGTCGCTGCGCTCCGAGCTCGGCCCGCTGACGCTCGATGTCGGCGGCTCCGAGGCCGCCCCAGGCGAGCGCGCCCGCAAGCTGGAGGAGGAGCTCGAGGAGATCGACGCAGGGCTCGCCGGCGCCGCTGACGGCCTCACTCGCGCCCGCTCTGCCGAGGCCAGCGAGGCATCGCGTCAGGCCGCCCTGGGAGCTGTGCGCAGCGGCGCCGAGCGCGCCACACGCCATGCCCGCCGGGCCGAGGGCCTGCTCGGCGAGCGGGCTCGCGAGGTCCTGCGCAAGCGGCTCGCGGCCGGCGAGGAGCTGCTCGACGACGTGCGGGCCGTGGCCGCCGCTGCCGCGGCGGCTGAGGCGGCACTCCACACTCGGGTCGAGCGGATAGAGCAGCGCGTCGTCGGCGACGAGGGCGACAGCGACGAGATCGCCGAGGAGATGCGTGCCTGCTCCCAGCGCGAGTACGAGCTGCAGGCGCAGATGACCGCCGCCTCGGACCGGCTCACCGAGGTCGAGATCGAGGCGGCGCACCTGGGGGACCGCTGCACCGAGGCGGCCAAGGAGCTGGCGTCGATCGCCGAGCGGCTCGGCGAGGAGATCGAGGCGACGACTGAGGCGCTGAGCGAGGAGGAGCGGACGGAGATCGATCGGCGCCTCGAACGCCTCGAGCGCCGCCGCGCCCAGATCGGTCCGGTCAACCCGTTGGCCGAGCGTGAGTACGAGGAGGCGCGCGAGCACGTCGAGTCGCTGCAGGCCCAGCGCGAGGACACCGAGCGCGGAATGCGCGAGCTCGAGGCGCTGATCCGCGACATCGATCGCGAGATCGAGCGCGCCTTCGAGCAGACCTTCGAGGCGACGGCAAAGAACTTCGAGGAGATGGTCGAGCACCTCTTCCCCGGCGGCCGCGGACGCTTGCGCCGAGTCAGCCTGCGTCCGGTTCCCGACCCCAAGGCTGAGAGCGAGGAGTCAACTGGTCCCGAGGCCGAGGAGGACGAGGAGGGGGAAGAGGAGCGCGAGGAGCTTGGCGTCGAGATCGAGGTCACCCCAGCCGGCAAGTCGACTCGCAAGCTCTCGCTGCTCTCCGGCGGCGAGAAGTCGTTGGTCGCAATCGCCTTCGTCTTCGCCGTCTTCCTCGCCCGGCCCTGTCCCTTCTACATCCTCGACGAGGTCGAGGCCGCGCTTGACGATGCCAACATCGACCGCTTCCTACAGCTGATCCGCCGCTTCTCCGACCGCGCCCAGTTCGTCATCGTCACCCACCAGAAACGCACCATGGACGCCGCCGACATCCTCTACGGGGTCAGCATGGGCGGCGATGGCGTAACCAAGGTGGTCTCGCGTCGCCTCCCGCGCGAAGTCGAGGAAGACGCCGGTGGTGGGGAAAGCGCATTGGCGCCGCCGCCTTTCGCCGGCGTCGCCGAAGATGAGTCAGTCGAGGGTGTCGCCGAGGAGAAGGTGGCTCCCGGCCTGATCGGCGAGCACCCCCCCGCTCCGACCCCGCGCGGGTCCGCCGAAGCCGCGTAGTAGGCCCTTTCTCGCTTAAGGAAAACAGAACGTTCCCGGATCGGGGACCGCGCTACGCTCTTCGCGGGGAAGAAAGGAGGGACCGTGGCGCAGCGCCATATGGACAGGCTGACGTCGTTCGACACGTCTTTTCTGGCCAACGAGAAGTCCAACGGGCACATGGCGATTGGCGCCGTGCTGGTCTGCGACGGCGAGCCGCCAAGTCACGAGGACTTCCTGGCCAGTATTTGCAGTCGCTTGCATCTGCTGCCGCGGCTTCGCCAGCGCCTTTCCTACCCGCCGCTAGGTCTCGGTCGGCCCTTCTGGGTCGACCACGCCGAGTTCGACGTTCACGAGCACGTCAGTCGCAAGAAGCTGTCTGCTCCAGGAAGTGAGGAGCAGTTCCGCGCCGTCGTCGCGGAGACTTTCGCGCCACCGCTCGATCGCTCGCGACCGCTTTGGGAACTCTGCCTCGTCGAGGGCCTGGCGGGCAACCGCTTCGCGATCGTCTACAAGACCCATCACGCCATGGCCGACGGGATCTCCGCCGTCGATATCGGCGTGCTGCTCTTCGACGTCGAGCCAACCACCGAGCTGGTGCCGGAGCCGGCGCCGTGGGAGCCGAAGCGTGCGCCCTCGCGAATGGGGCTGGTCGGGCAGGCCGTACGGGGGTTCGGAGGGACCTTCGTGCGCGCCGGGCGCTGGTTGGCCGTCGCCTTCCGTCACCCGCACCGCGCTGGCAAACGCGCCTCCGACGGCATCGCCGGGCTCTGGGAGGTCACCTGGAACCTCGCCAGGCCGGCGCCGAAGGTGCCGCTCAACGTCGAGATCTCTCCGCACCGTTGTTTCTTTGGCATGCGCTGCGATCTCGACGAGTTCAAAGAGATCAAGAAAGTTCTTGGCGGCACCGTCAACGACGTCTCGCTGGCGGTGACGGCCGGGGCGCTGCGCAGCTGGATGCTCGATCGCGGCTTGGAGACCGACGGTATCGAGCTGCAGGCCTTGGTGCCGGTCTCGATCCGGACCGAAGACCAGCACGGCGAGTTGGGCAACAAGCTGACGGCGATGCGGGCACCGCTGCCGGTCGGCATCGCCGATCCGGCTGAGCGCCTGCGTTTTATTTCCGGCGCGATGAACGATCTGAAGGCCTCCAAGCAACCGCTCGGCGCCGAGGCGATCTGGGGCCTCAACGACTGGTTTCGCGACTTCGCCCCGCCATTGCTGCTCGGCCCCACCGCGGCGATCAACTTCTCGACCCGGCTCTTCAACCTGCTCGTCACCAACTTCCCGGGGCCGCAGATCCCCTTCTACGTGCGTGGCCGCGAGCTGGTCGAGGTCTATCCGGTCGGTTTCCTCGCCCGCCGCCACGCACTGGCGATCGCGATCATCAGCTACAACGGTGCGATCGGCTTCGGCTTGCTCGGCGATCGCGAGTCGATGGGTGACATCGAGCGCATCGGCGCCTACATCGAGACAGCCGTAGCGGAGCTCCGCGCCGCCGCCGGGATAGCCTCCCCGGTCGATGGCGACGAGTTGGCAGGAGATTCTCGACCTTGGGCAGCGAGCAGCCGCTCCGGCCTCGCCTGAGGCCGACGCCGAAACCGAACGCCGCGGCGTCTTTCGCCGCCTGCGCGAGAGCCTCTCCAAGAGTCGCCAGGCGCTCACCGAGGAGATCTCGGCCAGCTTCTTCGACCGCATCGACGAGGAGACTTGGGAGCGCCTTGAGGAGGCGCTGATCCTCGCCGATGCCGGCGCCCCAACCACGGCCAAGGTCGTCGAACGCCTCGAGCACGAGGTCGAGGCGGGCAATGTCCCGGCCGATGGCGAGGCGGTGCAGGCGCGCCTGATCGAGATCCTCGCCGAGGTCGCCGCCACGGCGCGAACGCCAATTGACCTCAGTGGCGAGCCCGCGGTCCTCTTGATGGTCGGTGTCAACGGCACCGGAAAGACGACGACGATCGGCAAGATCGCCTGGCACCTCTCGAAGGAATTCGGCCTCTCCGTGGTCCTCGCCGCCGGTGACACCTACCGTGCGGCTGCCGCCGAGCAACTGGCCGAGTGGGCGCACCGGGCGGGTGCTGAACTGGTCCGCTCCGAGGAGGGCGCCGACCCCGGTGCCGTCGCCTACGACGCGGTCGAAGCGGCGCGCGCCCGCGACGCCGACGTCGTCATCGTCGACACGGCCGGCCGCCTGCATACGCAGAGCAACCTGATGGACGAGCTGGCGAAGGTGCGGCGGGTAATCGCCAAGCAGCTCCCCGGCGCCCCGCACGAGACACTGCTCTCGATCGACGCCACGACCGGCCAGAACGGCCTGCGCCAGGCGAAGGTCTTCGCCGAGGCGGCCGAGGTCGATGGCGTCGTCCTGACCAAGCTCGACGGCACCGCCAAGGGTGGCATCGTCCTCGCCATCGCCGACGACCTCGGCATCCCGGTCAAGCTGATCGGCACCGGCGAGACGCTCGAGGACCTGCGTCCCTTCGACCCCACCGACTTCGCCAACGCCCTCCTCTCCGAGGGCTGACTTCGCCTTTAGTTCCGCATAGCGGAACAAAGTGCAAAGTCAGTTCCCTAAGCTCAGCCTGGTGTTCGATCAGCTTTCAGACCGGCTGCAGGCGACGCTCTCCGATGTCCGCTCGCGCGGCAAACTGAGCGA
This sequence comes from Solirubrobacterales bacterium, assembly GCA_033856275.1. Lineage (GTDB taxonomy): Bacteria > Actinomycetota > Thermoleophilia > Solirubrobacterales > 70-9 > VRUE01. The sequence continues at coordinate 55,468 of JAWVFJ010000049.1, forward strand.
GTCCGACGTCGATGCGGCGATGCGCGAGATCCGCCTCGCCCTGCTCGAGGCCGACGTCAACTTCAAGGTCGTCAAATCCTTCACCGCGACGCTGAAGGAGCGCTGCCTCGGGGCCGACGTGCTCGGCAGCCTCGATCCCGGCCAGCAGGTGATCAAGATCGTCAACGAGGAGCTGACCGGCCTGATGGGTGGGACGGGCAGCGAGCTGGCCTTTGCCTCCAGCGGCCCGACCGTGATCCTGATGGCCGGCCTGCAGGGCTCGGGCAAGACGACCGCCTGCGCCAAGCTGGCCCGCTTCCTGCGCGAGGCCGGTCGCAAGGACGTCGCCCTCGCCGCTTGCGATGTCTACCGCCCTGCCGCGGTCGAGCAGCTGGTCACCGTCGGCGGGCGGGTCGGCGCTCACGTCTACGAGCAAGGCACCGAAGCCGACCCGGTCGAGATCGCTGCCTGGGCGCTCGAGCGGGCCAAGGAGGAGCGGCGCGACGTGCTGATCGTCGACACCGCCGGCCGTCTCCACGTCGATCGGGAACTGATGGACGAGCTGGCACGGATCCGCAAGCGGATCAAACCGCACGACGTGCTGCTCGTCGTCGACGCGATGACCGGCCAGGACGCGGTTGGCGTCGCCGAGTCCTTCGCCGAGGCGGCCGAGTTCGACGGCGTCGTGATGTCGAAGCTCGACGGTGATGCCCGCGGCGGCGCCGCGCTCTCGGTCAAGGCGGTGACCGGCAAGCCGATCCTCTTCGCCTCCACCGGCGAGAAGCTCGAGGCCTTCGATCGCTTCCACCCCGACCGGATGGCCTCGCGCATCCTCGGCATGGGCGACATGCTCAGCCTGATCGAGAAAGCCGAGCAGCAGATCGACGAGAAGCAGGCGCTCGACCTCGAGCAGAAACTGAAGAAGAACCAGTTCACCCTCGAGGACATGCTGCAGCAGATGCGCCAGGTGCGCAAAATGGGCCCGATCAGCGGCATCCTCGGCATGTTGCCGGGCATGGGGGCGATGAAACAGCTGAAGAACGCCGACGTCGATGAGGGCCAACTGGACCGAGTCGAGGCGATCATCCTCTCGATGACCCCCGAAGAGCGGGCCAATCCGGCGCTGATCAAGGGCTCGCGCCGCAAGCGCATTGCCAACGGCTCGGGGACGAAAGTGCAGCACGTCAACCAGCTGGTCAAGCAGTTCGACCAGATGCGCAAGATGATGCGCCACGTCGCCTCCGGCAAGATGCCCGACCCGCAGCAGCTGGCCCAGATGGGCCAGCCCCGCCCGCGAAGAGTCAGAAGATGACGCGAACGGGGCCGGCCCAAACCAATTCCGCGCATGTCCTCGGCTTCGCCTGCGGGCATGCGCGGGTGCTGCGGGGTCTGTAACCTGCCGCAGTCGATGGCAGTACGAATCAGACTGAGACGAGTCGGGTCGAAGAAGAACCCGATCTGGCGGATCGTCGTCGCCGACAAGCGCTCGCCGCGCGACGGGCGCACGATCGAGACGATCGGGCAGTACAACCCGCAGACCGAGCCGTCGACGATCGAGCTCGACGAGGCACGTGCCCGTCACTGGCTCGAGCACGGTGCCCAGCCCTCGGAGACCGTCGCCACGCTGCTGCGCACCAAGGGCATTCCCGCCTCGGGCAGTTAGCCGTGACCGAGCTTTTGGAGTTCCTCGTCCGCTCGCTGGTCGAGGATCCGAGCGCGGTCGTGGTCGAGGAGTTGGAAGAGGAAGGCGATCTCGTCTATGAGATCAGCGTCGCTGAGGACGATTTGGGGCGCGTGATCGGCAAGGGCGGGCGGGTGGCCAACGCGATTCGGACGATTGCGAAAGCGGCTGCCGTGCGCCTCGATCGGCGAGTCATCGTCGACATTCTTGACTGAAGGGTATGCCGGCGGAGTTCGGGACAGGGATTCCGCTTAACTTTTTCGGTGAGGCGGTTGAGGCCGTCCGATGTTGGATTGCCGAAAAAGTACAAGACGCTCCATCCCTGTCCCGAACTCCGATCGGCAAGCGTTCATGAAGCTCGACATCTTTTCGCTCTTCCCCGAGGCGTTCGACTGGTTCAAGTCGCAGCGGTCGGTTCAGAACGCGTTGGCCGAGGGGAATGAGCTGCGGCTGTTCAACTATCGCGATACGACTCCGTTGGGTGCGGGGCAGGTTGACGATGCGCCTTATGGGGGTGGGGCGGGGATGGTGTTGCGGGTCGATGTGGTTGATGCGGCGCTGCAGGCGGCCTATCCGAACGGCGAGCGGCCGCGGCGGGTATTGCTCTCGCCGACGGGGCGGTTGCTCGATGACGAGTTGGCAGATGAGCTGACGCGCGAGCCGCATTTGGCCGTGCTCTGCGGGAGGTATGAGGGGTTCGATGAGCGGGTGCATGAGCACTTTGCCGACGACGAGATTTCGATTGGGCGCTATGTGCTGGCTGGAGGCGAGCTGCCGGCGATGGTGCTCGCTGACGTAGTGATGCGCAAGCTGCCCGGCGCCCTGGGGCACGAGCAGAGCGCGGTCGAGGAGTCGTTCAGCCCGCTGCTCGAGGGAATGCCGGAGTATCCGCATTACACCCGCCCCGGGGCCTATCGCGGCTGGGACGTGCCGGAGGTGCTGCTCTCTGGCGACCACGAGCGGGTCCGCCTCTGGCGTCTGGAGCAAAGCAGGGCACGGGCCGAGCAGTTCGAAAAAAACCCGGAGTAGCTACCATTCCGCCACCGCGCGGCGCCCAGCTTGGGCCCGGCGGTCTTTTTTCGCATGAGCAGCGTCATTGACGACATCGAGCGTGGGCAGCTGAGGAAGGGACTCCCTTCCTTTGACGCTGGCGATCGCGTCCGCGTCCACTTCCAGGTCGTCGAGGGCAGCCGCCGCCGCACCCAGGTGTTCGAGGGGATCGTCCTGCGGCGACAGGGCTCGGGAGCGCGCGAGACCTTCACCGTCCGCAAGCAGTCCTTCGGCGTCGGCGTCGAGCGAACCTTTCCACTGCACTCGCCGAAGATCGAGAAGCTGGAGATCGCCGCCCGCGGCGACGTACGCCGGGCCAAGCTCTACTACCTGCGCGGTCGCATCGGCAAGGCGGCTCGCGTCGCCGAGCGGCGCTGGGGCATCGACGAGGAGTTGATCTCCGCGCCAACGGCTGCCGCGGAGCCCGAAGCGGTCGATGCTGAGGGTGTCAGCCAGGCCGAGGAAGACGCTCAGGTCGAAGGCGCCGAGGCCGCGGGTCCTGTCGCGGAGGAGGCGTCTGAGAGCAACGAGTCTGAGTCCGAGGCTGCTGAGCCGAGCGACGAGCCGGCGGCGGAGACTGAGCCAGAGGCTGCAAGCGAGACACCGGCAGATACGGACGCCGAGGCGCCCGAGGCGGGGGAGACCGAGGACAACGCCGCGGCTGACGATGCCGAGGACGAGGCGCCGGAGAAGAAATCCGGCGACTCCGGCGGAGACTCGGCCTGAAACTCGCAATCCCGAAGCCGAAGACACGTGGCGGCGGCTTCGTAGAGCTTGTCGTCATCGTTGCGTTGGCGTTGGGCTTGGCGCTAGCGATTCAGGCTTGGCTGATCAAGCCTTACCAGATCCCCTCGCAGTCGATGGAGCCGACCTTGGACGTCGGTCAGCGGGTTCTCGTCAACCGCTTCCTCTACCACTTCACCGATCCGAGCCCGGGCGACATCGTCGTCTTCCACCCGCCCAAGGGAGCCGATGCCGGCACCGAATGCGGCATCCCACACAGCGAACGCGAAGCCTGCCCGAAGCCGACGCCCGAAGAGTCGGACCAAAACTTCATCAAGCGCATCGTCGCCGGACCCGGCGACACGCTCAGCGTCCGCGACGGTCACCCGGTCGTCAACGGCGTCGAGAAGACCGAAGAGTCCTACATCCGGCCCTGCGGCTCCGCGCCTTCCTGCAATTTGCCCAAACCGATCAAGATTCCACCCGGCTATTACTTCATGATGGGCGACAACCGTGGCGAAAGCGACGACAGCCGCTTCTGGGGCCCCGTCCCCCGTGGATGGATCATCGGCAAGGCCTTCGCCACCTACTGGCCTCCCAACCGTATCGGCATCCTCTAAGCCGCCGGCAAAGGGCAAGGCGCACAGGCGCCGCCTCGCCCGCACGCGACGTCTCTTCGCCTTCGATCGCGGTCTCGGCACCCGCTTGGTCGCTGGCGCCGACGAGGCCGGGCGGGGCTGCCTGGCGGGCCCATTGGTTGCCGCCGCGGTCCTGATCGACTACGAGGCACTCTCCCACAGCGACCGCCGCGCGCTTGCCGGTCTGCACGACTCAAAGCAGATGCAGGCGGAGAAGCGGGCGGAGCTCTTTCCCTGCGTGCTGCGCGCCGCCGAGCGGGTCAGCGTCGTCATCCGCTGTGCCCGCGGTATCGATCAGCGCGGCCTGCACGTGACCAACATCGAAGCCCTCTCAAATGCACTGGAATGGCTGCGCCCAGACGGTGGAGCGACCTGCCTTGTCGACGGCTTCTCACTGCGCCAGTGCAGGGTGCCCCATCGAGCGGTGATCGAGGGCGATGGCACCAGCGCTGCGATCGCCGCCGCCTCGGTGATCGCCAAGGTCACCCGCGACCGCTATATGCGACGTGCCGCCGCCCAGCACCCCGGCTGGGGCTTCGAGGAGCACGTCGGCTATTCCACCCCTGAGCACCGCGAGGCGATCGAGCGCATCGGCATCTCACCCCTGCACCGCCGCTCCTTTCAGTCGGTCGCGTACAGCCAACTGGAGCTTGCCGGCTAGAACGCGGCGTCGATGTGCTCGATATCGGTCGGGCGGCCAGCCTGGTCAAAGGTGACGCCGACGGCGTCGAAACGGATCTCGGCGTAGTAGGGCAGATCGCGCCGTTCGCCCATCCAGGCGGCGGCGAGGCGGCGGATGCGCTGCTGCTTGCGGCGGTCGACTGCGAGTACGGGGCGCTCGGGACCGTAAGCCGAGCCCTCACGACCGGCCTTGACCTCGACGAAGACGAGCGTGCGGCCGTCTAGCGCGACGATGTCGAGCTCGCCGTAGCGGGTGCGGGCGTTGCGCTCGATGATCTCCCAGCTGGCGGTGATGAGATGAGCGGCGACGAGGTCCTCCGCGGCACGGCCGATTCGCTGTCGCTGAACGGTCATCGATGCCGACGATAGGGACTCTCCGGAGGTACCCGGCCGGGATCCCCCTTCGGTGTGGGCGAATTGACAGAAGCGGCACAGGGTGCGCACCACGCGTCGGATTGGCCTCCATAGCGTCGGCGCAGATGCTCGCCACGGCGCAGACATTCACGCTCGATGGCATCTCGGCCCGCTCAGTGCGGGTCGAGGTCGACGTCCACCGCGGTCTCCCCGCCTTTTCCGTTGTTGGTCTCCCCGACGCCGCGGTGCGCGAGGCGCGCGAGCGGGTGCGAGCGGCGCTGGTCAACTGTGGCTTCGAGTTCCCGCTGCGGCGAATCGTCGCCAACCTGGCTCCGGCCAGCCTGCGCAAGGCAGGACCCGGTCTCGACCTGGCGATCGCCGTTGCGCTGCTTACCGCGTCCGAGCAACTGGAGTTGGGGCGGGCGGCGAGGACAGCGATGGTCGGAGAGCTTGCGCTCGATGGCTCGGTGCGGCCGGTGCCCGGAATTCTCGCAATTGCTGAGGCGGCACGGGAGCGAGGCATCAAGTCGATCTTCGTGCCAGCCGAGAACGGCCCGGAGGCGGCTCTGGTGGATGACATCGAGGTGATCTGTCTAGAAAGTCTCAGTCAGGTGGCCGCGCTGGCGGCGGACGAGTGGGACCCGCCCCGACCCGAGTCGATGCCGCTGCGACTGCAGGTCAGCGAAAGCGGACCTGACCTCGCCGACCTACGCGGCCAGCGCCACCTCCGCTATGCGCTCGAGGTCGCCGCGGCGGGCGGGCACAGCATGTTGATGGTCGGACCGCCCGGCGCCGGCAAGTCGCTTGCCGCGAGTCGCTTGCCATCGATCCTGCCGGCCCTGGCGCCGGTCGAGGCACTCGAGGTGGCGCGGATCGCCAGCGCCTGCGGCAGGTTGGGCGAGGACGGACAGGAGGGAAGGCCGTTTCGCTCTCCCCACCACACGATCAGCCCGGCCGGGCTGGTTGGGGGTGGGAACCCGCCTAATCCCGGCGAGGCGACGCTCGCCCACCGCGGTGTCCTCTTCCTCGATGAGCTCTGCGAGTTTCGCCGCGACACGTTGGAGGCGCTGCGGACGCCGCTGGAGACCGGCTGGGTCTCGATTGCTCGGGCCGGAGCGTGGCGCCGTCTGCCCTGCCGTTTCATGCTCGTCGGTGCCGCCAATCCCTGTCCCTGCGGCCGCGGCGAGGCCGACCCCGAGTGCAGCTGTGCGCCACTTGCGGTCCAGCGCTATCAGACTCGCTTGAGTGGAGCCCTTGCCGACCGCATCGACGTGCTGGCTGCGATCCGCCAGCCCTCGGCAGCCGAGATCGCCGGGCCCCCGGGGGAGGCGTCAACCGCGATTCGCGAGCGCGTGGGTGCTGCTCGCGAGCGCCAGGAACGCCGTCTTGGCGGGGGTCGCTGCAACGCGGAGATGACACCAGCCGAGGTGCGCAGGTGCGCCCTCGATGAGGACGCCGCGGTTTTGCTTGCCGACGCTTACGCCCGGCGCCGGCTCAGTGGCCGCGCCCACGATCGGATACTGCGCCTCGCGCAGACAGTCGCTGACCTGGCGGGCGGCGAGGCGATCACTCGTGAACAGATGGCCCAAGCCCTGCAACTGCGCAGGAGGGACAACGAATGAACGAGCCCAGTGCATGCCCCGACTGCCTGCGGCGCTCGCGGCTACTTGCCCACCTCGCTCCCTATATCGAGAAGATCGCCACGGGCGCGCTCGGTTCGCGCTCGCCCGAACTGCTGCGACTCCCCAACGAGGATCTGGCAGCCGCAGCGGCGCCGAACATTGCCACGCAGGTCCTTGCCCAGGTCGCCGCCGTGCCCGAGCGCCAGCTACGCGCCGACCTAGTTGCCGCACAGTGCTGGGCCTGCTGCCGCCATGACGCTCGCTTTCCAATCGGCCTGCACGACGCCGCCGATGCACCCTGGGCGCTGATCGGGCGTGGCGACCCGGTCTTGCTGGAGCGCCTCGAGCCCGAGGCAACGGTGACCATGGTCGGCGCCCGCCGGGCCAGTTCCTATGGGCGCGGGGTGGCCCGAGAGCTCGGCCGGGAACTCGCCGCTGCTGGGCTGCTCGTCACCAGTGGCCTCGCCTTCGGTATCGATGCTTGCGCTCATCGTGGCGCCCTCGAGGTCGGCACCACCGTCGCTGTTCTGGGCTGCGGCGCCGATGTCGCCTATCCCGCCTCGCACCGCTCGCTCTGGCGCCACATCTGTGAACAGGGCCTGGTGCTCTCCGAGCTACCGCCGGGAACCGGAGTCTGGCGCTGGACCTTTCCGGCGCGCAACAGGATCATGGCCGCCTTGGCGGGAATGACCGTCGTGATCGAGGCGGCGCAGCGATCGGGGTCGCTGATCACGGCGGACCTTGCCGCCGACCTAGGCCGTGACCTCGGCGCTGTTCCGGGGCCGGTCAATTCGCGGGGCTCGGCCGGAACGAACGATCTGCTCGCCGGTGGCGCCTGCTTGATACGCGATGGCCAGGACGTGCTCGACGCAATGTTCGGTCCCGGTGTGCGGAACGTGGAGCGCACCGGCCCAGGTTTGGCGCCGGACCTGGTCGGCGTGCTGGCGGCTGTCGAGAGGGGTGACGATACCTGTGACGCTGTTGCCTCCGAGCTTGATCTTTCCGGTCCTGAGGCCGCTGCGGCACTGGCCACCCTCGAGGCGCTCGGCTATCTCTCTTGCTCCTTGGTCGGCATCTACGCGCGAACGTTGCTGACGGTGCCCGGTGTCTAGGCTGCCCGGCGTGGACTCCAAGCGCATCCCAGCCGTGCTCTCGATCGCCGGGTCGGACTCTGGCGGTGGTGCCGGCATTCAGGCCGATCTGAAGGCGTTCGCCCGCTGCGGTGTGCACGGGATGACGGCGATCACGGCGATCACCGCGCAGAACACCATCGGTGTGGAGGCGATCGAAGCAGTTTCGCCGGAGATGATCATCGCCCAGATCGGGGCGGTTGCGGACGACATCGGCGTCGACGCGGTGAAGGTGGGGATGTTGGGCAACGCCGAAACCATCGAGGCCGTCGTCGCTGCACTCAGTTTGCTCGTCGACGAGGTCCCGATCGTCGTCGACCCAGTCATGGTCGCCGAGAGCGGCGCCGTGTTGCTCGATCCCAAGGCGCATGAAGTGCTGGTCACGCGGCTTCTTCCGCTGGCCAGTGTGGTTACGCCGAACATCCCAGAGGCGCGAGTCCTTGCCGGTGCGCAGGAGCGCGATTCCCAGGAGGACTTGGCCCGCGAGGTACTTGCACTCGGGCCCCATGCGGTCGTCGTCACGGGTGGTCATAGCGAGCGCGCTGTCGATCTGTTCTTCGATGGCCGCGAGTCGGTGGAGATCGCCGGTGAGCGCCATCCCGAGGGCGCTGCGCACGGCTCCGGTTGCACTCATTCTTCGGCGTTGGCCGCCTTCCTCGCTCACGGCGAGACACCCCTGGAAGCCACCCGCAGGGCACGGCTGATTGCCTCCTCGGCCGTCGCCGCGGGGCTCCGCGATATCGGCTCTGGCCCTGGTCCGGTCAATGCCCTCGGCATTCGTTGAAGGTTCTGCGGACCCCAGGGTTCCCACAATGCTTCAAGCCCTGGCTAAGGCTCCTCAGTAGATTTCGGCCATGAGCTCGAACGGCGCCACCACTACAAAGCTTCCCCGTCCCCGCTCCAGTGTCGTCTTCGATGGGCCGGACCGGGCCCATTCGCGCGCCTACATGAAGGGCATCGGCTTCGACGACGATGCCCTCAGCCGGCCGACGATCGGCATCGCCAACACCTGGACCGAGGCTATGCCCTGCAACTTCCACCTCCGCGGCCTCGCCGAGCACGTCAAGGAGGGCGTGCGCGCGGCGGGCGGCACGCCGATGGAGTTCAACACCGTCGCCGTCTCTGACGGGGTGACGATGGGGACGCAAGGGATGAAGGCCTCGCTGGTCAGCCGCGAGGTGATCGCCGACTCAATCGAGCTGATGGCGCGCGGGTACCAGTTCGATGCCATCATCGCGCTCTGCGCCTGCGACAAGACGATCCCGGGTTGCGCGATGGCGCTGGCCCGCCTCGACGTTCCCTCCGTCGTGCTTTACGGCGGCTCGATCGCGCCGGGGCATTGGCACGGCCGCGACGTGACGATCCTTGACATCTTCGAGGCGATCGGCGCCCACAACGCCGGCGACATGACCGACGAGGAACTGCACGAACTGGAGGACGTCGCCAGCCCCGGCGCCGGGGCCTGCGGCGGTCAGTTCACCGCCAACACGATGGCCTGCGCCTTCGAGGCGCTGGGAATCAGCGCCGGCGGCTCGGCGATGGTCCCCGCCGAAAATAGTGAGAAGGGCACGGTCGCGGAGCGGATCGGCGAGCTGGTCCTAGGGGTCCTCGTCGATGACCTGAGGCCGAGCAAGGTGATCACCCGCGACTCGCTCGAGAACGCGATCGCTTGCGTTTGCGCCTCGGGCGGATCGACGAACGCGGTTCTGCACTTGATCGCGCTCGCCAAGGAGCTCGAGATCGAACTGACGATGGCCGACTTCGAGCGGATCTCCCGGGCGACGCCACTCTTCGCCGATCTGAAGCCGGGCGGGCGCTTCGTTGCCACTGACCTTTACGCCGCCGGCGGCGTGCCGGTAATCCTCAAGCGCTTGGCCGAAGCCGGGAGCCTCCACGAGGACGCGATCACCGTCACCGGCAAGACGATCGGCGAGGTCGCGGCCGAGGCAAGCGAGGCGCCTGGCCAGGAAGTCGTGCGCCCGCTCGAAGACCCGGTCAAGAGTGAAGGTGGCCTGGCGATCCTCGGCGGCAACCTGGCCCCCGAGGGAGCCGTGGTCAAGCTCGCCGGCACCGAGCGGACCAAGCAGACCGGGCCCGCCCGGGTTTTCGAGTCCGAAGAGGATTGCTTCCGCGCGGTAAAGGAACAGCGGATCAAAGCCGGTGACATCGTCGTGATTCGCAACGAGGGCCCCGTGGGGGGCCCCGGCATGCGCGAGATGCTGCAAGTCACCGCCGCGATCGTCGGCGAGGGCCTGGGAGAGAGCGTCGCCATGGTCACCGACGGGCGCTTCTCCGGTGCCACCCGGGGCCTGATGATCGGCCACGTCGCGCCGGAGGCGGCCAAGGGCGGCCCGATCGCGGCGATTCGCGAGGGCGATGAGATCACCGTCGACATCGACGGCCGCCGCCTCGACGTAGCCCTTTCAGACGACGAGATCGCCCAGCGCATAGCCGAGTACGAGTCCCCGCCATCTCCGTTCGGCAAGGGCGTGATGGCCAAGTACGCGGCGACGGTTTCCTCGGCTTCGGAGGGTGCGGTAACCAGTTAGCGGGATCGGGGCAGGGGTTCCGCTTAACTTTTTCGGTGGTCAGCTGAGGAACTCGTTTAGGAGGGCGTTGAAGCGTGCGGGGCGCTCCATCTGGGGCACGTGTCCCGTGTGCTCGAAGATCTCCAGGCGGGATTGGGGGATGCGGCGGTGGTAGCTGAGAGCTGCCGCGGCCGAGATGACCCAGTCGTCCATGCCCCAGACGATCATCGTCGGGATCTGGATCTCTTCGAGGCGGTCACGGGCGTCGTATTCGATCACCGCGTCGAGGGCGTCGGCGAAGCCGGGGCAAGGGACACCCGATGCCATCTGCTCCCAGAGCAGCTCCTTGCTCAGGCGGTCGGGATAGCGGATGACGAAACGGAACATCAGCCAGCGGGCACGGGGATGGGTGACGAAGAAGCGGGCGGCCGCGCCAAAGGGACGGCCGAAGGTGTTCCAAGCCTGTGAGGTGGCCTTGCCGCGCTGGTGCGGCAGCCAGGTATTGATGAACCCTGCCGCGGAGACGAGGACCAGGCGGTTGAACCTACTCGGCTCGCTCAGCACGGCCTCGGCGGCGACCAGGCCGCCCATCGAGTTGCCGACCAGGGTCGCGTTTCCGTCAATCCCGAGCTTCTCGCAGAAGTCGTGCAGCAGCCGGCCGTAGGCGGGCATGTCGATCGGCCAGGTCGGCATCGGGCTGCAGCCAAAGCCCGGCAGGTCGAGGGCGATTGCGCGATGGCCCCGGCTGAAGTAGGGCAGGTTTTCGAGCCAGTTCTGCCAGGACCCCGAGATGCCGTGGACGAAGACGATCGTTGGTCCCTCGCCGATTTCCACGTAGTTGACGAGGCCACCGGGTAGTTCGACGCTCCGCAGGTGTGGGCGCCAGTCGACTTTCAGCCACTCGGGATCGGGATTGCCGTAGTCGTCAGGCATAGCCCATACGTTCAAGTATGGGTATCTCTCTTATCTGCGGAGGCTGCAGATGGTCCCAGAGGATTCCGCGCGGACGCTCGTACTGACGCTCGAGCTCGATCACCGCGCGGGGGGTAGCGATCACGTCGACCGGCAAATCGTGGGCGGTCATCATCAAATGGCGGCGCAGCACCTGGGTGGGGTGGACGGTCGTCGCAACCGTCGTGTGGCCGTCGATCTTGCCGGCATCGATCAGGACGCCGTACTCGAGGTCCGAGTAGCCCCCGCCCTTGCCGACCCGAGCACCGCTGAGGTTGACCGCAACCGAACCACAGAGGACGAAGTCGATCTCGGGCAACTCATCGAGGGCGACAACGCGACCGTGTTTGAGCGCACCCTTGATCGTCGCCGCCTCTTTGACCGCGCGTTTGGAGAGCTTCTTCGGATCGAGCACCCGGAAAGGATGGGGGTCGCGCAGTCGTGGCACCGCCATGATCACAATCTTGCCCTCCTCGAGGGCGATCCGACGAGCGTAGGTCTGCGGCGAGTCGGGATTTGCCTTGATCACTCGGGCGCGCTTCCAAAGCCGCTGCCCCGCGAGCTTCTCCGCCGCCAGCTTCGCGCCGGCAAAGTTGGGGATGCGCCCCTCGGCCCCCGGGAAGCGCGCGACGCCCTCGCGATCCATCGCCTTCCAGACTTCCTTGCGCACGGTGTCCTTGCTGGCCTTCGGCGGCACCGGTGAAACATATCCGCCGTGACCTTCGAAACTCGGCCGGCCCGTCGGCGCACGGTCGTAGGATTTACAAGCAATGGGTCGTCGGACGCAGATCGCGATCGTTGCTTCGGTGGCATTGCTGCTCGTCCTCGTCGGCGTCGGCTACGCCTACGACAGCTCGCAGAAGGACAAGATCGCCGACGGTGTCACGATCGGCGGCGTCGACGTCGGTGGTATGGACGAAGCCGAAGCGAAGCGAGAAATACAGCGTCAGCTGCTCGGCCCACTGCGCCATCCGCTGCGCGTCGGCTACGAAGGCAAAAGCTGGGAGCTGCCGAGCAAGAGCCTCAAGGTGCACGCAGACGTCGACGCGGCGGTCGAAACAGCCATAGCCGAAACCCGCAACGGGGGTTTGCCGGGCCGCCTGGTCCGCTACGTCACCGGCGGCAACCTCGACAAGCAGATCACCGCCGACGTTACCTATTCGCAGCGGGCGATCAACCGCTTTGTACGCCATGTCGCCAACGAAGTCGGTCGCGAAGCGCGGGACGCCACGGTCGAACCCAGCGCCGACTCGCTCGAAGTGGTCTCCGCCAAGAACGGCCGAAAGCTGCGTGACCACCTACTCACCCACCAGCTGGATGCGGCGGTGCTCAACGCCAACGCCGATCACACCATCGCCGCCCGCACCCACTACACGAAGCCGGAGGTGACGACGGCGGAAGTCGCGTCCGCGTACCCGTCCTATCTCACCCTCGATCGCTCTACCTTCACCCTGCGGCTCTGGAAGGACCTGAAGCTGGCGAAAACGTACACGGTGGCAGTCGGCCAGGAAGGCCTCGAAACCCCCGAAGGGCTGTACCACATCGAAGAAAAGCAGGTGAACCCTTCCTGGCACGTTCCTAACTCGGCCTGGGCGGGGGATCTGGCTGGACAGGTGATTCCGCCGGGCCCCGAAGATCCGATCAAGGCGCGCTGGATGGCGATCTTCGAAGGCGCCGGCATCCACGGCACCGAAGAGGTCGAATCGCTTGGCTCCGCCGCCTCGCACGGCTGCGTGCGAATGTCGATTCCCGACGTGATCGAGCTGTATCCACAGGTGGAAGTGGGAACCCCGATCTTCATTGGCTAAAGGCGCGCCGCGATGCGCGGCGAATCTCATCCCGATGAACTGGGACGAGGCCCTCGCCACCTACGATCGTGACCTGCGAGCGCGAAACGCCGCCGAGCGCACGCGCCGCGCATACGGGGTCGACCTCGGGCAGTTCGTCGAGTGGGCCGGGGAGCGAGCGCCTGGCGACGTTCGCCATCGCGACGTGCGTCGCTACGCGGCGGGACTCTCTTCGGAGGGCGCTGCTCCGGCGACAGTCGCCCGCAAGCTGGCGGCGATACGCGGTCTCTTCGACTTCCTCGTTCGCACCGAACGTGTCGGCCAGAACCCCGCCGATCTAGTCTCCAGTCCGAAGCGGGAAGAGAAGCTGCCGCGGGTTCTCTCAGCCGAGCAGGTGCGGCAGCTACTCGAGCGGATCCCGGCGCGCACGCCGCTGGAGCTACGCGACCGGGCGATGCTCGAGCTTGCTTACTCTTGCGGGCTGCGCTGCGAGGAGATCGTCAACCTCGACCTCGGCGCGCTCGACTTCGAGACCGAGCAGCTGCGTGTGCTTGGCAAGGGTTCAAAGGAACGGCTGTTGCCGGTTGGAGAGCCCGCCCAGCGGGCGCTGCAGCGCTACAGCGAGCGGGGGCGACACGCCTTGGCCGGGGATCCGCGCGAGCGGGCCCTCTTCCTCTCCAAGAGCGGCCGCCGGCTCTCCAATTCGGACATCACCCGCCGGCTTGGGCTCTGGGTTCGCGAGGCCGCGCTTGCCGCCGGGGTCTCGCCGCACTCGCTGCGGCACAGCTTCGCCACGCACCTGCTCGAGGGCGGGGCCGACCTGCGCACGATCCAGGAGTTGCTCGGCCACGCGTCGATCTCGACCACACAGGTCTACACTCGGGTCGATGCGGCTCGCCTCCGTGACGCGTATGCGGCCACCCACCCGCGCGCATGAGCAGCAATAACTTGTCAGCGACCTTAGGATTCAGCGGGAGTAGATGGAAACTGGCGTAAAAGAGGTGGAGCTGCGCGACCTTTGGCGCCGCTACAAGGAGGAAGGCGACGCCGGCGCGCGCGAGCGTCTTGTCGTGGCCTACTCGCCGATGGTCAAGTTTGTCGCTGGCCGGCTCGGCGCCGGCCTACCCTCGCACGTCGACGACGCTGACCTGATCTCTTACGGACTGATGGGCCTGATCGGCGCGATCGAGCGTTTTGAGCCCGAGCGGGGGATCAAGTTCGAGACCTTCGCGATGACTCGCATCCGCGGCGCGATCATCGACGAGCTGCGCTCGCTGGACTGGGTGCCGCGCTCGGTCCGCTCCCGTGCCCGCGAAATCGAGGCGGCCCAAGCCAAGCTCGAGCACGAGCTGCAGCGGGCCCCCAGCGAGGCCGAGCTCGCCGCCCGTCTCGGCGTCACCGAGGACGAACTACAGATCTCGCTGCTGGAGATCGCCAACTCCTCTGTCTATGCCCTCGATGAGCTTTGGACCGTCTCCGACTCCTCCGGCGACCAGGTCTCGCTGCTCGACACGATCTCCGATCCACGCGCCGAGGACCCGCAGGAGTCCCTGGCCAGCAGCGAGGTCAAGGACCGGCTCACCGAGGCGATCTCCTCCCTGCCCGAGCGCGAGCAGCTCGTCGTCGCCCTCTACTACTACGAGAACCTCACCCTGCGCGAGATCGGCGAGGTCCTCGGCGTCACCGAGTCGCGCGTCTCACAGCTGCACACCAAGGCCGTGATGCGCCTGAAGTCCGGTCTCCAGGCCGCCTGACCGTACTTAACCCGGTTGAGTTATGCCGCTCGGCGTGTACCTTCAAAAGCGTGCCTCATAAGGCCGCAGACCGGATTCGCAATGTTGCCCTGGTTGGGCACCGGGGCAGCGGCAAGACGAGCCTGCACGAGGCAATGCTGTTCGAGTCCGGGGCGGTGTCGCGGCTTGGCACGGTCGGTGAGGGCTCCACCGTCTCCGACCACGAGCCAGACGAGCAGGAGCGCTCGATGTCGATCAATGCTTCGCTGGCCTGCTTCGAGCACGACGGGCGTGAGATCAACCTGATCGACACGCCGGGAGAGCCGAGCTTCGTCGCCGACGCTGTCGCGGCGCTACGTGTTGCCGATGCAGCCGTGGTCGTGGTCAACGGGGTGATGGGGGTCGAGGTCAACACCGAGCGGCTCTGGCGCCGCGCCGACGCCGAGGGTTTGGCGCGGCTCGTCTACGTCAACATGCTCGACCGCGAGAGGGCCGACTTTTTCCGTGCTCTTGGCTCACTCAAGGATGCCTTCGGGCCCCACGTTGTCGCCACGGAGATCCCAATTGGAAGCGAGCAGGCCGTGCGCGGCGTGATCGACCTGATCGACCAGACGGCGTTCGTCTACGCGGGCACCGGCCCCGGCGCGGCCGAGGAGGTCGAGATTCCGGATGAGTTGCGCGGTCAGACGAACGAATACCGCGAGAAGCTGATGGACGAGGTGGCCGAGAACTCCGACGAGCTGATGGAGCGCTACCTCGACGGCGAGCAGATCGACCACGACGAGATCGTCCGCGTGCTGAAGCAGGGAGTGACCGCGGGGCGGGTTTTCCCGGTGACTTGCGGGGTTGCGACGCGCAACCTCGGCACCGGTCGGCTGCTCGCGGCGCTGGTCGAGGACTTGCCATCCCCGGCGATGCGCGGCGCCCGGGGGGCGACCGGGGCCGAGGGCGAGGCGATCGAGATCGAGCCCGACGAGGAGGGGCCACTGGTCGCCTACGTCTTCAAGACCCTCGCCGACCCCTATACCGGCCGGGTCAACCTCTTCCGGGTCTACCGCGGCACCATCGACTCGGACTCACAGGCGGTCAACGTTACCCGCGGGCAG
Organism: Solirubrobacterales bacterium; assembly: GCA_033856275.1. Taxonomy (GTDB): domain Bacteria; phylum Actinomycetota; class Thermoleophilia; order Solirubrobacterales; family 70-9; genus VRUE01. Next base: position 71,431 of record JAWVFJ010000049.1, read on the forward strand.
AAGGAGCGGATTGGCCAGCTCGGCCAGCCGCTGGGCAAGGAGCTGAGGTCGACGGCCGAGCTCGGGGCGGGGGACATCGGCGCCGTCGCCAAGCTGAAGGAGACGCGCGCCGGTGACGTGCTTTGCACCGGCCCAGCGGAGATCGGCTTCCCCCCGCTCGACCTGCCCAATCCGGTGATGGCCTTTGCCTATGAGCCGAAGTCCAAGGGCGACGAGGAGAAGGCGGCGGACGCGGTGCGTCGCCTCACCGAGGAGGACCCGACCCTCGACGTGCACCGCGACGCGCAGACGGGCGAGCAGATCATCGCCGGCCTGACCCAGATCCACGTCGAGGTGATCGTGGCGCGGATGAAGCGCCGCTTCGGTGTCGAGATCGAGCTGCACCCTCCGCGCGTGCCCTACCAAGAGTCGATCCGCAGCCCGGCGAGCGCTCACGCCCGCTACAAGAAGCAGTCGGGCGGTCGCGGCCAGTTCGCCGACTGCAAGATCGAGATCGAGCCGAGCGAGAACGGCGCCGGCCTGGAGTTCGTCAACAAGATCAAGGGCGCGGCGATTCCCGGCAGCTTCATTCCCGCGGTCGAGAAGGGAGTCGAGGAGGCGATGGCTCACGGGACCGTCGCCGGCTATCCGGTCAAGGGCGTGCGCGTGCGGCTCGTCGACGGCAAGCACCACGACGTCGACTCCTCGGAGATGGCCTTCAAAATTGCCGGCGCGATGGCCTTCAAAGAGGCGATGGAAGCGGCCGATCCTGTCTTGCTCGAGCCGATCGTACGGTTGGTGGTCAGCTGCCCGGAGGACGTCGTCGGCGATGTGATCGGCGACCTCAACTCGCGCCGTGGCCACCCGCTGGGAATGGAGCCGAAGGGCACCGCAACCGAGGTGCGGGCTGAGGTGCCGATGAGGGAGGTGCTCGACTATGCACCGGACCTGCGCTCGATCAGCGGCGGCCGCGCCGATTTCGAGGTCGAGTTTGAGCGATACCAAGAGGTGCCGGCGCACCTCGCCGAAAGAGTCGTCTCAGCAGCTGGCTGAACCACGACACTCCATCCCGCTTGGATTAGTTTTCAAGCGTGAGCATCTACCAGCGCGATCCAGCCGCCCCGGGAGCGAACGTGAGGCGGCGGCAGGAGGAGGCGCCGGGCGGCCGGCTAGAGCATGCGGTAACGCGCTTCAACGGGAGCGATGCCGCCCGCACGGTTGCGGGATTGACCCGCAGCCTCGGCCGGCCACGCGCATCTGTCGGGGCGGCCGCCGGGTCGCCGATCGAAGTGCGGATCACCATTGCCTGGGACCTCTGCTGGTACCAGTGGGGGGTCGACGTGGGCGAGGAGCGGCGCCCGGTCATCGAGCTTGGCCGGGGTGAGGACATCGAGCAGCTCGACCGCGCAGCGCGGCACTGGAACGCGAGCCTCGGGGAGGATGCAAACCTGGTCTTCGGAATAGCTGGTCACCCGCTGCCGCGCCGCCGTTTTGGCTGGTTGAGGCACAGGTGAAGTTGGTCGTCAACGTCGACGGCGGCGCGCGGGGCAACCCCGGACCCGCCGCGATCGCCGCGGTGGTGCAGGACGAGGAGGGCGGGGTACTGCAGGAGCATGGCGAGCGGATCGGGCGGGCGACCAACAACGTCGCCGAGTACAAAGCGCTGTTGCTGGGGGTAGGAATGGCGGCCAGTCTGGGGGCCAGCGAGATCGAGCTGGTCGGCGACTCCGAGCTCGTCGTCAAGCAGGTTAAAGGCGAATACAAGGTCAAGGACGCGACGATGCGAGAACTGCACGCTCAGGTGAAGGCGGCGCTGCGGGACTTCGACAGCTGGTCGATTCGCCACGTCCGCCGTGAGCACAACGCCGAGGCCGATCGGCTGGTCAACGAGGCACTCGATGGCTGAGCCAATCGATGCCGGCGTCGACATCGGCCACGTTCACCTCAAAGTCGCCGACCTCGATCGCGCCCTGGGCTTCTACCACGACGTGCTCGGCTTCGAGTTGCAGGCACGGATTGGCGACGAAGCAGCCTTCGTCTCGGCTGGCGGTTACCACCATCACATCGGCCTCAACACCTGGCAGTCCAGGGGCGGCGGGCCACCACCGCCTGGGACGACGGGCCTCTTTCACTTCGCGATCCGCTACCCGACCCGTCGCGCTCTCGCCGTCGCCCTGCAGCGCCTGATCGATAACGGCGTCGGGCTCGGCGGCGCCTCCGATCACGGTGTCAGCGAGGCGCTCTACCTCAGCGACCCCGACGGCAACGGCATCGAGCTCTACTGGGACCGGCCCAAAGAGGAGTGGCCTGAGCCGGCCCCCGGCGACAAGGTGGCGATGTACACGCGACCGCTGGATCTGCAGGACTTGCTGGCCGAGCTCTAGGACCCGAGGATGGCGCCGACCAGGTTTGGCTTGAACGCCTCGGTCCCGGGCACGAGCTGCACGCCGCTGAATGAGCTGTTTGCCCGCAGGTAGGCAAGCTCCTTGGCGAGGTCGCCGACGCCGTTTGTGGCAGGCAGCGGTGCCAGCTGCAGCGTGCTGAGGACGCCGATTGCCCCACCGCTTTCGTTCATGAAGCCACTGCCCGAGTCGCCGGGAATCCCCGGGGTGAGGGTGACGACAACGTGACTCCAGCCGTTGCCTTCGTTCTGGACGACGATCCCTTGCTTCGGGCTCAGCTTGGTGACGCCGCCGCGCAGTTCGGAGTTGCCGTAGGAATAGACAGTCGAACCGAGGCCCCCGACACCGCCAACACCGGTTGGGCCGCCGAAGCCCGGCACCGATGGGTTCACCTTGCCGACGTCAGCGGGATCGAGTCTGATCAGGGCAAGGTCGTTGTAGGCGCAGGCGTCGGGGTTTGCCTCCCCATTTGCCTGCATCGTCAGCCATGAGTTGTAGACCAGCGTGCCTGGTTTGCTCGCGCCGATGACCTGCACCGGCGTGCCGAGCGGCAACGAGCCACTGGTGCAGCCGTTGGTTTCGGTCTGACCACCGGTGCCAGAGCAATGCGCGGCCTGGCCGAGGTAGACCGCCGAGGCGTCCTGGTAGACGAAGTTGGAGGTGCACTGGGCCCCTTCGGTAAAGACCTGAACACCCGGATGGACGGTCGCCTGGCCTATCGGCGCCCATGCCACAGCGAGGGAGGGAGGAATCGCCATGACGAGAAACGCCGCGAGCAACGGAATGAGGGTCGTTCGCTTGGACATGCTGAGCCTCCCGTAGTCATTAGGCCGGCGACCGTCCCGCCGGGTTGGCCCATAGCCTACCAAATATTAGGTATACGCTCTGGACCCCTGCGCACCGGCCACCCCGAATCCCGCAGCTATACTCGCCCTCTTGCGCGGCTGTAGCTCAGCTGGCTAGAGCGTCTGCTTGCCATGCAGAAGGTCGAGGGTTCGAATCCCTTCAGCCGCTTTTCGCGAATCCCCTGCACGCGGGCGGGTCGGGTTCGGCGCAGGTCGCCGAAACCAAATGGAACCATCCCCGCATATCGCCTCCATTTTGGGCACTAGTTCCCAAAGTGACGCCGATGCGCGGCGATTAGCGGCATTTCCGCCCGATTCCGCCGCGCTTTGCGCCAGCGGCGGAGCTACGGTCGCCGCGCCGACATTAAGCAAAGTGCCCCGGCGGCGCTAGAACGCCCCTGGGCCGGCACCGAAGCCGAGACTTCGATGCAAGAAGAACGGTACTCGCCGTTGCCCCACCAGGGCGGCATTGAGACCGGCTTCGGTGCCCTACCGAGAGGAGGGGCGCCATGCCCGCGCGGCAGAAGCCCATTCAAGGCACGTTATTCCTGATGGTTCCTCCGCGAAGGCTCGCCAAAGAGGCGGTCGAGGCCCAACGTCAGGAGGTCGCACTTTGGCCAAAGAGACATTGCTCGATCACTGCCTTTCGTCGAGAATCGCGACCATGAAAGAACAAGGCTTGCGCAGTGCTGTCGCCACGGATGCCGAGTCGATGTGCGCGATCTACAACGCGGCGCTCTCCGAACGGACTTCAACCTTTGAGACCCAGCCCCGATCCGCGGCGGACTTCAAGGCGAGGATCGAGGACGGTCGGTTCCCTGTGCTCGTCACCGACAGCGACGGCGGCGCCATCGGCTGGGCAGCTCTCGCCTCCTACAGCGCCCGTCCCTGTTATGCGGGAATCGGCGAGTGCAGCGTCTACGTCGCCGCTCAGGCGCGCGGCCGTGGGGTTGGCACGGCGCTCACCGAAGCACTCGCCATTGCAGCCGGGCAGAGGGGCTTCCACAAGATGATCGGCAAGCTCTTCACCGATAACCCTGCCAGCGTCCGGCTGGTCGAGCGTTGCGGCTTCACGACAGTGGGTGTGCATCTGCGTCACGGACAGCTTGATGGCACCTGGCGCGATGTCTTGGTTGTGGAGCGGCTGCTCGCCACCACTTCCCTGTGACCGCAAACGAACCCATCCAGCTTGTACCTCCTAACCCAGGCTGGCCCGCTCAGTTCGAGTTGGAGCGGGCGGCGCTCGAGGAGGCAATCGGCGAGTGGGCCTGCGGCGGCATTCACCACATCGGCAGCACCTCGGTCCCCGACCTCGACGCAAAGCCAATCATCGACATCCTCGCGGCGATTCCGCCTGATTCCGCCTTTGTGTTTCCAAGTCTTCGCGCGATCGCGCTCGGTGTTTGTGGCGTGTTAGCTGACTTCTCCCGCCAGTGGTGCCGCCAGAATGGATGGCCACCATGACCCCCGGAGCCGACCGTCGCCACTCCTCCTTGGCGCAGCATCAGCGCCATCGCAAGACGCTGACCCCGCCCTTGATGCAGCTGCCCAACGTCCAGTCCTATCCGGATTGGCGTAAGCGGCGGGTTCCCGACATGCTCTGGCTCTCAGCAATGGTCGACGTCCATGCCGGCGATTGGCAGGCCGCCCATCGCGCCCTCGACGCCCTCGATGCCTTCATTCCCCGCGGCGAGTCACTCTGGATGGACGGACGGCTGTCAACCTTCGGCCTCGTTCCGGAGGCCGCACATCCGTCCGCGCGCCGGGCTCTGCGCGAGGCCGCGTCGGAGACCCTCGTGCCTCAGCTCGGTCAGGCCCTTAGCTTCTTCGAAGACTGCCCGGGGGCTTGGCTCTTCGAGGATTGGGCATTCGAAACCGAATTCGACCCCTCGGCCGGCCTCGCCTATCTGCGCTCGCGGATGGCTGCCCTCGAATACAGCCGCAGCAAACACGCCTCTCTCGTGCGAATGATCGCCCTCGGCCGCGCCATGTACCGAGGGAAGCTCGCGCTTCCCTCCAACCTCGACGTCATACCGTTGATGGGGCGCTACCCCAATCTCGATTCCGACGAGGCCCAGCGCGTCGAGCAGTTCTCGCGGATGACCTACGACATGCAGGCGATGAATCTCGATGAAGAGCGTTTCGCGCCGGTCAGGGATCGCTGGTGCAAGAGCTTCTGGACTGGCTGTGCGCAGCTCGCTCGATCTAGCAACACGGCGGCAAAGGGCTTCGCATGAAGTTGACGCCGCGGCTTGAACGCCTGGTGCTGATGGCCAGGGCCTTCGATAGCGCCAACCGGGCGCTTGCCGATGTCCTGCGCACCAAACAGTTCGAAGCCGAACTCAACCTTGAAGCACCAACTTCTGCCGAGGTGCGACTCGGCCTCGCTTCTAGGCAGCTGCGATTGCTCTCCTACGTCGCCGGCAACCCGATGCTCTGGCACCACCCGGTCGGTGAATACTTCCTGAGGCCGATGGTCGACACCCGTATCCTCGCCACCTGGCTGATCGCCAGGAACGATCCCGAGCTATTCGAGAAGTTCAAGAGTTTCGGGGCGGGCCGGCTCAAGCTCCACAAGCTCCACCTCGAAGATTTCGTCGAGGACGAGGAGCTACATGGCGAGTTCGAAGGTTTCCTCGACTACCTCGACAAACGCATTAATAGCGAGACCCTCGAGGAGTTCCAGAGCGTCGACCTGAGCGGCAATTTCTCCGGCATTTCAATTCGCGACATGGCGATTCAGGCTGGCCTCAAGCGCCTCTATGACCTGCACTACGCGCCGCTCTCCGCTGAGTTGCACGGAGAGTGGCAGTCATTGGAAGAGTGGGATCTGGGTGTCTCTGACGACCCCCTGCACCAAAGCCATCGGTTCGGCACCTTCGACGCTCCTCAAGAGGGCGTCGCAATTCAGATCGTCGGCCACGCCTTCTTCCTGATGGCCGACACGGTCACTGAAATTTTCACCAGCCTGGGTCTCGATATCGGCGCCGAGATCGAGACATGCGGGGTCGCCTTCACTGCGGCCATCAAGCGTGCCCGTGAAAGTACTGAGGCCGAGTCTGATCGGTGAAAGCCGAGTGGAATGAGGGCCGCGTACCGTGCTTCTCGACTCCGACGGCGAGTTGGTTGCCCGGCTCTACGTTGAGGATTGGTTTTCGCATAGGCTCGCCGACCCCGCCAGATCAAGCGGCCGATGACATGCCATTCTCTCGGTGATATGACGGATATACGGATCGATCCTGCGCAGGCTTGGTTCTGGACCCGCGAGTGGCAGCAGCAAGAGCGTCAGGCGGACGAAGATCTTGCCGCCGGCCGGGTAACGCGCTACGAGGATGACGAGCAGTTCCTCGCGGCGTTGGACGAGCGCACGAAGCCACTCGATGCCCGCGCGTGAGGGTACTCGTGTCGTTCTGGCGCGACTGGATCGGCTGACCTCATCAGCAGAGGGTCTTCCCCCTTGGGGCCGCCTGGACGGTAACGGGCGGACGGCGAGGTACCGTTGACCAATGGCCCAGGAGCGAATCACCATCGACTCGAACCGGATGCGGGGTCTGCCATGCATCGGCGACACCCGCGTCACCGTGAGCGCGGTGCTCGGCCAACTGGCCGCTGGCGCCGGCATCGACGAGCTGCTGGCCGATTTCCCCTATCTGGAAGGTGAGGACATCCTCGCCGCACTCGAATACGCCGCCCAGGAGCGCGAGCTGGTGGCCGTTCAGAGCTGAGCGATCTCGGAGCGCGCGTCCACCGGATTGCCGAGTCGCCCGAGGGTGAGCTAATCGACGATGAGGCATCGATCAGCCGCCCGCTTGGCCTTTGAGCCTCGCGGCCGGGTCGATGCCCTACATAGTGCCCTATACTTTTTTTATGCGCAAGACCAGCATCTACCTAGATGACGAGCAGGCGGATCGCCTCGCCCGTCTGGCCCGCGCGGAGGGCCGACCCCAAGCGGAGATTGTCCGCGAGGCGATCTCCTGCTACCGGCCCGTGCCCAAGCGGGATCGGAACTTCGTTCTCGCCGGCAACTTCGAGCGCATCGATCACGATTCTCGTCCGATCTCGGAGATCCCCGAGGGCGAGTTGATGCGCGGCTTCGGCGAGTGACGCTCGTCCTCGACGCGGCGCCGCTGGTGGCGTTGGCCGACGCCAAGGAGCCTCAGCTCGAGGCACTGCTGAGGATCCGTGACAAGGAGGAGGGTCAGCTGGTCCTGCCGGCACCGGTCGCGGCCGAGGTCGACTACCTGCTCGGCGTCCGCTTTGGCGAAGCGGCTCGGCGCGCCTTCCTCAGCGATCTGGCCGCCCGCCGCTATCACGTCGCGTGCCTGGAAGCCGATGACTACCGTGCGGTTTCCGAACTCGACATCCGCTACTCCGATCTCGGCCTCGGTCTCGCCGATTGCTCGATTGCGGTTCTTGCGGAGCGCTACGAAACCCGACGTCTGCTTAGCTTCGACGAGCGGCATTTCCGGGCCGTTACGCCACTTCAGGGCGGGTCATTCGAGTTGCTACCGGCGGATTCCTAGCCGGACTTGTCGCCGCCGGCACTTTCGCAAGACGCGCCGAATCGCTGTATTCGAACCGGCCATGGCGATTTCGGGCACTCCTGGCCGGAAGTGCCCGAGACGCTGCATATCGGCGCCTATCCACGCATATTTGGGCGGAATGTACGTGGCTTAGCCAATCACAAAAGCCCTGCAAATCATGCTGATTGAGGGAGATAGTTCGTCGATGACTTCCCTAATTGCCATGCAGAAGGTCGTGGGTTCGAATCCCATCAGCCGCTTTTTATCCTGCAAATCAAGGCTTTCCAGCACCACGTTGAATCACTTGGGATGGTGCGTTCCGACTGCGTTCTAGGCACTCAATACTCGAACCACGGTCTCGTTTTTCTTCGTTTTTGGGCACTGGTGCCCGAAATAGGCGGTTGAGAGATCGGCGTAGATTTAAGGTGGAGCGTCTGCGTCCCACGCAGTAGGTCCAGGGTTTGAATTCTTGGGTCGCTCCGCAGCGAGTAGACCTCGGCCCTCTGATTGCAATCCGAGGCGGAGCCACTGAACTCGATTCGCCTTTTCGGGTGCGCCGGAGTTGGTTTACCGGGCGACGCCATCTCGGACGGGCTCTTCTCGCTACAGCAGTCGGCGGGCGAGTTGGGTGCGCGACTTCACGTCGAGCTTGCGGAATACCTTTCGGAGGTGGTATTCGACCGTGCTCGGACTGACGAAGAGCTGAGCGGCGATCTCCCGATTCGTGTGTCCGTCCACCGCGAGGCGCGCGACCTGGGCCTCTTGCGGCGTGAGTTGGTCGACCGTCTCCACGGTCCGCTTACGCGCGCGTGCGCCCGTGGCCAAAAGCTCGCGCTCGGCGCGGCGCGCGAACGCCTCTGCTCCGATCTCTGTCAGTTCGTCGAGGGCCGTCTGTAGTTCGCCTCGGGCGTCGATTCGGCGTCGCTCGCGGCGCAGCCATTCCCCGTACAGAAGGCGAGACCTGGCGAGCTCGAGTCGGGCGCGGGTGCCAGAGAGATGCTCGATCGACTTGCGATAGAGACCATCGGCGTCCTCGCCCGTGCTCAACAGTGCGCGCACACGCGCCTCGATGCCATTCGCCCAGCCCGAGCTGATCACCGGGGTCCGCTCGGAGAGCCACTCGAGCGTGTATTCGAGCATCGCCTCGTCGCCCGTCCGCGATGCCGCTTCGGCCAGCTCGGGCACCAGGAAGGTCCCGTAGCCGATCGGGTCGGACTGCATCGCCTCCCAAGCCGCGTCGCGCGCGTCCTCATATCTTCCGAGGCTGTTGTAGAGCACCGATCTCGCGTAGCTGTTGGAAGTCCATCGCCGTCGGGTCGCCTCCTCGGAGCTCGCGTCGATCAGCTCGGAGGCATCTGACTCCTGGCCGCGCCAGGCCGCGAGGATCAGAGGGGCGTTCACGAGTTCCGGGTTGCCGGTCGCCTCGGCGATCAACTTTGCCTCGTCGAGCATCGACGCGGCCTTCGTCAGCTCACCGGCGAGCATGTGGCTCCTGGCCAGGAAGCTGAGGGCGAACTGCAGGTGTCCAAGCGCGCCCACATCTCGTGCGACCTGAACTTGCCTGGCGGCGAGAAGATGCAGGGCCTCGTCGTCCCATAGCTCCAGCGCTAGGACGTTGCTGTCCCTGGCGCTCGACAATGACAGCCACCGGCCGACATCCTCGTCGGGGGGAGGGTCTGCGGCGACCACGAGCTCGAGAGTTCGCGCGTAGATCGGCGCGGCGGCGGTGTAGCCGTCGGTCAGGCGGACCGCGAAGGCATCGAGCAGCAGGTCCACGCACCGCGGTGGACTCGTGCTCGGAGGTGCCGATCGCGCCGCCGCGGCGACGGCCTGTGCGCCGCCGATGACCTGGACATCCCGGGTGAGCGTGCCCCCGAGGGCCTCGAGATAGGTGTCACGGGCCAGGTCGGGGTCGACCGGCTGCAGGCGGATCGCCGCGCTCAGAAAAAGTTGGCCGGCGTCGGCGCCGCGCCGTTGCTCCAGCGCGATTTGCGCTTCCAGCAGGGTGACCTTGGCGCGCTCGAGCTCGTCCAGCGCGCCGGTCTCAACACCCGCCAATAGCCCAAGTGCGCCATCGAGGTCGCCGGCATCGCGCTTTGCCACGGCGGCCGCGAGCAATCGCTGCGCGCGTCGCCCGGGCTCGGGCGTCAGGTTTGCTGCGCGTTCGAGGAAGGCGGCGACCGCCGCGAACCCGCCTCGTGCCCGCGCCCTCCCGGCCGAGTGTTCGAGCTCGAGCGCGACGTCCTCCTCCGGCATCGACGTCGCCTGTCCCAGGTGCCAGGCACGGCGATCGGGGTCGATCTGCGTATCGGTGGCGTCGGCGAGGGCGCGGTGGATTGCACGACGTTCCTTCACCCCGGCGGCCCCGTAAACCGCCGAGCGGACCAGCGGATGACGGAAGACAATCCGGCGTCCCACGTCCAGAAGTCCCTCGCTTTCGAGCGCATCCGCGACCGAACCGGGTATCCCCAGTTGCTCGCCCGCCCGACAGAGGATCGCCGGATCGCCGACTGAGTCCGCCGCCGCAAGCAGCAGGAAGCGCCGCGCATCGTAGGAAAGGCGCGCCAGACGCCGGGTAAAGCTCTCCTCGATGCTGGCGGGGAGGGGCGTTGCGACCGGCAGGCCGAATCCGCCAGCGAGCTGGGTCGGCGTCAGCCCGCGAGGCAGCTCAAGGAGCGCGAGCGGATTCCCGCGAGTCTCGAGGACGATCCGGTCAAGTACGTGCTCGTCGAGCGGGGCAGGTAGAACCGATTCCAACAGTGTCCGCGAGTCGACCCGCCCCAACGGCTCGATCCGAAGCGTCGGCGACCCGGCGAGCATCTTGCCGGGGCTGCGCGCGGCGAAGAGGAGCACGATCCTCTCGGCCGAGAGGCGACGGGCCAAGAACGCGAGCGCGCGCGCCGAGGCGTCGTCGAGCCACTGCGCGTCGTCGACGATGCCGAGGAGCGGTTGTTCTTCGGCCGCCTCGGACAACAGGCCGAGGACCGCCAGGCCCACCAGAAACCCGCTCGGAACCGGGCCAGCGCCGAGCCCGAACGCTACGTCGAGGGCCTCACGCTGAGGCTGGGGCAGGCGCTCCGCCAACTCGAGGAACGGGGAAGCGAGCTGCTGGAGCGCTGCGAACGCAAGCTCCATCTCACCCTCGACCCCGGCTATGCGGGCGATCCGAAAGTCCCCGGCGGCCTCGACCGCACTCTCGAGCAGGGCCGACTTCCCGACGCCTGCTTCGCCGTGGAGAACCAGGACGCCGCCTCGTCCTTCGCGGGCGCTGCCCAGCAGCCGGTCGAGCACCTCTCGCTCGCGTCTTCGGCCGAGCAGCCGACCTGTCGCTCGGAGAACCGCCGTTGAAGTTTCCCTCATCTCGACCAACAGCATGACTCACGAGGGCGCTCAGGTCACGACTAAGGGATTCAGGGATGCGAGCGCCTGGTGAGGGCGAGGAAGCTCGGCCGATGAGTGTTTTGGCCACGAGCGAAAGGACGGGGGGCTGATGTCAACTGCGCTTGTGATCGGGGCTCGCAACCTTGGCTTTTCGGTGATCGAGCGGTTGATCGGCGACGGCTGGGACGTGGCGGGCGGCGCCGTTTCGGCTGAGACTTTGGAGCGAGTAGGTAGCGCAGGCGCATTCGCGCTGGAGGTCGACGTGACCGACCAGGCTTCGGTCCTCGCCGCTCTCGAGCAGACCGGCGAGCGCTTCGGGCGGATCGACCTCGTCGTCAACGCCGCCTCGCCGTATGCCGGACCCTTCGTCGCCCCGTTCGGAGGCGGCCCCCTGGCAGAGAGCGAGCCGGAGGCCTTCGACCGCTGGGCCACCATGCCGGCCCGCGGGGCGTACGCGTTCCTGAGCGCCTCGGCCCGCTACCTCAAGGTGCAGGGCGGCCAGGCGACCGTGGTCCAGATCACCGGCGGCTCCTCCAAGCGAGCGATGCCCGGCCGTGGGCTCTGGGCGGCGGGCGCCTTCGGCGTCCGCGCACTCACGCAAGCGGCCGCACTGGAGCTTCGCGAGGAGGAAATTCACGTCGCGCTCCTGGTCGTAGACGCCGGCATCGACCGCTCCGGGGACGGCGACGCTCGCACCGCCGACCAGCCGAGCCTCGCCGGCGCGGTCGCCTACCTGGCGAGTCAGACCCCGCGAGCGATGACCCACGAGCTCCAGGTGACGCCGGCGCTCGACAACTGGACGCCCTAAAGACGACGAGGAAGCGAGGACCCATGAGCGAACCGGACACGACGACCGAGGCACACGCAAACACGCGGGGAGGCGTCGACGACCTGCCCGACTACGCACCGGTCCCGCAAGCGGCGATGGGTCCGGCGCTGAACGAGCAGGGCTACTACGTCGGCCGGGTCGAGGGGAACCTCTACTGGGTCACCGACGGCACCTACCAGTCGGCCTTCCTGACCACCGCCAACGGCGTCGTCCTGCTCGACGCGCCGCCGACGATCGGCCACAACATCCAGCGGGCCGTCGACGAGATCGCGTCCGCCAACGGCGTGAGCAACAAGGTGACCCACCTCATCTACTCACACCACCATGCCGACCACGCGGGCGCGTCGTTTCTCTTCGACAGGAACCTCACGCGCATCGGGCACGAGGAGACCCGGCGCCTGCTGCTGCGCGACGACGACCCGGCGAGGCCCCCGAACGAGGAGACCTTCCAGGACGGCCGCACGCTCGAGATTGGCGGCGAGCGCATCGACCTCG
>JAWVFJ010000050.1:0-72055 GCA_033856275.1 Solirubrobacterales bacterium
GTCGTCGAGCGCGCTCACGAGGTCGTACACGTCGCGCGGGTCGAACGGCAGTCGCTTCCCGCGTGCAGCCAGGCGGTAGATGATGTCGTGGGCGATCCGGTCGCCCTCCTGCTCGCAGAGGAGGAGCTCCCTCGCCAGCGCTGCGTTCTCCGGGTAGTCGACGAGCAGGTCGCGCAGAAGGGTGCCCGCGCGCGCGACGTTACGGCCGGATTCCTCCAGCATCTCGAGCAGCCGCTCGTCGCGGCGCCCGAACAGCCTCACACGCTCGCGGGGATGTCCGCGTTCTGGTCAACCGGCTCGGGACGCTCGGGATCCGCGTCGAGGACCGGGATCTCGTCGGTCTCGGGGTCGAACCTGTAGCCGATGCCGAAGTGGGTGTGGATGTAACGCCAGCGCGGCGAGGTCGTCTCGAGCTTCTGGCGCAGCTTGCGCACGAACACGTCGACCGAGCGGTCGCCGTGGGCCATCGCGTAGCCCCAGACGCGCTGGTAGATCGCCTCGCGCTCGAGCACCTGCCCCTTGGTGTCGGCGAGCAGCTGCAGTAGCTCGAACTCGCGTCGGGTCAGGTCGAGGCTGCCCTCGCCGACGAACGCCTGGAATTGATCGGCGCGAATCTCGAGCTCGCCGACGACGAGCGGGCCAGTCTCGACCTCGGCCCGGCTGCGCCGGCGGCGACGGGAAACAGCCTCGATCCGCGCCATCACCTCCTCCGGGTGACAGGGCTTGCCGATCCAGTCATCGACGCCAAGCCTCAGTCCACGCACCCGTTGGGCGACGGTGGAGCGCCCGGTGCAGACGATCACGCCGAGGTCGGGCAGCATCTCGCAGATTCGCTCCAGGTAGTCCCAGGCTTCGTCGCCAAGCACCGCCATGTCGAGCAGCAGCGCGTTCAACTTCATCGCCACCAGCTCTTGGGGGGGAATGGCGCTGCTCAGCACCCGCTGCTGCCAACCGGCGGCTTCGGTGCGCTTGGAGAGCACGGTGACGAAGCCACTGTCGTCATCGATTACCGCGAGGCGGATGGTCTGCTGTGGATTCAAGTGGACGGCGCTGGTCTCTGGCGAAGGACTGACCGTTGCTGGAAGACGGGGGGATTGTATGCGCCAGCGACGACGTGCGCAGTGCCAAAATCCCTGCGTTCACAGGATTTTCACAGCTGAATCGCCCTAATTTGCGGAAAGTCATCACAGGACCTCCTCAGGGGATTCTCTGGATGTTCACTGCGAGAGGGGAGTTCGCCGCCAGAATTCGAGCCTCACGAGACTCCTCTCTCGTCACCGCGAACGGCCCACTGCCCCGGGCCGTTCGCCATTTTGGGAGGTCTCTGGGGAGACGACGATCAGGTGGCCCGAAGGGGAGATCGGCAGGAACTCAGGCCCTGGACGATCCTCAGCAGCAGGGCCTCTAGCTCAGACATTGGCGGGGCATCCTAAGGGGCATCCCCCGCGCTGCTAGATTGCCACGCGTGAACCGCTCGCTTCGCATTGTGGCCGCTGCCTCGATGGCGCTGACGGCGTTGCTGCTCGCCGCGCCGATGGCTTTGGCCGACAACGGAGTCGGCCTCGCCGGTCCGACGACCGACAAGACGATCACCTTCTTCTGCTTCGGCGTGATCGCCTTCTTCGCGATCCTCGTCATCGTGCTGTCCCTGATCCAGGGCCGGCTCGAGGCGCGCAAGGAACGGCGTAGGTACGACCTCGAACGCTACGGCTGAGCGGCTCAGTCCAGCCGGAAGCCGCTGAGCAGACGTTTCTCGGTCTCCCCCTCGATCTCAGCGACCACTTCGACCTTGCCCTCGAGTGGAGTGCCGCGGATCTTGGTCGCCAACAGGTCGTCGACCTGGAAGATGCCAGCCGAGTTATTCAGCTCAATCTCGATCCGCACCGGCCGGGTTTCCCCCGCCTCTATTCGCACCTCGTCGACTGCCGCCGCGGAGATCGAGTGGATTCCCTCCTGGCCCGCTTCGATAGGCAGCCGTGTCCGCCCCTGCGCCATATCTAGCGCGTCTGCGACCCGCACCACCCCTGCCTCGAGCGTGTAGGGCTCGCCGCGGCCGCGATGCCCAATGATCGCGTGCAGGATCTCTGAAGCCACAATCGTCCGCTCTGGCTGTCGGTAGGAGTCGGCAAGCAACCGCTCTAGAGCACTGTTGGCGAGGAAGAGGCTGTAGGCCTCGTGATCCTGCCGATGAATCGACATACCGACGTCGTGAAGCAGGGCTCCGCCGGCGACAATCACCTCCGCGTCTCTAGGCGACATCCCGTGGTCGGCGACGACAGCGGGCTCCACTCCCACCTTGAGCAACAGTCGCAGCAGACGCAGGGCGATGTTCAGCACGATCTGCATGTGGACCCAGGAGTGGTCTGACATCCCCAGCCGCTCCGCGTGGACCTGGGTCATGTACCACCAAGCACGTACCTGCTCGTCCTCATTTACAGCGTCTAGAAATGACTCAAGCTTCCGGTTACCCCGCGTCGGCGCGCGAACCTTGGCCTCAGCAATCGCATCCCGAGGCGGCTTCCGGCTAGGTCCCTGCGGATCAGGAGTCGGGACACGCTCGCCGTTCATCGCCGCGAATCGTAGGGAAGAGTTCGGGTGCCCCTCTCTGAACCCCGCCGTGGGAAGGGTCGGGCACCGGGGAGCGGCACCCGACCCTTCTCTAAGGGACTAGCCGCAGACTGGCCAGGGGCTGGAGCCGGACTGCGCATAGAGGAGAGCCGCACGGTAGTCCTGCTCTTGCTCGGGGGCTGCCGCCGGGTCGCCGGAGCCGCCGACGGATTCCCAGGTGCCGAAGTCGAACTGGTACTTGCCGCGGTAGGTGCCGTCGGAAGAGACAGCGGTGGGGTCGCTGCCGGACTCGCAGGCTCCGATCGCGTCGAGAGTTTCCTGCGAGACGCCGCCCGGAAGGCTGGCGAAGAGCTGGCGGCGTTCGCGGCGGATTCGGTTACGACGGACCTCTTCGAGATGGGCCACCGTAACTCGGATAGTGCGGTGGAACCTCACCGTCGATCGCCGAAGGACTGAGAGCTTGGCCGGTATCGCATCGGCAACGCCAAGTCGGCGAGATGACCCTCCACTGTTGCCGGCGGCTAGGGCAGCGGCGGGGAAAGCGATGCAGAGGATTAGGACAGGAACGAAATATGTGCGTTTTGTGAGCAAGCGCGGGACCGTGCCGGTATTTGCGGCAACCGAACGTGATCGCGCTCACAGTCCTCACATATTGCGTGCCGTCTGCAACGAGCTTAGGCACGATGTGTGATCTGCCACTTCAGCATGGAACAGATCCTGCACTCGAAAGCTAGAAACTTGGCGGGAAGCGGGATGATCCCGTGATCGCTGCGACGCCGACAACGCGCCTGCTGCTCGCTTGCCCTGACCGGCCCGGGCTAATCGCCGCCGTCAGCGGCTTCCTCGCCGAGGCCGGACTCAATATCGTCGACGCAGACCAGCACTCGAGCAACGAGGGTCGCTTCTTCATGCGCATGGTCTTCGACGCGGTGCCCGAGGGCGAGCGCGAGGAGGTCTACCGCCGATTCGAGGAGGAGATTGCCAAGCGCTTTGAGATGGACTATCGCCTTGCCGAGTCGAGCGAGCGCAAGCGACTGGCAATCATGGTCTCGCGTGAAGACCACTGCCTCTCAGACCTGCTCTGGCGCTGGCGCAGCGGCGAGCTGGGGGCCGAGATCGTCGCCGTTGTCTCCAACCACCCCGAGCACGGCGAGCAGGTCGCCTCGCTCGGGCTTCCCTTTCATCATGTCCCGGTTGAGGCGAGCGCCAAAGAGAAGGCGGAGGCGCGCATCCTGGAGCTGCTCGCCGGCATCGACCTGCTCGTCCTCGCGCGCTATATGCAGATCCTTTCCGGCGACTTTCTTACCCAGCTCGACGCCCCGGCGATCAACATCCACCACAGCTTCCTGCCTGCCTTCGTTGGCGCCGATCCCTACCGCCGCGCCCACGAGCGTGGCGTCAAGCTAATCGGCGCTACAGCCCACTACGTGACCGAGGAACTCGACGCCGGTCCGATCATCGATCAGGACGTGACCCGGGTCAGCCACCGCGACGAGGTCGTCGACCTGGAGCGGATCGGCCGCGACATCGAGCGACTCGTCCTCGCCCGCGCGGTCAAGGCGCACCTCGACGATCGCGTTCTCTTGGACGGCGCCCGCACAATCGTCTTCTGAGAGCCTCCTTGGTCCGAACTGGCTGGTCAGCCAGTCGATATTCTATGGTGCGGTGTCGATGGAGCAGGCAACGATTCCGCACGTCCACGCCACGGCGACAGCGCGTACCGGTCCGCCGCCTGGCTCGAAAGCCCCCAGAGTTCTGCAGGCACTGCGCTACGCGCGCGACCCGCTCGGCTTCCTGGTCCAGCTGCAGCGCCGCTACGGGGACATCTTCAGTCTCTCCTTTCCCTTCTTCGGCCGGCTCTACTACGTCGCCGACCCAGCGCTGGTCAAAGCGTTGTTTACTGGCCCTCCGGAGCAATTTCACGCCGGCGAGGCCAACGCCACGGTGCTCGAGCCGGCACTTGGCCCGAACTCCGTGCTGACCCTCGACGACGCCCCCCACATGCAGCAGCGCAAGCTGCTCCTCCCCCCCTTCCACGGCGAGCGCATCCGCGGCTACGGCGAGCTGATCCGCGAGACGACCCGCAAGCAGATGGAGAGCTGGCCGGTCGGCGAGCCCTTCGCGCTGCGGCCCCACACGCAGCGGATCACCCTGGCGGTGATCATGCGCGCCGTCTTCGGTGTCCACGACGAGGAGCGCCTCGCTCGTTTCGAGGGACTGATCGACGACTTCAGTAAGCGGGTCGGCCTGATCACTACCTTCCCCGCCCTGCGCCGCAACTTCGGCCCCGGCAGCCCTTGGCCGCGCTTCCTGCGCTCACGCGCAGCGCTCGACGAGTTCATCTACGAGGAGATCGGCCTGCGCCGCAAGGAGGTCGAAGCGGGCGAGGAGGGTCACGACGACGTCCTTTCGCTGCTGCTGCGGGCCCGCCACGACGACGGCAGCCCGCTTCGCGACGAGGAGCTGCGCGACGAGCTCGTCACCGTGCTCGGCGCTGGCCACGAGACCACGGCGACGGGCCTCGCCTGGGCAATGGAGCGGCTGCTGCGCTCACCGCGGGTGTTGAGCAAGCTGCGCGAGTCGATCGCCGCCGGCGAGGACGATTACCTCGAAGCGACGGTGAAAGAGACGCTGCGGGCGCGACCGGTGATCGTCGACGTTGCGCGCCGGCTCACCGCGCCGGCCGAGATCGGCGGCTACGAGCTGCCCAAGGGCAGCTTCGTGATGGCGGCGATCGCCGCCCTGCACTACCGCGAGGACCTCTTTCCCCAGCCCGAGGAGTTCCGGCCCGAGCGCTTCCTGGAGGGAAAGGCCGATAACTACGCTTGGATCCCCTTCGGGGGCGGCGTGCGGCGCTGCATCGGCGCTGCCTTCGCCGAATACGAGATGCGGATCGTCCTGCGCGAGTTCGTCGAGCGCGCCGATCTCAGCGCTCCCGACCCCACGCCGGAGGCGGTCAAGGTCCGCAATATCACCCTGGCCCCGGGCAAGGGCACGCTGGTCAGGCTGGATCGCCCGCTGCGCTGACCGCCCGTTCGGCTTCCTCCCACTGCGCATACAGCTCGGCAACCTTGCGTTTTGCCTCCTCGTGGCGCTCGCTCGCCCGCTCGGACTTGTCCGGCGTCGACCAGGTCGTGGGATCGGAGAGCTCGTCCTCCACCGCACGCAACTTGTCCTCGGCGGCCTCGATCTTCTCCGCCAGCCGGCTCGCCTTGCGCGCCGCTCGCTGCGCTACCAGTGCTGGGCGCTGCCGCTTCCCTCCTCCTCTCGCCGACCGCTTCGCCGCGGCGGCGGCTGCGGAGGCCGCTTCCTCGTCTTCCTCGCGACGGCGCTGGTAGGCGGCCCAACCGCTCGGATAACTGTGCAGCTCACCGTCTTCGCAGACGACCGTACGGCTGCCGACCGCCTCGAGCAGGGCACGGTCGTGGGAGACGAGGATGACGGCGCCTTCGAAGGCGGAGAGCGCGTCCTCGAGCGCCTCGCGGCTCTCGATGTCGAGATGGTTGGTCGGCTCGTCGAGGATCAAGACGTTGGCCCCAGAAGCGACGAGGATCGCCAGCGAGAGGCGGCGCTGCTCGCCACCCGATATGTCGTCGAGGGATTTCTCCACGTCGGCTCCCGAGAAGAGGAAACCGCCGAGCAGGTCGCGAGCCTTCTGGCCGCTGAGACCGGTTTCCCGCTGGGCCGCATCGAGAACCGTGCCCTCCCCCGCCGCCGTCTCGGCGTGCTGGGAGAGGTAGCCGATCTTGACGTTGTGGCCAGTCCGCACCGAACCGGCGGCCGGCTCGCGCTGGCCCGCGAGAGTCTCGATCAGTGTCGTCTTGCCGGCTCCATTTGGCCCAACGAGGACGGCGTGTTCGCCGCGCTCGACTTCGAGGTTGGCGCCGGCAAGCAGCGTGCGGCCGGGCACCTCGATCGTCGCCCCTACCAGTTTCAGCACGACCCGGCCAGGCCGCTCCGGCGTGACGAAGGAGAAGCGCAGGTTGCGGCGATCGCGCGCTTCGGCCTTGACCCCGTCGCGCTTGATTTTCTCGATTTGCTTCAGCCGCGACTGCGCCTGTTTCGCCTTAGTCGCCTTGTAGCGAAAGCGCTCGACGAAGCGCTCCATCCGCTCGATCTCCGCCCGCTGACGCTCGATCGCCTTGCCGCGGGCGATCTCGCGCGCCGCCTGTTCCTTGCGCCAGGCGTGCCAGGGACCGGCGAAGAAACGGCCGCGCTGGGCCTCGAGCTCCAGCACCGAGGTACCGACCGCCTCGAGGAACCAGCGATCGTGGGCGACGAGGACGACGGCGGCGTCGAGATCGACGAGGTAGCGCTCCAGCCATTCCAGCGAGGGAATGTCGAGATGGTTCGTCGGCTCGTCGAGCAGCAACAGGTCGGGACGGGTAGCGAGGGCGCGGGCGAGCGAGGCACGGGTCAGCTCGCCGCCGGAGAAGGTCGAGAGCTCTCGCGCCGAGGCCTCCTCCCCGAAGCCGAGCCCGCCGAGCACCGCGAGGACGTCGTCGCGCCAGCGATAGCCGCCGCCCGCTTCGAGGCGCTGCTGCGCCGCCGAGTAGGCACGCATCGTCTCCTCGTCGGGCTCCCCGACACCCATAGCCGCCTCCAGCCGCGCCAGCTCGGCCTCGGTCTCCTCCATGTCCGCACGGCCCGAGAAGACGTAGTCACCGAGCGAGACCGCGGCGTCGCGTGGCGGGCGCTGGTCGTGCAGCGCCACCCGCGCGCCTTTCTGCAGGGCGATACTGCCCGAGTCCGGCGCTCGCTCGCCGGCCAGCACCCGCAGCAGGGTCGACTTGCCGACCCCGTTGCGCCCCGAGAGCGTCATCCGCTCGCGCGGCTCGAGCTTGAAGGAGACGTCGGCGAAGAGCAGCTTTCCGCCCGCGTAGAGATCGATCGTGGTTGCTGTGGCGATGGCCATGGCGCTCCTGACAT
Organism: Solirubrobacterales bacterium; assembly: GCA_033856275.1. Taxonomy (GTDB): domain Bacteria; phylum Actinomycetota; class Thermoleophilia; order Solirubrobacterales; family 70-9; genus VRUE01. Next base: position 7,498 of record JAWVFJ010000050.1, read on the forward strand.
TACGCAGCTTGCTGAGCGCGGGCGATGCGTAAGCTGCTGACGTGGAACGAGAGCGGTTGCAGGCGATCCAGGCGCCATTGAAGGAACGCTACCGCGAGGCGTCGGGCGCCGCCGTGGTCACACTCTGCGCCAAAGGTGGGACGCTGCTGAAGCTGATCGAGCGCTACTGCGTCGTCTTCCAGACTCTGGCCAGTCCGCCTGGGCTGTCGGCGACGCTCACGACCGCCTAGGGACGGCGTTGGGGGGGCCACTGCGACATCTCGGTGAGCTCGCCAAAGCGCGACTGACCCGAAACGCCGCACAGCGCGAAGACGGACAGGCGCTGGGCAGTGCGCGAGCGCGGCGTCGACGTCTTCCTCGCCGGGGTCGCCGGCCGCAACTTCACCGAGGACTATTGGAAGCGGATCATCCCCCGCCTTGACCCCAAGGTCGTAGTCCCAACTCACTACGACAACTTCTTCCGCCGGCTCGGCAACCCGATGGAGTTCGTCTCCAACGTCCGGCTCTCGGCCCTGCCAGAAGAGATTGGCAGGGTCAGCCACGACGTTGAACTCGCCGCTCTACCGCGAGCCGATCTCTAGGCGAAGTACCTCGCGACGATCTGCTCGACCGTGCCCCTGGTCCGAATGGTCGTCGGACCAAGGGCGGCGGCAATCGTCTTTAGATCCAGGTCCGATTCAGAGAGCCCGCCCTCCGGCAGCCAGTAGAGCTCGCGGCCCTCGATCGCGAGACGGTCGTCCTCGGTGGCAAGGGCAAGAGCTTTCTCGCATCCGGCTGCTTTTGGCTTCGCCGTCAGAAAGGCGATCTGCACCTTGCCCTTCGAGGACGCCAGGGCGGCAGCGTCGAACGGCTCATACTCGGCCACGGCCCGCAGCTCGTCGGCACTGCGTAGAAAGACCGGCACTTCGTAGCCCAACGCCTCTCCCAGGTCGGTTTCGATGCGTACCGTCAGCTTCGCCTCGTCGGCCTCTTCGGTTGCGAAGACGACATTGCCGCTGGCACGAAAGCACGCGACCTCGGAGAAGCCCAGCGCCTTGAACTCATTGCTCAGCTCGGTGTTCTTGATCCGGCGTCCACCGAGGTTCATCCCCCGCAGGAAGGCGACGTAGCTCTCCACGGCCGCAACCATACGCGTCCCCGGCCCATCGTCTCCGTGCAAGCATGGCACTGTGGACACCGATTTCAGCGAGCTGCCAGCCGGCTTGCCGGTGCCCGAGGACGACGGCGCGGCGGACCATCTCCAGGGATCGCCGCTGCCGGATTTGGCTTTGCCATCGACGCCCGCTGGATCGTTCGACTGGGCGACAGGTCGCCTGGTCGTCTACGTCTATCCCCGCACCGGTGTCCCGGACCAGCCGTCCCCCGCCGGTTGGGACGACATCCCCGGCGCACGCGGTTGCACGCCGCAGAGCTGTGCCTTCCGCGACGCGCTGGGGAAGTTCGCCGACCTCGGCGCTGACGTCATCGGCGTCAGCGCCCAGAGCCCTGACGAACAGCGCGAGTTCGCCGCGCGGGAGCACATCCCTTTCCCTCTACTCAGCGATACCGATCGTCGCCTCGCCGCCACACTGCGCCTCCCGACATTCGAAGTAGAGGGAATGATCCTCTACAAGCGCCTCACCTTCGTCGCCGAAGCGGGCGTGATCGTCAAGGTCTTCTACCCGGTCTTCCCGCCGGACCACAACGCCAGCGAGGTGCTCACCTGGCTGTCCAGGCGGGTCGATGATGGAGGCGCCGAGAATTGAACTCGGGTCCGTGGTCGTAGCGCGAAGGCATCTACAGGTTTAGCCGGCGCTTGATTCTCGTCTCCCGGGGTCCGCACCGGCGGGCACTGCGGGAGATAAAGCCCTCTGAATTGTCCCCTGGCAGACGGGGCGATCCGCCTGGGTGAGCCCGCGTTCTGAAGCCGGCTGCCCTCCCTGCGGGCGAGGGAGGACCGACTCTCATCGCCTAGGTTCTAGCTAGGCAGCGAGGGCGAACTCATGGTCCGCACGTATTGGTTGGTGCCGGTGTTTAACGAGGCCTCCGGCAACCTCGACCTGCAACCATTCGCACGGATCGACCACGTCGAAGCCTGTCGCCCCCGTGCTATGTGCCATTCAATTGTACGGTGTTGACCGTGGCCGACCGGGATTTCGACGCGATCGTGCTCGGTGCCGGAGCGCCGGGAGAGGTCTGTGCGGGACGGCTCGCCGACGGCGGGCTTTCAGTCGCGATCGTCGAGCAGCATCTGGTCGGCGGCGAATGCTCTTACTACGCCTGCATGCCGTCGAAGGCCCTGCTGCGGCCCGCCGACCTGCTCGCCGAGGCGCAGCGGGTTCCCGGCATCGCCGTGGATGGAAACCTTGACGCCCAGGCGGTGCTCAATCGCCGCGATGAGGTCGTGCACGATCTCGACGATTCCGGGCAGTTGCCCTGGCTGGATCAACACGGCATCGAGCTCTTCCGCGGCAGCGGGGCGCTCGACGGCGAGCGGCGCGTGCGCGTCGGTGACGACCTTCTGAGCGCCCGTCGCGTAGTCGTCGTTGCGACCGGCAGCAGCGCGGCGATGCCGCCTATCGACGGCCTTGACTCGGTGCGCGCCTGGAACAACCGCGAGGGCACGACGACGGGGCACGTGCCGGAGAGCATGGTCGTGCTCGGCGGCGGTCCGGTTGGCTGTGAGCTCTCGCAAGCCTGGTCTTCCCTCGGCTGCCGGGTCACCTTGATCGAGGGTGGCCCGCGCCTGCTCTCGCGCGAGGAGCCTTTCGCCGGTGAAGAAGTCGCAAAGGCTCTGCGTGAGAACCACGGCATCGACGTACGCATCGGAGTCAAAGCGACCAAGGTCAGTCGTGACGGCGATGTCGTCTCCGTGGCGCTGGACGATGGCAGCGAGATCGGCGCCGCCGAGATCCTCATCGCCGTCGGCCGCAAGCCCCGCACCGAGGAGATTGGCCTCGACACCGTCGGCGTCGAATCTGGCAAAGGAGGGTTCCTGGAGTGCGACGACCGGCTGCGGGTGGACGGTCGCGAGTGGCTCTTCGCGGTTGGCGACGTCAGCGGCCGAGCGCTCTTCACCCACATGGGCAAGTACCAGGCCTGGGTCGCCGCCGAGAACGTCCTCGGTCGCGAGGTCGAGGCGATCGCGGAAGGGATCGGCTCGCCGCGGGTTACCTTCACCGACCCCCAAGTTGCCGCCGCCGGCAAGACGCTCGACCAGGCGCAGGACGCCGGAATCGATGCGCGGGCTGTCGACGTCCCCACCGATGGCACAGCCGGCGCCAGCTTCCAGGGCAAGGAAACCGGCGGCACCTCTCGGATCGTCATCGACGAGGCTCGCAAGGTCATCGTCGGCGCCACCTTCAGCGGCTTCGAGACCGCCGACTTCCTCCACGCCGCGACGATCGCCATCGTCGGCGAAATCCCGCTCCCGCAACTACGCCACGCAGTAGCTGCTTACCCGAGCCGCAGCGAGGTCTGGCTCAAGCTGCTCGAGGCCTACGGCCTGTAGCGGCGAGCATCGCCTGCTGAGCGATCCCAGTAGGGGTGGAGCGTCTTGAACCCCTGCCGGGACCGCTCAAACCGTCGAGCGTCTCTTCAGGTCTTCCAGAACGTCCTGCGGAAACCCGGGCACCTCGTCGAGATCATCGACGGAGCCAAAGCGGCCGAGGCGCTCGCGATGGGCGAGCAACCGCGTCGCCTGTGTAACGGAGAGGTTCTCGGAGCGAAGTTGCTCGAAGGTGACCAAGTTGAGATCGATCGTTCCACCGGCAGCAGCGGCCGGAGCCGGCGGCTCGGGAGCCGGAGGTGGGGTCGGCGGCGTTGGGGCTGGCGGTGGCGGCACTGGTTCCGGCGGCGGGGTGGGCATGGGGGGCGTTGGGCTGGGTGGTCCGGGCTCCGGCGCCGGGGGCGCTGGAGGGCCTGGGTCGGGCGCAGGCGGGGTGGGCTCGGGCATAGGGGGTGGTGCGGGCGGGGTTGGTTGCGGCATCGCTGGCTGTCCTCCTTGGCCTTGAACAGATTGGATCACGGCCTGCTCCGCTTCGGCGGCGCGACGCTCGGCTTCGCGGGCGCGCTCCTCAGCCTGGGCGACGCTGTCGCGAATCTCCTCCAGGCGCCGCTCGCGCTCCTGCTCTTCGGACTTCAGCTTGGCCAGTCGCTCGGCCTCGGCGGCGCGGCGCTCGGCTTCCTTGGTCCGCTCTTCGATCTGCCGCAGACGCTCCTGGGCCTCGGCCATCGCTCGCTCCTGAGCCTCACGCTCTTGCTGAAGACGCTGCTCAGCGCTCTGCAGGCCGGCGGGCTCGGCGCTCAGCGGAGGCGGGGTCGGCGGCCCCATCGGCGATGCGGGGGGCGGCACCGCTGCCATGCCCTGGGTTACCTGCCCGCCCTGTGCCCGTGTGGCTCGTTCTTCGGCTTCGCGCTGCATCCGCTCGGCCTCCTGAATGCGACGATCCGCCTCGGCGCGGATTCTTTCCTCCTCGCGCTGGATCTCAGCGACCTTGTCATGCACCCGCTGTTCGGCCAGAGCGGGGTCCTCATAACCCACGGGCGGTCCCCCTGCAGCGGTGAGCGGAGATGTCATTGCCGGCGGCGGTGAGGGCTCGCCAGGAGCTGGCGAAACGGGCGGCGCCTGTGACATCGGGGTCGCTTGCGGGACGGGCGGGACCATGGTTGGCGGAGTCGGCACCGCAGCTGCCGGCGGCACGGCTGCGGACGGTACCGCCGCGGTCCCCTGTTGAAGCTGTTCGCGCTCGTGGGCGGCCCGCGCCTCGGCGAGCTGGCGCTCGGCCTTTGCGGCTTCCTTGCGTGCCCGCCGGCTGTCGGCGCGCCCACCACTGCCGACCGGCTTGCCGCGCCGTTCGGCCCGCTTTGCCAGACGTTCTTCTTTTCGCCGTTTCGCCTCTTCCTGGCGCCGTTTGCGATGCTCGATCCGAGCCACCCGCTGCTGCTCCCGGGCTTGTTTGCGCTTCTCCTTCCCACTCAGCGGCTGCCCACTGGCAGCGGCCGGCGAGCCTGCAGTGACAGGCGGGGTTGCGGCCGTGGGCGGGGGCGTCATCGCGGGCGGTGGGGTCCGCGGCAGCTCTGCGGTCTGAGCTTGCGCTGGGGACGGCGGGGCACCCGCGCGACCGGGCGGAGGGGGCGGGGGCGTCGATGGCGAGGCTTTCTCCTTCGCCGCCTTCTCCTTGCTGCGTCGCTGAGTGATGCTGACCACCAGCAGGAGCAGCAGGATCGCCGCGACCAGAGCGGCGACGAAGTACTGGACGTTGTCGCTGACGAAGTTGCCGGCTTTGCTCGGGAAGGACTCCGCTTTGGCCTGGGCCGGAACGGCCAAGGCCAGCACAACGAGGGTCACCGTGGACCAAAGCAGGGCAATCCTGGAACGCATCGGTCCCGAAGCTACCTCATCCGGCCCTTGAATTCCCGCTCGACTTCGCGACGCACGTCACGGTCCGCGATCTCCCGTCGCCGGTCACGGCCCTCCTTGCCCCGCGCCAGCGCCAACTCGACCTTCGCCCGGGGTCCTTTGAAGTAGATACGCAGGGGAATCAGCGTCAGGCCTTTCTCGGCCGTCTTGCCGATCAGCCTTTCGATCTCGCCCTTGTGCAGCAGCAATTTGCGCGGTCGCTCCGGCTCGTGGTTCTCACGGCTGGCCGGTTCGTATGGCGGGATATGCAGCTTGCGCAGCCAGACCTCGCCCTTCTCGACCACCGCGTAGGCGTCGGTCATCTGCGCCTTGCCGTTGCGCAGTGACTTCACCTCGGATCCCCGCAGGACAATCCCCGCCTCCATTTTCTCCACCGCTTCGAATTTGTGGCGGGCGCGACGGTTGGTGGCGACGTCTCCCGAGACGGGCTCGCGCTGCACCTTCGACTTCTTAGCCACTGGCCATCTCCAGATCGACGCGTCCGCGCTGAGGAGTGACCTCGGTGACGCGGACGGATATCGGATCCCCAAGGCTCAAATTGGTGCCGGACTCCCGCCCGACCAAAGCCGTCTCGGTCTGGTTCAGCTCGAAGCGCTCGGCCCCGATCGTCCGGGCTGGCACGAATCCCTTGTAGACGTCGCCGAGCTCGCCGCCGAACGCGATGAAAGCGCCAGCCCTGATCACCCCCGATATCTCGCCCTCGAACTCGACCTCCCTCCCGCGCTCCTCGAGCTCTCGCCGCAGCAAGTAAGCAGCGCAGACATCATCGGCGTCGCGCTCAATCCGCACCGACTCCCGCTCGCTCTCGCTGCAGTGCCAGGCCACTTCGCGCACCTCGACTGCGCGGAGAGCCTCCTCCCCCTCGCCCAACGTCGCCAGAAGGGCTCGGTGCACGAGCAGGTCCGGGTAGCGACGGATCGGGGAGGTGAAGTGACAGTAGGCGGGGCTGCCCAGGCCGGCGTGACCGCTGTTGCGGTCGCTGTAGGAAGCCTGCATCAGGGAGCGAAGCACGAGCGATGTATACGCCTCGCGGCCATGGCCGCGACGTCTCGCCTCCTCGAGCACGAGCCGGCTCGCCACCGCCACCGCCTCGGCCGCTTGGCTGGGCGCGAGCCCCTGGCCCAGCGGTGGCGTCGGCACACCGAGGGCGTGCAGCTGTTCGATCAGACGCTCGACGCGCAGTGGATCGGGCTGGGGGTGCACCCGGTAGACCGCTGGCACCCGCTTGCGCTCCAGCAGCTGTGCCACCTGTTCGTTGGCGAGAATCATCAGCCGCTCGATCAGGCGATGCGACTCAGTCTGCGCCACCAAGCGAGCAACGACGACGCCTCCGCTGGAGTCAAAGCGAAACTCGGGCTCTGAGGAGTCGACGTCGAGGCTGGTCGAACCGCGGCGCTCGCCCAGCGCCGCCGCTGCCTCGCGCGCCACTCCCAGTGGCTCGGCGACGCTCTCAGGCGCACTTGCCTTGCCGGCAAAGACCAGGTCGAGCTCGTCGTAGTCGAGACGAGCACGGGAGCGAATGCGGCTGCGATAGAAGCTGGCGGCGCGAGGGGCGGCGCTTGGGCCCAGCTCGATCTCCGCCGTCACCGCCAGTCGCTCCACGCCCGGCGCCAAGCTGCAGGCGTCCTCGCTCAGCGCCCGCGGCAGCATCGGCTCGACCGCGCCAGGCACGTAGGTGCTGTTGCCGCGCCGCCGAGCCTCGAGGTCGAGCGGGGTACCGGGCCGCACGTGGGCGGCCACATCGGCGATGTGGATCCAGATCCGGATGCCGTCCGCCTCGCGCTGCGCCGAGATCGCGTCGTCGAAATCCCGCGCCGAGGCAGGATCGATCGTGAATGTCGGCAGCTCGGTGAGATCGCGACGGCGAATCTCGCTGCCTTCGGCCTCATCGGCGGCGCGTCCCGCTTCGACCTCGAGGGCGGCGGCGAAACCGCGGCCGCCGAGTCGTTCTTGCAAAAGGGCCTCGACCGCCTCACGGGCGTTCTTCGGCTGCGCCTGCCGGCGCCCGCGTTGCCGCTCGCGGTGATAGCGCCAGTCGCGCTTGCTCACTGGGGGCCCTGCTGCGCCGCCAGCACCCCCAGGGCCCGTTCGAGGGCCTCGTCAGGCGTGGTACGGAGATCGTCGCGCGCCTGCACATCGGGGTGGATGCCGTGGCTCTTGGCGAGGTTGACGCCATCGGGCGTGAAGTACTCGCCGATCGTCAGCTTCAAGGCGCCGCCGTTGGAGAGCCCGATCTCCTGCTGGAAAACTCCCTTTCCGTAGGAGCGCGTGCCGACGACCTTTGAGCCGGCGTCATCGGCAAGCGCCGCGGTGAGGATCTCAGCCGCCGAAGCCGTGTTGCGATCGATCAAGACGACGACCGGAACTGCCGGAAGGTTGTCACCGACAGTCTTGTAGACGGTATGGCCCTGGGTCCGCGAGTCGGTGCTCACCACCACTTCGTCCTTGGGCAGGAAGATGCTGGCGGTGAGCACCGACTCCTCGAGCAGGCCGCCGCCGTTGCCCCGCAGGTCGAGCACGATCCCTTCGGCGCCTTTCCTCTCGACCTTTTCGACCGCTTCGCGCAACGCCGCGTGAGCACCTTCGCTGAAGGAGATCAGCTGCACGTAGCCGAGAGTCTTGCCTCCAACTTCCTTCACTTTGCTGCTCACCACCGGTAGTGAGATCTGTTCCCTGGTGACTTTCACGTCGCGGACCTTGCCGCCAGCGCCCTTCGTCACCCCGATCGTCACCTCCGACCCTTCCGGGCCTTTGATCTTTTCGGTAGAGACCTGGCTGTTCTCCCCTGCAATCGATTCGCCATCGACGGAAACGATCAGGTCCCCGGGTTCGATCCCCGCCCGCTGCGCCGGGGAGTGGGGAAAGACGCTGTCCACCCGCAGTCCCTGCTTGACCTGGGTGACGGTGAGGCCGATCCCGGAGAAATGCCCCGAGATCGACGCGTCGAAACTGGCCAGGGCTTCCGGCGAGAAGTAGTCGGAGAAACGATCGCCGTGGCGGCGGCGCAGCTCGCGGACCATGCCCTGCAACGAGGCATTGGTCAGCTCGGTCGCGCCAACCGGACGGTAGTAGTTGTCCTCGATCAGTTCGGTCGCTTCCACGTTGAGCCCGGCCGTGTCGTCGACGAAATGGTCGCGGATGAATTCGGGCAGCTTCGCCGGGTGCCCGCCGAGCCAGATCCCAGCGCAGAAGAAGACGATCACGGCGGCCACGAGGGCCGCGATCCTGGCCCTCTTCACGATCAGCTCAGACCTTCAGGAAGCGGCGCAGCGTGACGCCTGAGCCAACCGCGGAGACCAGCACCGAGGCGGCGAAGAGGATCGCGACCAGGGCCGGGAAGGAGAGTGTGCTGTTGTTCTGCGCCGCCAGGAAGGAGAAGGTGTTGCTCAGCGGGTCGACGATCGTGATCTTGCCCAGCCACAGGATCAGTATGGCTACCAGGCCGCCCGCGAAGCCGACGACGACCCCCTCGATCATGAACGGCCAGCGGATGAACCAGCGGGTCGCGCCGACCAGTCGCATCACCTCGACCTCGCGGCGACGGGTGTAGATCGAAAGTCGGATCGTGTTGCCGACCAGCATCAGCGAGGCGAGAATCAGCAGCGCTGTGATCACGGTGAGGACGATCTTCAGCGCGCTGGTCACCTGCTCGATCTGCTGGGACTGCTGCTGGCGGTCGAAGACGTCCTGGACGATCGGCGAAATCGGCTGCGGCTTGCCGTTCGGCCCCGGCGGGGTCACCGCGGCGCGCACGGCGTCGAGGTTGCCGGCGTCGTCGGCCTTGATCTGGAAGTTGGCCGGCAACGGGTTGTCGTGCAACTGGGCGAGCAGGTCTTCGCTCTTGCTCTTGCCAAGGTCCTTTTCCAGTTCCCTGAGTGCCGCCGACTTGCTGATGAAGCTCACCGAGGAGACGTGCGGGATCGCCTCCAGCTTGCGTTCCAAGGCCGATATTTCGCCCTGCGTCGCGTCGTCGTAGATCGCCACGCGGAACTCGAGGCTTTCGCGGACCGATTCGCTCTTCGCCTGGGTGGTCTGAAAGACGGGGATCAGCACGCCGAGCAGGATCACCGTGGTCACGGTGGTGACGATCGCCGCCATGCTCGGCGCGCCGTTGCGGCGCAGCGCCCGGAACGCCTCTTGGGTGAAGAAGAAGAATCGCGACATCTAGATCAGCGAGTCGTGTCCGTTGGTCTGGCCCTCGGGGGCGACGCCCATCTCGGCCCGCATGCGCACGCCGAACTCGGTCGTCGACTCCTCGGTGTAGCCGCCGCTGACCTCGTCGCGGACGACGCGGCCCTCATACAGCTCGATCACACGGCGCTGCATGTTGTCGACCATCTCGCGGTCGTGGGTGACGACGACAACGGTGGTGCCGGTCTTGTTGATCCGGTAAAGCAGCTGCATCACGCCGATCGAGGTGACCGGGTCGAGGTTGCCGCTGGGCTCGTCGGCGAGCAGCAGCGGTGGGTGGTTGACGAAGGCGCGGGCGATCGAGACGCGCTGCTGCTCGCCGCCAGAGAGCTGGTCGGGGTAGCTGTGCAGCTTGGTCGAGAGGCCGACGAGGCGCAGCGTCTCCGGTACCTGGGTACGGATCTGGGAACGGCTGGCGCCGATCACCTGCAGCGCGTAGGCAACATTGTCGTAGACGGTGCGATCGGGCAGCAGCTTGAAGTCCTGGAAGACAGTGCCAATGTTGCGCCGCAGCTGCGGGATCTTCTTATCCACCATCGTGCCGATGTCGCGGCCAGCGATCCGCACCGCGCCCTCGGTCGCCTCCAGCTCGCGAATCAGCAGCTTGATCAGGGTCGACTTGCCGCAGCCGGTCGGCCCAACGAGGAAGGCGAACTCACCGCGGTCGATCGCCAGGGAGACCCGGTCGAGCGCCATGTGCCCGCCCGGATAAACCTTGGTCACGTCCCGCAACTCGATGATCGGCTTGCCCCCCGGCCGCCGCCGCTGCGGCTCCTCGCCGCTCGCCTTTCGCTTTCGAAGTCTGGCCATGCCCGCGCTCCCTTCTGCGGACACAGGGTGACTCCTGCGAGCCGCGGAGCGCGCAATTCCGCGCCCACATCAGTGAGCGACAGGCTAGCGTATTGCTAGCAATTCCTCACAAACCGACGTGAACGCGAGTCAGCCCCGCGCCCGGCAGGTGCGATTCAGCACCGAAACCAACGTCAGACCGCCGGAGAAGGCGAAGCTCGTGCGCGCCAGGGGGAAGGCCGCGCTCGGGAAGCCCGCCGGGGCCGGACAGCCGGCGCTCAGGAAGCTGCGGGCCTTGCCGTGGGAGCTGAAGCGGCGCCTCAGGTTCATCCGCAGCCCAGTCACATAGCCCCAACTGCCGGTCGCCTGCGGCAGCGAGGCTTCGAGGACCGTGCCGTAGGTGCCGCTGGTGTCCTTCAGCACAAAGGGCAGCACGGTGGAGGTTGGAGCCGGCTGGGTGCCGTAGATGTGAGCGAGGATCGCCGCTTTGCCGTTGACTTGGCCGTTGAAGGCGAGCACCTTGCCCTCCGAGGGGAATGGCGATTGCTCGGGGAGCTTGACGTTCGCCGAGAAATGGCCTGCGCCGACCAGCGATGGCCCGCAGGCGGCGATCGCCCCCGCGGTGGTCGATGGCTGGATTTCAGGCAGGCGGCAGGCCGGCAGACCCTGGGAAGTGAAGTGCCCGTTGCGGTTGATCGCGATCGTGATCCGCCGCAGTTGCGGCGGATCTTCCCCTTCCGTCGCGCCGATCCTGGCGTCGACCACTATCCCAACCGGAGCGGTGCCGTGGCGGGGCAGTACGTGCGGAGTGAGCTTGCCGTCGAAGTTGACCCGGACGCCACGCCGCTGCACGACCACCGAGGCCGCGGCACCCCCTCCCCCCGGCACGTTCGCGGAATCACCGGCGCCGCCATCCGAACCCGCCGCGAGCGCACCGCCAGTGCCCGAAGGTGCTTCGGGTGCGGGAACCGCGATCGTCGGCGCCAGCGGTTCGAAGGGTCCGTATGCGACCGCGTTCGAGTCTTCGCTGTTGCCGGTGGTGACGAACAGGTTGCCGCTTCCGGGATCCACCGCGATCCCGGACGGTCCGCCGAAGATCGGCCCTTCTTCCGTTTCCTCGTTTGGCGGCCCGACCATGCGGGATTCGAGCGTGTCCAGGTATGCGCCGTTTGAGCCGAACTCGTAGATAAGGGCCTGGGGACGCTCGTAGAGCGGTTTGGCGTTGTCGACGACAAGCAGGTGCCCCTCCCCTGCCGTTTTGCTGGTGTCAACCGTCACCGCCGCGTTGAACAGCGACTTGAAGTGTTTCTGTGGCGATCCTTCGATCTCGTCGACCGGCGTCGAGAGGCTGACCGATGGTTCGTAGACCTTGACCGTCTCACTCGTCGCGTCGGGTACGTAGACCCGTTTCCCGGCCGGGTCGACGGCGACGCCATAGGCGTCGCCGAGGCTGCCAAGGCCGATTTTCTCGGTGGCTTCCTCGCCCGGTTCGATCGGAGCGTCGTAGACCGCCACGTAGGTGCGATCATCAACGTAGACATCGCCTCCAGCGTCCACCGTGACCCCGGTTGAGTGACCCGAGTCGATCAACTGTTCGCTGGGCAGGAAGCGCCGGACGCTCTGGTGGAATTCGTTGGCGTAGAGGTTGCCCGAACCATCCACGGCGAGCTCGCAAAAGGCGTCCAGTTGGTTGATTTCCGAGAACGGATCGCCGCCGGGGAGAGACAGCGATTTAGTGAAGAAGCCGGCTAGGCTGAATGCATCAATCGCCCGGTGGTAATAGTCGGAAACGTAGAGGGTGTCCGAAAGCGGCGGGATTGCCAAACCGCAGGCGCCTTCGATCTGCCCTTGGGGGACCTTTGCCACCTCTTGCGGTAGGAGCCATTGCTCTCCTCCGCCAGGGTGTTTCAGGCCTTTCCGATAGGCCGATGCATCATCGGATCCGATCGACGAGGTGCCGACCAGCAGGCACACGAGGAGCCCGATCAACGCCCTGAACCTCATCTTCCTCCCCGTCCCTTCGTCGTCGTCTTCTTGCACTCGGCATTGACTCCAGGGTGAAGGCGCCAGCCGCGGTTGGCATGGCCGACGAACCTCGCGCTGGCCAGCTGCTTCTGCTTGCAGAGGTTTTCGGCGTTGACCAGCACGCCGCGCTTGCCAGCGCTGAGCCTCAGCACGAACTTGCTCACCGGCGCATCGGGAATCGTCGGGAAGGTGCCGCGTATGCCGCCTTTGAACGAGTCGATGCGGCCGGCAACGTCGACCTCGATCCCGTGTCCCCGCAGGGCAAAGACCAGGTCGGGCAGGGTGTGAGAGGAGGAACGCAGGTAGGCCGGGCCTTCCATCGGGGCTTCGAGCAAGGGGGTAAAGGCGCGCACGTGGCCGTAGACGGATCCCGGCGGGCAGTTGTGGGAAGCGAACTGCACCCTCGTGCAGATCGTCCGTATATGGGACTGGTCGAGAAACAGCGAGGGTGGCAACGTCACTCGAGAGGAGGCGATATTGGCGTCGCCGGGCCGCGGCCGGACCACGACCCGAAGCGAGGGATAGTCGCCCCGCTTCGCCCCGCCCTTCAGCTTCATGCCAATCCGCGGCTTGAAGCCGAGCGAGGCGCAGTCGAAGGCCTGGAAGGGCGCGGTGGCGGTGGCCAGAGTGTCGTCGGCGCGGTCGCCGAAGCGAAGGCCGGCGCCGTTGAGGGCCGAGGCGACGGTGAATTTTTCGCAGCTGGTCGGGTTCACGGTGAAATTGGGGCGGTCGATGTAGGCGCGGATGTCGCGCAGGTGAATCGGTATGCCATCGACGATGTGGGGGATCGGATCGGTGCCGGTGGCATCGATCGAGGCCTGGGTGGTCTCGGGGTCGATGCGGACGGCAGAGCGCACGATCACTACGCCGAGGTCAAAGGGCCCGACCAGGGCGGAGTCGATCGCCACGACCGAGAACGAGGAGCCGCGGTAGGGGCCCGCAAGGTAGAGGTTGCCGGGCGCGTAGGCGAGCACCGAGCCAACGCCGTAGCCGGAGTAGGTGTGCCCGATCAGGCTCGCCGCGGGACAAGAGGGATGGTCGCGCTCCGCCACGCCCGAGTTCCGGCGCGCCGCCTCGATCGCATTCTCGGGGCAGTAGGGGATGCCGGCGATCTTGCCCAGCAGCCCCGGCGGGAACTGGGCCGAGTAGGAGACGACCTCCTGTTCGGTCACCTTGCGCGTCAGGTGCAGGTAGAAGGGCGAGTAGGCCCCGGCGCGCGAGTTGAGCGTGCCGCCCCTCGCCTGCGGGGCAAAAGGCGCCAGGCCCGACGGGCAGGGACCGCCACCCACCCCGGCGGTGATCGAGGTCGGCAGCGACCGGTGAATGACCAGATTCGGGTTGCGCCAGGGGGTGAAGTCGGCTTCGGTGGCGATCTTGCCGCAGGCTGCCGGCGTCGCCAGCGGGCTGCGTTGCCCTTCGCGAAAGCGGATGCTCAGGTCGGAGTAGGGCAACTGGGGCAACTCGTCGAAGGTCGCGGTGAGGCTGCCCGTAACCGGGTCCGGTTTCAGCTCCCCGGCGACCTTGACCAGAATCCCCCTCTGGATCACCTTGGCGACGAGGTAGACGGCGAGCAGGCTGCCGAACGGGTTCCGGTAGGGGGCGGCCAGGTAGATATTGCCTTTGATCGTTTCCGTGACGATCGGGCTCCTGACGCTGAAGTCGCCGATCTTCGACTGGCTCGGGCAGCCGGCGCCTAGGGGCGAGCTGGGCGTCTCGCCCTCTTCGTACTGACCCAGGCTGCAGACGCCCAGGCCGGCGCCGACCGATGGGTTTATCGTCACCCCTTCGGGCAAGGTGACGACGGCCTTGCGCACCGGGGTCGGGGAGAGGCCCCGCGGATCATTGACGCCGTGGGTATCGACTTCGATGTCGAAGGCATAGCCGGAGGGTGAAGAAGCGCGGCGGTCGCTCAGCTGGGCAGTGGCATTTGGTTTGAAATCGAGTTCGAGGTTTTCGCAGCCTTCCAGGCTGCCCTTGCCCGAAGTGACTTGTTTAACTTCTTCAGAGGCTTCGCCTGGCCGCGGCCAGGAGCTGGCGACCGCGGTGAAGTTCATCGGCTCTTCGCAGGAGGTGGGCAGGGTGAGGTATGCGTGGGGGGCGCTGCGTGCCTCTCCCGGCGGTCCGACGGAGCATTTGGCCCAGCCGAACGCCGGTTCCACCTCGTTGAGGCAGTTGCCGCGCTGTTCGTTGTGGACCACCGACCAGGGCACGCCCCAGATGGTCAGCGTCAGGCCCGAGATGGCGAGCAGCTCGGAGACGTTCTTAGCCTTCAGGGTGATGCCGTATTCGCCTTCGGCCTGGCGGATCGACGGGACCAGGACGATCGGAGCGCCGTAGGGATTGAAGCCGAGCTCGGAGGGCGCTCCGGGAGGGGGTGCGAGGTTGAAGAGGCCGAAGGTCCGCGTCGTGCCGCCGCCGAACGAGGAGCGCACGGTGACGATTCCCACCTGAGTGTTGTCCTTGCAGCTCTCGCTCAAGGGGCTTTCTTCCCAGGGCGAGGCACGCGCCGTCTGGAAATCCGCCTGGGAGCACTCGCCGGTCGCGATCGCGGTCGGGTTTTCGATTAGGCCCGGTGGCATCTCGAGGCTCAGGTCGCGAAGGTCGCCCTCGGTAATTGGCTCACCTTCTTTGGTTTTAAAGTTGACGTCGAAGTTGAGGGCCAAGGGGTGCGAGCCCGCCTGCGTCGCGGTCCCACCGCCTTCGGCGTAGACGTTGGCATCGAACCCTTCGCCAGCGGGGAGAAAGTCGAACGCGGCGGCGCCGCAGGGCACCAGCAATGCCGCCGCAACGACCGTGGAGAAGACCCCAAGGCCCAGGCGCCTCACCGCTCCCCCCTCCCCATGTGCTTGGTCTTTCCGTGCTCGCGGCCTCCGCGACTGTGGGACTTGTGGCGTTTCCTGTGGTGCTTCTTTGGCTTTGGCCCAATCACCCGCAAGCGCGGGTTGCCGGGGTTCGGCACCAGGGTCCCCGGGGTGGGATCTTCCGGTTCCCCGGGCAGCGGCTGGCAGTTGTCGGCAACGCAGACTTTTTCTTCGGGCTCCGGAAGCCCGCCATTTACCCTGGCGTCGTACACGTCGATCGAGCCGGGGTCTAACTGGGGAACCAGCGAGTCGCCGGTGAGGAAGTAGACATCCGTCGCGTCGGCGGATGCATCGATGAACTTGCCGCCATCGCGCCCCGCGAAGTCGGAAATCGGAGCAACGCAACCGAAGGTGCTCTGACAGCCCCCCGCACCCTGCGCCTCCCACTCATAGACGTCGGTGGCGCTGTTGGTGTCGCTGGCGAAGACGTCGTTCCCGGTTTCAAAGAAGAGGCGGGAGCCATCGCCCGAGAGCGCCCGTGGCCTGTAGGCGCCGGTACTGCCGTTCTGCAAGGTGCCGGGGATCGACGCCGGACCGATCGGGCGTTCCCCGGTCTGCTTGCAGGATGCGCAGATCAGGCTTGCCGGACCGCCCCCAACGGGAGGGCCATAGACGTACAGCTGCGCATCGGGCAGCTTGGTCGCGACGTCGATGATGTCGAAGGGGGTCAGCTGTGCCTTTGAGATGAAGACGAGGTGAAGGCCGTCGGCGCTGACCCGTGCCGTCGCCGTTGCCGGCGGGTAGTCGCTCGGCAGCGTGGCATCGGCGCCTTCGGCGATGGTGGTGGTCGTGCCCGCGTGCCAGCGCTGCAGGCCGTTCGCGTCCTGGTAATAGACGGTTTCGCCGTCAGCGGAGGCACCGAGGACACCCACCACTCCCCCCGCGGGGGTTAGGTCCTCGCTCGTGCCGGCGGCGGCAAAGCGGTAGAGCTTGCCCGCCTTGGTGAAGAGGGCGACCGAACCGTCGGGCGTGGCGGTCTGGAACGTGCCGCCCCCTTCGTTTCCGTCGACTTCCCTGGTCTGGTTGGCTTCGCGCAGGTAGAGCTGGCCGCCGTCGGTCCAGTAGATGCGCGAGCCGTCTTCGGAGACCGCTCCCAGCGGCGCCGCGACCGCCGCGCCCGGCGTGGCGAGGGCCGCTTCCGGCAAGAAGTTGATCGCGCGCAGCCCGGCCACGGACCACTCGTAGAGGTTGGGCGCTTCGGCGTCACAGTGGCCGGGAGGGCCTGAGACTTCGACCGCGTTCGCGGTCAGCGCCGCGCAACTGGAGAGGACGACGTGGGCGAGGTCGGGCGTGGCGGTGACGAAGTCGACTTCCAGCTCGGGCGGCAACAGCGCGCTGTGCGCAACGTCAGCCGCTTCGAGCAGCGAGGAGAAGTCGCCGCTCGTGTTGTCGCGAAGGTAATAGGCCATGTACCCGGCGGGCGCGCCGCTTCCCGGCAACGGCATGTTCGGCGCCGGGCACCCTTCGAGCCCCCCGCGGCAGGCGAGGCCGCCGAAGAGCAAGGCTCGCGAGAGGTCAGCCGAGAAGACGCGGTAGGGAGCGCCGTCAGGGTGGTCGCCATAGGCGGCTGAGTCCAGGGGCGGCGAGACGTTCTCGGTGCTCCAGCCGGAGGGGCCGCGTCGCGATACGTACTGGCTCACGGGCGGCGCCCCAGCGGCTTCGCCGAAGGCGGTGCCCGAACCGTAGGTGATGCTCCCGCCCGCCGCCGCGGCCTGCAGGTCTCCTCCCCCGAACAGCTCTTCCGGAAAGGCGATCGCCCCGCCCCCCTTGTCCGGCGGCGAAACCATCTCCCAGGCGCGACCGTCCGGCAGATGGAATTCTTTGGAGAAGCTCTTGGTCGTGAAGACGTGCTCGGGGCCGAACACCGTTTCGGAGCCGCCTTCGTGGCTCGCTACGGCCCGATAGTGGTAGGCGGTCGACGGCGTGAGATCGGAGTTGATCGCGTTCAGGGTCTCGATCACGCTCGGTCCTGTGAGGACCTTCTCTTCTGTCTTGACCGAGCCGAGAAAGGGGTCTCCTTTCGGATTGGCCCGGTAGGCGGCGTCGGAGATGTACTCGAAGTGGTATTTCGTCTGCAGCCCATTCGAACCGATGTCCGCGCGCAGGCTAGCCCCTGCACTGGTGACCACTTCCACCCAGGAGGCCGTGATCTGAGGCGGGCCGACGGCAAGCGCCTTCATGCAGCAGGAGAGCGCGACGACGCAAACGCAGAGCGTCGCGACTGCGAAAATCGATGCGTCCCGTGGGCGCCCCAAGTACCTCTCTCCTTGCCCGCCGAGCCCTCTGCAGTCGCCAGCCTGCCGAGCTCATCTTTCCCAAAAGCTTGCCTTGCGAACCTTACGGTACGCACTGATGTTTCTCAAGAGACAGGCGAGGGAAAGCTAAGCCCGAACGGGCTCGAGAGCGCGCTCTGCCGCCGCGGTGATATGAGCGGCGTCGATGCCGGCCGCGGCTAGCAGCGCCCCGGGTGGGCCACTGCCGGGGCGCTCGGTAACCGCCAAGCGGATCAAGCTGGTGCTCGCCGCATTCTCCGCCAGCACCGCGGCCACGGCGTCGCCGATCCCGCCCTCTGCCCAGTGGTCCTCGACCGTGACCAGTGCCCGGGTCTCATGCGCCGCGGCAATGATCGCCCCGGCGTCGACGGGCTTGATCGAGTAGAGGTCGATTATCCGGGCCGAGACTCCCTTCTCGGCGAGTTCATTGGCGGCGGCGAGACATTCGTGCAGGGTGATGCCGGCGCCGATCAGGGTGATCGCGTCATCGTCACCCGAGCGCAGCGTGCGACTGCCGCCGATGCGGAAGTCCTCGTCGGGTGCGTAGAGCACCGCAGTGGCGCCGCGTGTCGTGCGCAGGTAGCTGATGCCGCGGTGCTGGCGCATCGCGTCCAGCAGGGCGACAGTTTGGTTGGGGTCCGAGGGATAGAGGACGACGCTGCCGAGCACGGCGCGGAGCGAAGCGATGTCCTCGAGCGCCATCTGCGAGGGGCCGTCGGGACCGATCGAGACACCGACGTGGGAACCGCAAAGCTTCAGGTCGGCGCCCGAGATGGCACCCATGCGGATGAAGTCGTAGGCGCGGCTGAGGAAGGCGCCGAAGGAGGAGGCGAAGGGCTTCCAGCCCCGGGTCTGCAAGCCGACGGCCGCGGCGATCATTTGCTGCTCGGCGATGAACATCTCGAAGAACCGCTGCGGGTGCTTGGCGGCGAAGCGTTCGGCGTAGGTGGAGTTGCCGACCTCGGCGTCGAGCGCGACGACCTGCTCGTCGATCGAGCCGATCCAAGCCAGGGCGTCGCCGTAGGCGCTACGGGTAGCGACCTTGTCGCCGACCTCATAGGCCGGTCGCTCGACCGCCGCCCGCTCGATCTCAAATGGCTTTGCCGCGGGGGGCGACTGCACCTCGACGCCAACGTCGCGGATGCCACCCAACTCCTCGATCGCGGCCTCGGGATCGGCGAGCGGTTTGCCGTGCCAGCCCGGCTGGTCCTCGACCGCGGCGACGCCAGAACCCTTCTTCGTGCGAGCGAAGATCACCGCGGGCCGATCGGCCGCCAGCGCTGCCGCGTAGGCCGCGTCGATCGCCTCGAAGTCGTGACCGTCGATCTCCTGCACGTGCCAGTCGCATGCAGCGGCCCGCGCCGCCAGCTTCGAGGTGTCCCATTCGTGCATGGTCGCGCCGCGCTGTCCCAGCCGGTTGATGTCGGCCACCGCGATCAGGTTGCTGAGCCCGGCGTAGCCAGCGTGCTCGAAGGCCTCCCACATCGAGCCCTCGGCGAGCTCGGAGTCCCCGCAGAGGACCCAGGTCCGGTAGTCGGCGTGCTCGAGCTTGGCGCCGGCGAGGGCGATGCCAACCGCGATCGGCAGTCCCTGGCCGAGCGAGCCGGTGGCGACGTCGACCCAGGGGATCTCGGGTGTCGGGTGGCCCTGCATGCGGGAGCCGAACTGGCGGAAGCTGAGCAGCTCCTCGTCGTCGATCGCCCCGGCGGCCTTGTAGAGCGCGTAGAGCAGCGGCGAGGCGTGGCCCTTGGAGAAGACCAGGTGGTCGTTGGCCTTGTTCTCCGGCGCCGAGAAGTCGTAGCGCAGGTATTTGGTGAAGAGCACAGCCATCAGGTCGGCCGCCGACATCCCCGAGGTGGGATGACCGGAGCCGGCGGCATCGCTGGCGCGGATCGCGTCGACGCGCAGTTGCTGTGCGAGTTCCTTCATCTGCCGGACTCTATCCAGAGCTAACCGATCGCGACCATGCGCTCGATCGGCAGCTTCGCCCGCTCGGCGACCGCTTCCGGAACGCTGACCTCGAACTTCATATCGCGCAGGCTGTCGCGCAGCTTCGGCAGCGTGATCATCTTCATGTACTTGCAGAAAGCCATCCGGTTGGCCTCGATCAGATTGGCCTGCGGCGCTGCTTGCTGCAGCGGGTAGAGCATGCCGTTCTCGGTGGCGACGATGAAGCTGCCGTCCGGATGCTCTTCGACGTGCTGGAGCATTCCCGAGGTGGAGAGCATGTGGACTCCCTCGGGCTCGATGTCACCGGAGGCGACGTACTCCATCGCCTGCGTGGCGCAGCCGCACTCGGGGTGGATCAGGAACTCGGCCTCGGGGTTTTCGGCGCGGGTCTGAGCGATGTCACCAGGACGGATGCCGGCGTGCACGTGGCACTCGCCGTCCCAGATGTGGAAGTTGGGGCGCCGCTCGGGATCTTCGCGGATACCCGTCTCGCGCTCGACGAAGGCGCCGAGCCACATGTCGGGGCCAAAGAGGATCTCGGCCTCGGGGCCGTGCTCGGCCCAGATGTGCTCGACGACCTTGACCGCGTTGGAGGAGGTGCAGCAGTAATCGGTCTCCGCCTTGACCTCGGCCGAGGTATTGACGTACATCACGACGAGCGCCCCGGGATGCTCGTCCTTCCAGGCGCGCAGTTGGTCCGCGTCGATCGAGTCGGCGAGCGAACAGCCGGCGTCGAGGTCGGGGATCAGCACCTTCTTCTCGGGCGAGAGGATCGAGGCCGTCTCGGCCATGAAGTGGACGCCGCAGAAGGCGATCGCCTCCGCGTCGGTGGCTGCGGCCTCGCGCGAGAGGCCGAGCGAGTCGCCCATGTGGTCGGCGACATCCTGCACCTCGGGCAGCTGATAGTTGTGGGCGAGGATGACGGCGTTGCGCTCGGCAGCGAGCGCGCGTACCTCCTCGCTCATCGCGCGGATCTCCTCCGGCGAGAGGTCCGGTGCCATCGTGGGTTGGATCGTGGGCAACTCCCGCATGGAGCCTTCCGTTTCCGATGTTCGCTGGCACGGCCACTGACCTAGAACCAGTCGAATGAACTATCTACAAGTCTAACGGTCTCGGCCACGCGCAAGACTTGTCGGATGCCCGAGCTTCCCGAGGTCGAGATCGCAGTCCGGCGGCTGGGCACAGCGGCGTCCGGAGCGACGATCGAATCTGTGCTGGCGCCGGGGATGAACGTGATGAAGACCTTTGATCCGCCGCTGGAAACGCTGGTCGGTCGCGAGATCAGCGGCATCCGCCGGATCGGCAAGATGCCGGTGGTCGAGTTCGATGACCTCTCGCTGCTGATCCACCTGATGTCGGCGGGACGGTTGCGGCTTTTCGACAAACGCGCATCGCTCAAAGACCGGACCTCTCGGGTGCTAATCCGATTGGATGACGGGCGCGAGCTGCGCCTGCGCGAGTTCGGCACCAAGCAGCGTGCCTGGGCGAAGCTGCTGCCCAGCGACGCGGTCGACGAAGACGAGGCGGTCGTGCGACTCGGCCCCGAAGCCTGGCCGCCTCCCCCACCGGACAAGTTCGCCGCCCTGATCGACCAGCCCCGACACCTGCACCCCTTGCTTCGCCACCAGGGCGACATCTCAGGCATTGGACGCTCCTGGGTAGACGAGATCCTCTGGGAGGCCCGACTCTCTCCGTTCAAGAAGGGCTCCGAACTAAGCGAAGAGGAAGTCGAGCGGTTGCACGCGGCGCTCCATGTGCTCGGCGACGCAATCGAGCACTACGAGAAAACGATCGGCGAGCAACTGCCCGACAAAGTGCCGATGCCGCTGAAGGTCCACAGGCGCGAGGGCGAGCCCTGCCCCCGCTGCGGCACCACGATCGAGGCCGTCTTCTTCTCAGAGCACCAGACCAATTACTGCCCGAAGGAGCAAACCGGCGGCCGCGTGCTCAAGGACCGCCGTCTTTCCCGCCTGCTCAAGTGACGTAGGGGTCGAGGAGGACGGATGCCCCTCCGGCGGAACCCGCGCCCGCACTTGGTAGAGGGCCCGAGGTTTAGTTGCTCACAAGTTCCTCTGGAGAGGCATCCGTCCTCCTCGCCGGACCGGCACTCGTCCTTCTTCTCAAGCGGACTCGATCAGCATGCTGAAGTCGAGCGTTGGAGCTGAGTGGGTCAGGGCGCCGACGGAGATGAAGTCGACCCCCGACTCGGCGATCGGGCGAACGGTCTCCAAGCTGACACCACCCGAAGCCTCCAGCGATGGCCCTCCCCCGTCCCTGCGAGCGTTGCCGTCGCGCAGCTCGACCGCCTTGCGAAGCGTGCCAGCGTCCATATTGTCGAGCAAGAGAACATCGGCACCAGTGCCAAGCCCGTAGGCGACCTCGTCGAGGTTGCGACACTCGACCTCGACGGCCAGGTTCGGATACTTGGTGCGGGCGGCGTGGACGGCCTTGGCCAAGCTGCCGGCAAGGGCGATGTGGTTCTCCTTGATCAAGATCGCGTCGTAGAGGCCCATGCGGTGATTGCGACCGCCGCCGGCCACCACCGCTGCCTTCTCCAACTCGCGCAGCCCCGGCGTCGTCTTGCGCGTGTCAAGGATCGCCGCGCCCGTCCCAGCGATGGCCTCGACGAATCGCGCCGTCAGAGTGGCGATGCCGGACAGGTGCCCGAGGAAGTTGAGCGCGGTTCGCTCGGCCGCCAGCAGCCCCCTTGCTGACCCACTGGCAAGCGCGACCTCGGCCGGAACAGAGTCGCGCCACTGTCCCTCGACCACGAGGTTGTCGACATCCTCGATCCCGCACTGACCCATCGTCTCGGCGACAACACCCAGCCCGAAAACCACGCCCGCCTGCTTCTGCACGATCCGTGCCCGCCCCCGCGCCTCAGCCGGCACAGTCGTCTCCGAGGTCACGTCGCCGGTCCCGACATCCTCGGCAAGCGCGCAACCCACCACGTCCCGAAGTTCAGCCATCAGCGCACCCTAACCGCCGGCTGTGAGACGGACGGGTGCCCCTCCAGAGGAACTTGTGAGCAACAAAACCCTGGCCCGTCCACCAGTGCGGGCGCGGGTTCCGCCGGAGGGGCACCCGTCCGTCTCACAGCCGGAGGCTCTGGGGCGTTTAATCCCACGAGTGACCGCACTGCCGCCGTTTCAGATACTGCTCGATGAGCACGCCGCCGACGTGATGGGGGTGCTGCGCGGTGCGGTCGGGCGCGCCGACGCGGAGGACTGCTTTCAGGAGACCTTCCTCGCCGCCCTGCGTGCCTATCCGAAGCTGAGCGACGCCTCCAACCTGCGCGGCTGGCTCTTCACGATCGCGCACCGCAAGGCGATCGACCACCACCGCGCCAGCGGCCGCCGGCCGCTGGCGATGCCGGAGCTGGCCGAGATCGAGACAAACGACCCCGAGCCCGATGACGGGATCTGGGAAATGGTCGGGGCGCTGCCGCCGAAGCAGCGGGCGGCGGTGGCCCTGCGCTACGCCTGCGATCTCCCCCACGCCGAGATCGCCGCTGCCCTGGGCTGCTCGCCGGAGGCGGCACGGCGCAGCCTGCACGAGGGAATCAAGCGACTGAGAAAGGAGTTGGCATGAAGACTTCCCTGCAACGCCTCGCCGAGGGCGCCGACACAGAGGGCCTGCTCGACGTCGCCTACGTGATCTCCGATTCCCCCTTCGGACCGTTGCTGCTCGCTGCCACCCCCCAGGGACTGGTCAAGGTAAGCCTGCCCGGTCACGATCCCGATCAGGCACTGGCGGACCTTGCGGTGCGGATCTCCCCCCGTGTACTTGAGGCACCCGCTCGCCTAGACGAGACGCGCCGCGAGCTCGATCTCTACTTCGAGGGCAAGCTGACGGAGTTCGATCTGCCGCTCGACTGGCGGCTCAGCAAGGACTTCCGCCGCCGGGCCCTGCGCGCGATCGACCGCATCCCTTACGGAAAGACCCGCAGCTACACGGACATTGCCCGCAGCGCCGGCAACGATCGCGCCGTGCGGGCAGCCGGAACCGCCTGCGGGGCCAACCCGATCCCGATCGTCGTCCCCTGCCACCGCGTCCTGCGCAGCAGCGGCAGCCTTGGCGGCTACGGCGGCGGCCTGCCGATGAAGGAGGCTCTGCTGAAGCTGGAGGGCGTGCTCTAGTTGGGGCCGGAGACTGGGCCGAAGAGTTCATGCGCCCGCTCGATCACCAGGTCTGGTCGCTCCTCGGCGATGAAGTGTCCGCAGCGCTCAACTTCCTCGACGCTCATGTCGTCGGCGTAGGGCTCATAGCCGACGAGGATGTCGGCCCGGATCACCGGGTCGGCTTCGCCGGCGAGGATGCGAGTTGGAACGGAGCTGCGCTGCGAGCGGTAGTGACCCTTCCTCAGCCGTGGCACCTCGCGGGCGAGGAAGCTGCGGTAGAGGTGGGACGAAGCGAGCGCATGATCACGGGAGCGGAAGCTCTCGGCGTAGCAATCGAGCTCCTCCTTGCTCCACCGCATGTCCGGATGGGCACCACGCCGCAGCGCCAACCTGACGAAGCCCGGCGTGAAGCGCAGGACGCTCTCGCCGAGCAGCGGCGCGGCGAGGAGGAACTGATACGCCGTCCGCTGCAGAGCCGCTGGAGACGGTTTGGGCGGCTCGAACCAGGGGTGGACGATCCCAAGGGCCAGGTAGTTGCGGATGCGCTCGGGGGCATTGAGGCAGAGTAGGAAGCCGGTGTAGCCGCCCCAGTCGTGGCCGATGAGATCGACTTGGTCGAGCTCCAGCGCATCGAAGAGAGCCACTATGTCGGTGGCTAGTTCAGATACTTCGTAGTCCCCAGCAGGCGCCTCGCTCCAGCCAAAGCCGCGCAGGTCGGGACAGATGACACGGCGATCCTTGGCAAGCGCCGGAATCACCTTGCGCCAGATCCACCAGTGCTGCGGCCAGCCATGCAGGAGGACCACCGGCGGACCCTCTCCCGCTTCGGCGACATGCAGGCGTACACCCGGGACATCGACGTAGTGGTGTGTGACTCCTTCCATCTCCGGGGGCGATCCGTGCATCGCCGAGAATCTAGCGAGAACCCACATACCTGCATGGCCCGAGCCTCTAACGCTAAAGGGATCTTCGGCCCCGACCGATCAAAGGGGCATGAGACCAGTTTGGCTAGCGGCTCCACTCGTTCTGCTCGCAATGCTCGCGGCGAGTGGGTCTGCCTATGCCCTCACCGAGACCGAAGCGACCTCTTCGCCCCAGGATCCCGCTGCCCAACTGGACGAAGAAGTCGAATCGGAAGACGAATGTGTCGAAAGCGGTGAAGAAGAAGACTCCGAAGAAGCGGGAGAAGAATGCGAAGCAGAAGCTGAAGACACCAGCTTCTCGCCCGCCGAAGACTGCTACCTGCGCACCGCTCGGGCTCGCGTCGTCGCCTATCCCTCGCTCAACACGATGCGCCTCACGCTTGGCTACACGACCTACGAACCGGCCCAGGCGACGGTCGAATACAGTGCAAAGCACAATCGCCTGGGCGTCGTAACGCGCAAGCTCGGCCGCAGTGGAGTCGTCCGCCTCAGCAGGCACCTGGGTGACGGGGAGATGGGCCGGGTGCGGAGATCGCGCCGGTTCACGGTGACCGTGCACGTGCCCGACGCGCCGCCCTCCTGCAAGCGCTTCGAGACCGAGCAGCTACAGGTGGAGCACAGCAGCGACTCGCGGATCACCTGGTCAGAGGGACGCTAGCCCTACCGCTCGGAGTCATGGTGAGGCAGAACACCGCCTAGCCACTTGGCCGCTGCAGCCAAGTGTCCAGGGTCAATCTGGTGTCCGAGGTCCGACTCGTAATATTCGACCTCGATCCCGCCTGCCGTGAGCAACTCGCGAGCGCGGCGGGCAAAGCCGATTTCGATGATCGGGTCGCGTCGACCGTGGGCGACGAAGGCGCGCGTGCCTCGGCGATCCTCGAACTGTGGCTGCCAATCCTCAACGGTGGGAATGAAGCCGCTGAAGGCAAGTACTCCGGCAACGGCCGGTCGCTCCCCGCTGAACGCCATCGCGTAGCTCATTACCGCGCCCATCGAGAAGCCGCCCAGGACCGTGCGCCCCGGCTCGATTCCAGTCTTCTCCCAAAGCCCGTCATGCAGGTCGGCCAGTGCCACGCGAGCGGCGTGGAAGGTGTCGGGATCGGGATAGCCGACTCGCGGTACCAGGTACCAATGATGCCCCGGTGAGCCGCCAAGGGTGAGCGGAGCCCGCGGGGTGACCACGTGCAGGCGCCGTCCCGGATCGAGCACGTCTGCAAGCCCGAGCAAATCCCGCTCATCGGTCCCGCGTCCGTGGTGGAGCACCAGGAGGCCGTCGGCCTGGTCGTCGACCGAGCGCTCCGAATAGACCAGCGGCATGGTGTGGGGGCCTAGCTCGCCGCCGAGGCGGCGGTCTTGTTGAGGTAGTCGCGGATGAAGTCGTCGAGGTCACCGTCGAGGACGCGCTGGGCGTCGCCGGCCTCGTGACCCGTGCGGTGGTCCTTGACCCGCTGGTCGGGGTGGAGGAAGTAGCTGCGAATCTGCGAGCCCCAGGCGACGTCCTTGACTTCGCCCCGCACCCTGGCCAGCTCTTCGGCGCGTTTGCGCTCCTCCAACTCGATCAGCTTCGAGCGCAGGAACTGCATCGCCATCGCCTTGTTCTGCGTCTGCGAGCGCTCGTTTTGGCACTGCACGACGACGCCGGTGGGGATGTGGGTGATGCGCACCGCGGAGTCGGTCTTGTTGACGTGCTGGCCGCCGGCGCCGGAAGCGCGGTAGGTGTCGATGCGCAGGTCGGCATCGTCGATCTCGACCTTGACCCCCTCGTCAACCAGCGGGCCGACGTCGAGCTGGGCGAAGCTGGTGTGACGGCGCGCCGAGGAGTCGAAGGGCGAGATTCGAACCAGACGGTGCACGCCCCGCTCGGCGGCAAAGAGGCCGTAGGCGTTCTCGCCGCGGGCGATGAAGGTCGCGGACTTCAGCCCCGCCTCCTCCCCCGGCGAGGCCTCCTTCATCTCGACCTCGAAGCCGCGGCGCTCGGCCCAGCGCAGGTACATGCGCAGCAGCATCTCAGCCCAGTCCTGCGAGTCGGTGCCGCCGGCGCCGGCGTGGACCGTGACGACGGCGTCGCCGGCGTCGTAGTCGCCGCTGAAGAGGCGCGCCTCTTCGAGCTCGTCGAGGCGCCGCTCGACCGAGGCGAGCTGGGTCGCGAGCTCGCCCGCCATCTCCTCGTCTTCAGCCGCCATCTCCGCCAGCTCGTCGAGGTCGCCGGCCTCCGACTCCAGCTCGCGGAAGGTCTTCAGCTTGCGCTGCGCCCGGGCGTGCGCGGCGGAAGTGCGGGCGGCCGAGTCCTGGTCATCCCAGAAGCCGGGCCGCTGCATCTCGGCCTCGAGCCTCTCGACCTCCCCTTCCAGCGAAGCCGGGTCAAAGGTAGTCCGAGAGCAGGGACAACTGCTCGCGGATCTCGGCGAGCCGCGCCGGCACCGACTCGGTTGGCGCGGTCTCGGCCATGCGCGACAGGTTACTGCGGGGCTTTGGCGGAGACGATCCAGGTCGACGCGCGGGCGAACACGCCGTCTGGCCCGTCGAGGTCGGCAAGCGCCTCGCGCAGCTCGGCGGCGATCTTGGGCCGGATCTCGTCGATGCGGTCTTCCCAGAGGCGCAGCACCTCGCCGGCGGGACCGAGCGCCATGTTGAACTCGACCGCGTGATCGAGGTTGTTGCCGATCTTCAGCGGCAGGTCGCAACGGCGCAACTCGATCTCCTCGAAGCCGGCGATCATGAGCTGCTCGCTGACCGTGTCGGCATTCGCCATCGAGAACGGCCCTGGCCCGCAGGTCGGCTGGTCGGTCTCCTCCGGGTGATCGAGATACTGGTCGACGACGAGTTCGGCGCGGTGGACCCATTCGTTGTCGAGCTTGCGACGCCAGACCACGGCGCAGATCTGCCCTCCCGGCGTCAACGCCTTGCAGACGTTGCGCAGCGCCTGTACGGGATTGGCGAAGAACATGATTCCCATCCGCGAGAAGGCGTAGTCGAAGCTCTCCTCGAACGCGGTGACTTGCACGTCGCCGACCGCAAAGCGGACGTTCGTGGCGCCTGTCTCGTCGGCCTCCTTACGCGCCATCTCGATGAACGGCTCGGAGACGTCGATGCCGAGCGCATCGCCATCGGAGCCGACCAACTCGGCCAACCGCTGCGTCGTATCGCCGAAACCGCAGCCGAGGTCGACGACGCGGTTACCAGGCCGGGGTGGATGCGCCGCAAGGGCCGCCTCCCCATGTGCGCCCAGCCCACCCGCGACGAGATCGCGGTACTGCACGAAGCACTCGAACAGCGGCCCGCTCCAGGCCTCAGTCGCCTCGCGATTCTCTGCGGCCGGGGCTCCCATCCCCACCATGGTACGCCCGCCAGGCCGCCTCACGGTTCTCAAACGGCCGCCAACTGCAAATCCGGTGATCGTGCAGCTCAAAGAGCCAGGCCATCTCGTCCTCCCCGGCGGCCGAACCGTCTTCGTCCCAGCACCACGCCCGCTTGATCAGTGCCAGCGCCCTGCCCCCACCCGACTCGGTGTCGTCCTCGAACAGCTCCTCCACCTCGATCGTCTGCTGTACGCCGCCGGGAGGGCGCGTCGCCCAAACCCGAGCGGCATCCTTGCCCTTGCGCAGCCCCTTCATCGAATGCAGCTCAACCTCCGGATCGAGCACATCTACGAACGCATCCAGATCCCGCTCGTTAAAGCCGCGGATGAACTCCCGAACCGGATCATGAATCACGAAACTCGCCCCGCTTGCAGGCCATCCCGGTAGGGGTGGAACGTCTTGTACTTTTTCGCCGACACGACTCGGTGCGTCAGCAATCAGCGATTCTCGAAAAAGTTAAGTGGAACCCCCACCGGGATGGCCCTCATCCACCCGGGCGCCCTCAAACCCCATGGCACTTCTTGAACTTCTTCCCTGACCCACACCAGCAGGGATCGTTTCTCCCGATGTTGTCGTGCTCGTCCTTGACGACGGTCTCGACCACCTCGGCCGCGCCGTTGCCTGCCGTCGTTCCGGCCACCGCTTCGATCGGCCCGGCGCCCGCGCCAGCGGCTACCTGCTGCAGCGCCGATGGCTGGCCGTCGGGGGTGCCGCCCGAGTAGGAGAGCGCGGCAGGAGCATTGCCGCCGTTGGGGCCAAACGCCCGCTGCGCCTGCGAGGGGTCGATCTCGACCTCGACGTGGAAGATCAGCTTGCTGAACTCCTCCCAGATCGAGTGCATCAGCTCCTCGAACATGACGAAGCCCTCGTTCTTGTAGGCGACCAGAGGGTCGATCTGGGCGAAGCCGCGCAGGTGAATGCCCTCGCGCAGGTAGTCCATGTCATAGAGGTGCTCGCGCCAGCGGTTGTCGATCACCTGCAGCAGGATCGAGCGCTCCAGGTAGCGCATCAGCTCTCCCCCAAAGACCTCTTCGCGCTCGTCATAAGCGCTCATCGCGTCTTCGTCGAGCTCGTCCTTGAGCTTCTCGCGGTCGACCGACTCCGGCGCCATCGCGCCGACCTCGACGCTGACCGGCCAGATCTGGCGCAGCTGGGTCTCCATCTCCCCCATGTCCCATTCCTCGAGCACGTCGCCGGGCGTGTACTCGTCTACGAACCGCTCGATCACGCCCTCCATCTCGTCGCGGGCGATCTCTGACATGTCGCGACCCTCGAGGATCTCGCGCCGGTATTTGTAGACGATGCGGCGCTGCTCGTTCATCACGTCGTCGTACTCGAGCACCCGTTTGCGGAGCAGGAAGTTCTGCTCCTCGACCTTCTTCTGGGCGTTCTCGACGGTCTTGGTCAACATGCTCGCCTCGAGCGGCATCTCCCCGCCGTCCTCGTCGACGGGCCCGAGCCGGTCGAGGATCTTGTAGATGCGATCGCCGGCGAAGAGGCGGATTACGTCGTCTTCGGCGGAGAGGAAGAAGCGCGTCTCGCCGGGGTCGCCCTGGCGGCCCGAGCGGCCGCGCAGCTGGTTGTCGATGCGGCGTGACTCGTGCCGCTCGGTGCCACAGATGAAGAGCCCGCCGAGCTCGCACACTTCGTCGGCCTCGGCGGCGCAGAGCGGTTCCAATTCGGCGACCTTGGCGGCGAGCGCCTCCTCGTAGCCCTCGTCGCCCTGTGCGATTCCCTTCTTCTTCAGCTCGTGGATCGCCGACTGCTCAGGGTCGCCACCGAGCTTGATGTCCACGCCGCGGCCCGCCATGTTGGTCGCGATCATCACCGCGCCCTTGCGCCCCGCCTGAGCGATCCGCTCCCCCTCTCGCTCGGCGTGCTCGGGCTTCGCGTTCAGCACCGCATGCTCGATCCCCCGTCGCTTCAGCTCACTGGAGATCATCTCGGAGACCTCGACCGAGACGGTCCCGACCAGAATCGGCTGGCCCTTCTCGTGCCGTGCCGCGATTTCCTCGAGCACCGCTTTCCACTTGCCGTCCTTGGTCTTGAAGATCTGGTCGTTCTGGTCGGCGCGGACCATCTGGCGATGGGTGGGGATCTCGACCACCGGCACTTTGTAGATCTTCATGAACTCGGTGGCCTCGGTCAGCGCGGTTCCGGTCATCCCGGAGAGCTTGTCGTAGAGACGGAAGTAGTTCTGCAGGGTGATCGTCGCGAGCGTCTGGTTCTCCTCGCCGATCGCGACCCCCTCCTTTGCCTCGACTGCCTGGTGCAGGCCCTCTGACCAGCGCCGCCCCTCGAGGATGCGGCCGGTGAACTCGTCGATGATCATCACCTGGCCGTCGACCACGGCGTAGTCCTTGTCCTTGCGATAGAGCGCCTCGGCCTTCAGCGCCTGGACCAGGTGGTTGACGAGGCTGCCGTGCTCGCCGAGGTAGAGGTTGTCGACGCCGAGGAACTCCTCGGCCCGTTTCACCCCGCGCTCGGTCGGCGAAACGGTCTTGTGCTTCTCGTCGAACTCGTAGTCGTGCTCAGCCTCAGAGGTGTCCTTCGACTCGCCCAGCGAGCGCAGCTTGTCTTTGGCCTGCACGCCGTCCATCTGTTTGGCGAGGCGGGCGAAGCTGTAGTAGGTCTGCGCCGCCTGTTCTGGGGCGCCGGAGATGATCAGCGGCGTGCGCGCCTCGTCGATCAGGATGTTGTCGACCTCGTCGACGATCGCGAAGGGATGGCCGGGCTGGACGCAGTGCTCGAGCGCATCCGCCATGTTGTCGCGCAGGTAGTCGAAGCCGAACTCCGAGTTGGTGCCATAGACGACGTCGCAGGCGTACTTCCGTTGCCGGGCCGCGTGGTCGTCGCCCTCCTGGATCGCCGCGACGCTGACGCCGAGGAAGTCGTAGATGGGTTGCATCCATTCCGAGTCGCGGCGGGCAAGGTAGTCGTTGACGGTAACGAGGTGGACGCTGTCGCCGGCCAGGGTGTTGAGGAAGACGGCAAGCGTCGCGGTCAGCGTCTTGCCCTCGCCGGTCTTCATCTCGGCGATCGCGCCCTCGTGCAGGACCATGCCGCCGATCAGTTGCACGTCGTAGTGCCGCTGGCCGATCGCGCGCCGCGCCGCCTCGCGGGTCAGCGCGAAGGCCTCGGGCAGCAGGTCGTCGAGCGACTCGCCGTCCGCCGCTCGCTTGCGCAGGTCGTCGGCCTCCTCTCGCAGCTCGGAATCGGCGAGCAGCTCCATCTCGGGCTCGATCCGGTTGATCGCCTCGGCGCGCTTCTCGTACCCCTTGAATTTGCGCCCCTCACCCACGCGCAGCGCGCGCGTGACCATATCCCTTGCAGCAGGCATTGCTCAAGGGTAGCGAGGGGGGTCCAGCGAGGAGGCTAGGCGGTGCGGCCGCGCATGCGGGCCACGGCCCGGCGCGTCTGGGTGCGCTTGCGGCGCAGCTCGCGGTGCTTCTTGACCTGGCGGCGAATGTCCTCGGCCAGGGCGTGGATCGTGTGGACCATGTCGGGCGAGGCCTCGCGCGCCCGCAGCGTCACGCCCTTCAGCCGCAGGGTCGCCTCGGCGACGTGGCTGTCCTGGATCGAGGGATTGCGCTCCTCGTAGATCTCGACGTCAAGGGTCGCCAGCTCCGACACCTGCCTACCGACCCGGCGGAATCGCTTTGTCACATGATCCCGCAGCTCGTCGGTTACCTCGACGTTGCGACCACGTATCTCGATCCGCATATCTTTCCTCCTTGGGTATCGGTCAGCCGATGCTACGCCCTCAGAGCCGCCGGGTAAAGGTGACCGCAGCTACCCGGATCGCGCCGGCGCTACGCAGGGCACGGGCGCAGGCCGAGAGGGTGGCGCCGGTGGTCAGAACGTCGTCGAGGAGGAGAACGCTGCGCGGCACCTCGCCGCGCAGGCTCACTTGCGGCGGGTGGCCGATGCGCTGGGCACGGCGCTTGCCGACCTGGCGGCCGCCGCCACTGCGGACGAGGCAGGGATGCAGTGGCACATCGAGCCGTCGCGCCAGGGAAGCCGAGATCTCACCGGCCGGGTCGAAGCCGCGCGCCAGCGTGCGCAGCGGCGCGGTCGGCACCGGAACGATCGCGCCACTGAGCAGGCTCGCCGGAGCCAGCCACTCGATGCGCTCGCCGATCAGCTCGGCGACGGGGAGCAGCTGGCGGAACTTCAGCGCCGTGACCAGGTTGCGAGCGACTCCCTCGTGTGCAGCCGAGGACCAGACCCGGTCCAATCCCGGCGGACCGCTCCCGGTGAGCGGCTCGGCGTCGGCGAGGCGACGGGAGCAGCGGCTGCAGAGCAGGCCACCGGCGCGGCAAGAGCGCCCGCAGGCGGCGCAGAGGGCCGGCAAGAGGCCGACGGCAAGCGCGTGGAGAGACTTCATACCCCGAGCCTGCGGGGCGCCAGCGCGCCCGTGGCGCGCTGGATGTCATGAAAGCGTCAGGACTTCGCGACGCGGCCCGCGATGGCCCCAATAAGCATCGCCTCGGGCGCGAGCTCGGTGCCGGCAAGGAGGATCGAGTCGCGCACCCAGGCGCCGTCGCCGATCCGGCAGCCGTCGCCGACGATCACCGGGCCTTGTATGCGGACACCGATGCCTAGCTCGACTCCTGCGCCGATCAATGCCGGACCCTCGACCTCGGCGCCATCCAGAGGGCTCGCCGAACGAATCCCTGCAGCGACCTCCGGCGCCCCGGGCTCGACCCGAACCGCTCCTCGCAGCGCGTCGAGGTTGCCCTGGCGCAGCTCGTCGAGGTTGCCGATGTCGTTCCAGTAGGCGTCGATCTCATGCGAGTAGAAGGGAACGTCGTTCTCCAGCAGGGCTGGGAAGACGTCCATCGCCCAATCGGCGAAACCATCGGGATCGTTCGGGCCGGCGGCTTTGCTCGTGCCGGGCTCCGGAAAGTAGTCGAAGATCTCGGCACGGAACATGTAGATGCAGGTGTTGGCGAGATCCGAGAGGGCCTCCGCAGGGTCGGGCTTCTCCTGGAATCCCTGGATACGACCGTCTTCGCCGGCGATCACGACCCCGTATTGATCGGTGTCGGCTACCCGCTTGGTGGCCATCGTCGCGATACCGTCGTGCGATTCGTGGAACTCGCGCATGGCAGTGAAGTCGAGGTCTGTCAGCGCGTCCCCAGCCACGACCAGGAACGAATCGCCGAGAAAGTCGGCGGCGTTGCGAACCCCTCCCGCCGTTCCCAAGAGGTGCTCCTCGCGACTGTAGGAGAGCTCAATCCCGAACTTCGAGCCGTCGCCAAAGTGACCCTCGATCGTCTCCGGGAACCAGTGCAGGTTGGCGATCGCCTCGCTGAAGCCGTGACGAAGGAGCAGCCGCACGCTGTGCTCCATCACCGGCCGGTTGACCACCGGCACCATCGGCTTCGGCATCGCGTAGGTGACCGGGCGCAGCCGAGTGCCGAGCCCGGCCGCCAAGACCATGGCCCTCATCGAACTTCTCCCTCCTCGATCGCGCTTGCAGTCTGTGGCCGTCCGAGCGCTGCCTTGAAGCCCTCGATCGCCTCGACCGGCACGGGGTCGACGCCGCGAGCCTCGGCGAGGGCCAGCGAGACGAGGTCGCCCAGCATCGTCGCCCAGAGCAGGCGGGCGATTCGCGTCTCCCCCTCGGTCTCCAGGCTGACGACGGTGGTGCCCGTAGCGGCAATCGCCTCCCCGGTCAGCTCGAAGCGGCGGCGAATACGCGGGTGCTGGTCGCGGTCTTCGAACAGGACAGCGGCAAGGGCGTCTCCCGTCCAGCCACACAGCTCGTTGTGGTCGGCCTCCGGCAGTTCCGAGAAAAAGGCGGGGAGCTTGGCGTTCTCGTTGACTTGCGACTTCCAGCGCCGGGCGAGGGGCACGGTCAGGTCGGCGCCGGTGAAAACGGGAACACTGCCTTGCAGTTGGGCAGCGATCTCGGCGGCACGGGTCTGCAGCTCCTCGGAATGCTCGGAGAGGTACCCGGCGGCGGCGTCGATCTCCGTCTTCACGCGTGGGGCCACACCGGCCAGCGCTGCCACCTCGACCGCGATCGTAAGCATGTAGGCGACGGCGGCACGCGGCTGCAGAATCCCCGGCAGGCCGATCACCGGCACCCCGCTCTCGCGGGCACTGTCGACAAGCGAGCCGCCTGTGCTGGCGACGATGCGACGTGTACCCAGCGCCTCGGCGGCGGCAAAGCAGGCAAGCGTCTCCTCGGTCTCGCCCGAGTAGCTGGAACAGAGCACCGTCCACTCGGGGGTCAGCCAGGACGGCAGCTCGTATCCGCGCACGGTTAGCAACGGCCGGGTCAGTCTGTTGCCAAGTGCCGCCGCGGCAAGATCACCGCCGATCGCCGAGCCCCCCATGCCGCAAACCGCCAGGCCAGCGGCCTCGGCCGGCTCGAGCCGCGCCGATTCGACTCGCCAGAGGGCGTCGCGCAGATGGTCAGGGATGGCAAGAACGTCTTCGAGCATTAGATGGCCGTCCGGCCGGCCACGTGCGACTGGGGGCGCACTTGGCCAAGCAGATCAAGGACACAGGGTGCAGCCTTTGGTGGAGCCAAAGGCAAACCCGAGGACGCGGAGATGCGCTGCGCCACGTCCGTCATCCAGGTGTGCGTGGTTGGGTGGACGGCCATCTTAAGCAGCGACACTTTCGCCGTTACCGACCACGTCACCTTCGAGGTTGGCGCCGGCGGAGACCTCCACGCCGGCGGAGAGGATCGAGCCACGCACCCGCGCGTTCTCGCCGACGGTGCAGCCGTCGAGCAGGACCGATTCGCGGACCTCGGCGCCCGACCGGATCTGACAGCCGGGGCCGATCACGGCCCGCGGGCCAATCGTCACGTCGCTGGCGATCGCCGCCCCCGGGGCGACGAGCATTCCCGGCGCCGTCGGCTGCACCCGCGTCTGCACGCGGCCCTCGAGGATGTCCCAGCTCGCTTGCAGGTAGCGCTCGGGGGTGCCGATGTCCATCCAGTAGCCATCGAGGCGCAGCCCGTGCAGGCCATCGCCGACGAGCCGAGGGAAGACGTCGCGCTCGATCGAGACCTCCTCGCCGGGCGGGATCAGGTCGAGCACGGAACGCTCGAGCACGTACATACCGGCATTGACCTCGCCGGGCGCCGCCGCACCGGTCTTCTCGAGGAACTCGAGGACAGCTCCGTCGGGGCCGCTGTGCACAAGCCCGAAGGCCGAGGAGTCCTCAACCGGATGGAGGCCAAGCGTCGCCCTCGCGCCGCGCTCCTCATGAGTGCGCAGCAACGCAGTCAGGTCGAGATCGGTGAGAACGTCACCGTTGAGCGCCAGGAAACGGCCCTCGAGCCAATCGTCGAGCTCGTCAGCGGCGAAGCGGATCGCACCGGCGGTGCCGCGCCGCTCCGGCTCGACCACGTAGGAGATCCGCACCCCAGCCCGCTCCTCCTCACCGGCCAGGGCCTCGCGCAACACGTCGGGCAGAAATCCGCAGGCGAGCACAACCTCGCTCACACCGTGCCCAGCCAGCCACTCGATCATGTAGGCGAGGAAGGGTCGGTCGACGAGGGTCAGCGCCGGCTTCGGCACCGTCTCGGTAAGCGGCCGCAGCCGCGTTCCCTCGCCACCTACGAGGACGATTGCCTGCACTACTCGGCTGTTCCCGCAGTGACGGAGCCCTCGACTGCCCGACCGATCCCCTCGTACTCGAAGCCGGCGTCTTTGAGCAGGCTGGCGTCGAGAAAATTGCGGCCATCGATCAGCAGCGGCCGTGCCATACGCTCGGCGGCAGCACGCCAGTCAAGCTCGGCAAACTCCGGCCACTCGGTGACGAGAATCGCCGCGTCGGCGCCATCGAGCGTCTCGAGTGCCGAGTCGCGGAACTCGACCCCGTCGAAGAGCTCGCGAGCCACGCCGCCGGCGACCGGGTCGAAGGCGACCACCTCGGCTCCCTCCCCTTCCAAGCGCGCGGCCAGCACCAGGCTCGAGGCCTCGCGCATGTCGTCGGTGTGCGGCTTGAAGGCAAGGCCGAGCAGTGCCACGCGCTTTCCGACCAACGATCCGAGGTGCTTTTGCAGCTTCTGCACGACGCGCCGCTTCTGCAGCTCGTTCACCTCGATCACGGCGCCAAGCAGCTGGAAGTGATAGCCGCTGTTGCCGGCCAGCATCTTCAGGGCGCTGACGTCCTTGGGAAAGCAGGAGCCCCCGTAGCCGATTCCAGCACGGAGGAAGGCTGGGCCGATCCGCTGGTCTAGGCCCATCCCTCGCGCCACCTCGGCGACGTCGGCGCCGACCTCCTCGCAGACGTTGGCGATCTCGTTGACGAAGGAGATCTTGGTGGCGAGGAAGGCATTGGAGGCGAGCTTGATCATCTCGGCACTGGCGACGTCGGTGCGCACGATCTCGCCACCCAGTGGCTCGTAGAGACGAGCCAAGGCATCAGCCGCTGCCTCGTCGCCGGGATCGGCGCCGACGACCACGCGGTCGGGGTGCAGGAAGTCGTCGACCGCCGAGCCCTCCTTGAGGAACTCGGGGCAGGAGACATAGGCGAGACCCGGGCGGTCGCGGCGGATCGAGTCGCCGGTTCCGGCCGGCACCGTGCTCTTCATCACCAGCACGTGGTCGCTGTCCGCGGGAAGCTCCTCGACGACGGAGCGAACCCGCGAGAGGTCGGCATCGCCAGAGCGAGTAGGCGGCGTGTCGACGCAGACGAAGAGCAGCCGCGCGCCATCGAGCAGCTCCGACATATCGGTGGTGAAAGTGAGGCGCTCGGCGTTGCGCGTCAGCAGCCCCTCCAGGCCGGGCTCGTGAATCGTGATCTCGCCGCGCGAGAGCGCCTCGACCTTGTCGGGGAGGATGTCGCGCGCAATCACCTTGTGGCCGACCTCGGCGAAGCAGGCGGCGGTGACCAGGCCGACCCAGCCGACCCCGATCACGCCAATCGGCTCCTTCTCTGGGCTCATCGCTTCGCCTTGCCTCCTTTTCGCTTTGGGTGCGGAATCATCGCGTCGGCCGAGCGGGCGATCCCGATCATCTGGTCGTTGGTCAGGGTGTTGAGCAGGTCGTTCGACACCCAGTAAGAGCTGTTCCCCCGGTGCCAGGCAACTATCGGCAGACGATCACCGTCAACATAAATGTCGTACTCGCGGCCATTGATCGTCTTGGTCAGGCTCGGACTGGCCAGGATAGGTGGATCTGACCACCCTTGGATGCCCTGCAAGCCGAAATAGTGGATGCCATCCGATTGCGGCCACTCGACGACCATCCG
The DNA here is from genome assembly GCA_033856275.1 of Solirubrobacterales bacterium. Lineage (GTDB taxonomy): Bacteria > Actinomycetota > Thermoleophilia > Solirubrobacterales > 70-9 > VRUE01. The sequence continues at coordinate 44,613 of JAWVFJ010000050.1, forward strand.
GTAGGCACCGTGCCGGTTTCCGTCGGGGTCCTTGAAGTGGTAGACGCGCGGGTCTTGGACGTGTTCATAGGAGTTGCTTTCGACGTAGAAGGCGCCCGAAGGCAGTCTCGTCGGGTAGAAAACGGGAAATCCGGAGCTGACCTTGCGCGTCACCGACTTTGCCTCCAGTTCTCCCGCTTCGCGCGCCGGCACGAGGCCGTCGCTCCCCGGCGGCTTGGTCGGTCCGAGGCGCGGCTTCTGCTTGCGCTTGGCCGACGCCTTCCCCTTCTTCTTATCGCCCTTTTTCTTCTGGCCCGATTCGCCAGAGGAGTCTTCGAGCGAGCCACGCGGACCACTGCTCGCTTCGATCCCGAGGAACTTGTCGACGGCTTCGTGGATCATTTCCGGCGAGGCGTAGACGTAGCTCGGCCCGAGTTCTGCCGGGAAGTGAACCTCCTTGATCGCCGCATTGCGCGAGGAGACGAACAGCTTCAGCACATCGAGCATCGTTTCCTTGTCGTTGATGTCGGAGGTGGTGTATTCGGTGAAGATGCCGATCAGGTCGTTGCGGTCGAGCACCAGGTCGCCGATCGGCACACGTTGGCGGGCGGCGCTGAGGAAGTCTTGCTGGCGCGCGGCGCGGACCAGATCGGTGTCGGTATGCCGGTAGCGGACGTATTGCAGAGCCTTTTTCCCGCAGAGCAGCTGGTAGCCAGGCTGGATGTTGATTTCCGAATACTGTTCGGAGGGCGGCAGGCCGAGGTTTGAGTGGAAGTAGCGACGGTCGACGTCAACGTAGACGCAGTTGATCGCGTCGACCGCGCGCACGAAACCGAGGTAGTCGACGTTGACGACGTGATTGATCGGCAGGCCCGTCAGTTCCTTGACTACGCGCAGGGTCAGTTTGGGCCCGCCGTAGGCAAAGGCGGCGTTGAACTTGTCGGTGCCGACGCCGGGGATTTCGACCTTGAGGTCGCGCGGGATCGACATCAGCGCGATCGCGTTGCGGTCGGGGTCGAGGCGCAGCAACAGCGTCGTGTCCGAGCGTCCCGGGTCGCCGGGTTCGCTGGCACGCTTGTCGGAGCCGAGGATGAGGATGTTCTCCGGTTCGCCGCCGTGCGTCTGGGCGAGGAATTTCTCGACTTTGCTCTGCAGGACGTTGTTGTGCGAGAGCGCCTGGGCGATGCTGTCGATGTAGCGCAGGATCACCGTCGCGGTCGCGGCAGCACTGACCAGGACGATAAGCAGCGAACCGAGCATGAAGCGCCACCAGAAGCGCTTCGGCTTCGGCGCCGGCTCGTGATCGCCCGAGGGCGGCGGCTTGTTGAGGCCGGTCTCAACCACGGTTGCTCAGGCGTCGAGGCGGGCGGGAAGCGAGCGCAGGAAGGTGTCGAGCGTCTGCTGGTAGGTGTGCAGGGAGGAGACCGAGACCCACTCCTCGGGCCCGTGGTGCCCCTCCCCCGCCGGCCCGAACTCGACCGCCGGCACGCCCACCCGCAGGAAGGAGACCGCGTCGGAGGCGCCGTCGCGGCCGACGCTCATCGGCTCGCCGTCGTGATGGGCGGTCGTTGCCTCTCGCAGCGCCCGCACGTAGGTCAGGTCGCGATCGACAACTGCCGGCGGGCGGGCGAAAAGCGGTTCCACCTCGGCGGCGGGCACAGCTTTCACCTGCTCCAGAATCGAGGCAGGGTCCTGATCGGGCAGGTAGCGGATGTCGACGTCGATGGCGCATCGGTCGGGCACCTTGTTGAGCGCGTCCCCGCCCAGGATCCGGCCGAGATTGATCGAGGGGCGGTCGAACAGCTCTGAGGAGTGCCGTGCGAACGGTAGCGACTCGATACTGCGGAAAACGTCAAGCGCCCTGAGAACGGCGTTATCGCCGAGCCATGGGGTGGCGCCATGGGCGGCAACGCCGCTGACCTGCACGCGCAGCGCCAGCACCCCCTTGGCCTCGACCCCGATGTGCAGGTCGGTCGGCTCGCCGGTGATCGCGAAGTCGCCGAGGAAGCCGCTGTCGACCAGATGGTCGCTGCCGCGCTCGGCATCCTCCTCGGACTCCTCGTCGCCGACGATCCCCAGCCGCACCCGCACCCGCTCCTGGTCGGCCATAGCCGCGGTGGCCAGCATCATCGCCGCGATCGCACCCTTCATGTCATAGGCACCACGCCCGTAGAGCCGGTCCCCGTCAATCCGCGGCTCGAACTGATCGGCGTGCCCCGGGACGACGTCGATGTGGCCATGCAGCACTACCGTCGGCGCATCCTCCGGCCCGACTTCAGCCTTCAAAACCGGCAGGCCACGAACCTCATCGTGCGAAGTCTCGATCCCCCGCGCCTCCAGCCACCCTTTGATGAAGCCGGCAGCTTCGAGCACCGCCTCAGGCGAAGACGTCTCGTAGCCAACCAGCCGCGAGGCAAGAGCGACCAGCTCATCGCTCATCTGATGACCTCCCGCGGGTTAGGGGTGGCGATCGTCTTTCGCATCGAAGGCTCAAGGGTGCAGCGGAAGGTATTTGAACCACGAAATCGCCGCCGAGACCAGCCTTGCCAAGCAGAAGTCGCGGCTCGCCAGATCCTCAAGAGACCCGCGTGCGCCTGCTCGAGTCAAACGCGGATCACGGCAACTTCATCGAATGATGAGAAGTCAGCGTCCTGAGTGAGCACGGCAGCGCCGTGACGCATGGCGGTCGCGGCAATCCAGGTGTCGTGACGGCGAAGCCGCCGCCCTTTTGCAAGCTCTGCTGAAGCGAGGCGTGCGAAGCAGCTCGCGACCTCGGGGTCGACGGGCAGCAAAGGGTAGGTGGCCTGCACCCGCGAGAGCGTGGCCAGGCGGGTGGCGCGGGAGTCGGGTTCCGTCGCGTGAAGCACCCCTAGCTCCAGCTCGGCGGCGGTGATCACCGAGACCGCGATCTCCTCTGGCAGCTCTGCCAGCTCTCGGCCCGTCTCCTGGGCAACGAACACCGAGGTGTCGGCGATTGCCCGGCTCAAACGTCATCGAGTTCGGCGCCGCGGATCTCGGCAAGGTCATCTAGCAAGCCAGGATCAGCTGGTGCTTCGCGCACAATCCGGCGCAGCTCCGCGGCGGGAACCCAGGGGTCGCGATCCTCAGCGTGGGGGAGGATGTCGGCCACCGGGCGACGATTGACGGTGAGCGTCAGTCGTTCGCCGGCTTCCAGCTCCGAAACGACAGCGGAGGTGGAGTTTCGTAGCTCACGGATTGAAACGGCTCGGGCCATGTGCACAACTGTAGCACTGACTGCGACGCACCACCTGATCGCAAGCAAGCTGTGACGGTCGACTGCTGCTGGCTTGTGTTAGACCTCGCGGGAAACTACTCCGGGTAATCGTCCGAGGTCACTCATGACAGTCTTGCTCTACGACAACCCGGTTTCCGGCAACTGCTACAAGGTTCGGTTGATCCTCAGCCTGCTTGGAATCGAGTTCGAGCGGCGGGAGCTTTCGGTTGTCGATCACTCGGATCGAGCTGGGGTCCTTGGCGGGCTCAGTCCATCGCTCAACGTACCGACGGTGGTGCTTGAGGACGGTCGTCCGCTTGGCGAGTCGAACGCGATCCTCTGGCACTTCGCCGACGGCAGCCGCTACTTGCCCGATGATCCCTACGAGCGCGCCCAGGTGCTGCAATGGATGTTCTTCGAGCAGTACAAGCACGAGCCGGCGATTGCGGTCCTCCGCTTCTGGGTCTCGATCTCCGAGGACCCGCGGCCCGCGGCGGACATCGAGGCCAAGCTCACGGCCGGCCATGCGGCGCTCGATGTGATGGAGCGCCATCTCGGCGACCACGAGTACTTCGTCAGCGAGCGCTTCACAATCGCCGACATCGCGCTCTACGCCTATACCCACGTGGCACCCGAGGCCGGCTTCGATCTCGAGCCCTACTCGGCAGTCCGCACATGGCTCGAAAGGGTTGTGGTTCAGCCCCGGTTCATCCCGATCACCGCCTGATCTGGAGCTAAGGCCCGTAGGGTCGTGCGACATCGATTCCCGCGAAGGGATATCGACGCGCCCCCATCACCCCTCGGCAATAGCGAGGAACGTTTCGGCCCGGTCGCGATCCTTCTGTGCGCGGACCTGGGCGCCACTGCTCTCCTCGGACTCTTTGAGCCGCTGCTCGGCATCGGCCAACTGCTCTTTGAGCGTCGCCGCATCGAGATCCTCGGGCGCCAGGGCCTCCTCGACCAGCAGCTTGGCCTTGTTGCCGAAGACCTGCAGCCAGCCGTGCGCCTGCGCGTAGCGCACCGTCTCCGAATCGCTGATGTGCAGGCGCAGCTCCGCCGGGCGCAGCGCCGCCAGCAGCGGCGCGTGATTGGCGAGGATGCCGAGCTCGCCGACCGCGGTGCGGGTCGAGACCTGGCGCACTTCGCCGTTGAAGACCTCTCCCTCCGGGGTGAGGACTTCGACGTCGACCATGTGCTCGGCAGCCATCGTCTTCCCCTAGGCGGCCGCGGCCGCCCCGGCGCCCTCGGTCACCTGGTCGATGCCGCCCTTCATATAGAAGGCGCCCTCGGACAGCTCGTCGTGCTCGCCGTCGAGGATCTCGCGGAAGCCGCGGACCGTCTCGGACACCGGCACGTACTCGCCGCTGCGGCCGGTGAACTGCTCGGCGACGAAAAACGGCTGCGAGAGGAAGCGCTCGATCTTGCGCGCCCGCGAAACCGTCTGCTTGTCCTCGTCGGAAAGCTCGTCGATGCCGAGGATGGCGATGATGTCCTGCAGCTCCTTGTAGCGCTGCAGCACCCGCTGCACCTCGGTAGCGGTGTTGTAGTGCTCCTCGCCGACGACGTCGGGCTTGAGGATCGTCGAGGTCGAGTCGAGCGGGTCGACTGCCGGGTAGATCCCCTTCTCCGAGATCGCCCGCGAGAGCGTCGTGGTCGCGTTGAGGTGGGCGAACACCGAGGCCGGTGCCGGGTCGGTGAGGTCGTCGGCGGGGACGTAGATCGCCTGCACCGAGGTCACCGAGCCGCGCTCGGTCGAGGTGATCCGCTCCTGCAGTTCGCCCATCTCGGTCTCCAGCGTGGGCTGGTAGCCGACCGCGGAGGGCATCCGCCCGAGCAGGGCCGAGACCTCGGAGCCCGCCTGGACGAAGCGGAAGATGTTGTCGATGAAGAGCAGCACGTCCTGGCCGCCCTGCTCGCGGAAGTATTCGGCCATCGTCAGGCCGGAGAGGGCGACCCGCAGGCGGGCGCCGGGGGGCTCGTTCATCTGGCCGAAGACGAGCATCGTCTTGTCGATGACGCCGGACTCCTTCATCTCGAGCCAGAGGTCGTTGCCCTCGCGCGAGCGCTCGCCGACCCCGCAGAAGGCCGAGAGGCCTTCGTGCTCTTCGCCGATCGAGCGGATCAGCTCCTGGATAAGCACCGTCTTGCCGACACCGGCACCGCCGAAGAGCCCGACCTTGCCGCCCTTGGCGTAGGGCGCGAGCAGGTCGATCACCTTGATCCCGGTCTCGAGGATCTCCTGGGTGGGAGCGAGGTCGGAGGCTTCGGGCGCGGGGCGGTGGATCGGCCAGCGCTCGTCGGTCTGCACCGGCTCGCCGAGGTCGATCGGCTCACCGAGCAGGTTGAAGATCCGGCCCAGGGTCGCGTCGCCGACCGGGACCGTGATCGGGCCGCCGGTGTCGATCACCTTGTCGCCGCGCTGCAGGCCGTCGGTGGCGTCCATCGCGACCGTGCGCACCCGGTTGTCGCCAAGGTGCTGCTGCACCTCGCAGACCAGTTCGGTCGCCTCGCGGTCCTCGTCGCCGGCCATCTCGATCTTCACCGCCGAGTAGATCTCAGGCAGCTTCTCGGGGAAAACCGCGTCGACGACCACGCCGGTGACCTGCTCGACGTGTCCTACGTTTGCTCCGTTGCTCTCAGCCATTGGTTCCTTTTCTTGGTTCGCAGTCTTATCCGAGCGCCTCGGCGCCGGCGACAACCTCGAGGATCTCCTGGGTGATCTCGGCCTGCCTGACCCGGTTCATTTCCAGGGTCAGGTCGCCCATCATTTCTTCCGCGTTCTCCGCGGCGCTGCGCATCGCGGTCATCCGGGCGCCCAGCTCGGAAGCCGCGGACTCGAGCAGCGCCCGGTAGACGGAGATGTTCACGTACTCCGGGATCAGCTGTCCCAGCAGCTCCTCGGCCTCGGGCTCGTATTCCCAAACCGAGTGGCTGTGCGCCTTTTCGATCTCGCTTTCGGTGCCCTCCTCTTCCTCCTCGGCGACTCCCTCGCCGATCACGTCGGCCTGTTGCAGGGGAAGCAGCGTCTGCCGCCAGACGTGCTGGGTCAGCGGCGAGACGTAGCGGTTATAGACCAGCTCGACCCGATCGAGCTCTTCATCGACGTAGCGGGAGGTCAGCTCCTCGCCGATCTCGCGTGCGTTGGCAAAGCCGGGCCGATCGGTGAAGCCGACGTAGGAGGTACGCGGGTCCTCTTTGCGGAAGGTCAGCGCCCCAACGCCCTTGCGGCCGACGGCGGAGAAGACCGTCTCCTTGCCCTGCTCGCGCAGCTCGCCTTTGAGGCGCAGGCCGTCGCGAATGATGTTGGTGTTGAAGGCACCGGCCAGGCCGCGGTCACCGGTAATCAGGAGGACGCCGACCCGCTTCTCGTCCTCGCGCTCCTCCAGCACCGGCACGCGCGGAATCCCGCCGGCCTGCTCGGCGGCGCGGCGGGTGAGCTTGCGCATCGACTGGGCGTAGGGCCGCAGCTGCTCGATCCGCTGTTCGGCCCGGCGCAGGCGCGCCGCGGCAACCATCTCCATCGCCCGCGTGATCTTGTTGATGTTCTTGATCGACGCGATGCGATTCTTGACGTCCTTTTGCGTGGCCATGGTGATTCGGTCAGTAGCCGGGGGGGCCCCGTTGTGGGGTGCCTGCGGGCGTGGTTTCGGTTCTCGGCACCCCTCATCGGGGCACCACGAACGGTTGCCTAGACCGTCACCTCCTCGGTGGGGACGCGCGCAGGAGCGCTGCGCTCCTCAGCTGACTTGATGCGATCGGATTCGCCGCGCTCAAGCGGGTCGCCGTGCTCGTCGAAGTCGGCACCGAAGTCGTCGACGAACTCGGCGATCGCCTTGCCCAACTCCTCCTCGTCGGCCTCCTCGAGCTTGCCGGTATCGGCGATCCGCTTCAACAGATCGGCCTTCTCGGAGTGCAGGCGGATCTTCAGGTCTCCCAAGAACTCGCCGACCCGATCGGTGTTGATCCGGTCGAGGTAGCCGCCGGTGCCGGAGTAGATCGCCGCCACCTGGTCGGCGATCTCGAGTGGTTCGCGCTCTTTCTGCTTGAGCAGCTCGACCAGCCGTTCGCCGCGGTTCAGGGTCTTCTGGGTCTCCGGATCGAGCTCGGAGCCGAACTGGGCGAAGGCCTCGAGGTCGCGGTACTGGGAGAGGTCGAGGCGCAGCTTGCCGGCGACCTTCTTCATCGCCTTCGTCTGCGCGTTGCCGCCCACCCGCGAGACCGAGATGCCGACGTTGATCGCCGGGCGGACCCCCGAGTAGAAGAGGTCGGACTCGAGGAAGATCTGCCCGTCGGTGATCGAGATCACGTTGGTCGGGATGTAGGCAGAGACGTCGGAGGCCTGCGTCTCAATGATCGGCAGCGCCGTCAGCGAGCCGCCGCCGAGGTCGTCGTTCAGCTTCACCGCGCGCTCCAAGAGGCGCGAGTGCAGGTAGAAGACGTCGCCGGGATAGGCCTCGCGTCCCGGCGGGCGCCGCAGCAGCAGCGACATCTGGCGGTAGGCGTAGGCGTGCTTGGTGAGGTCGTCATAGACGCAAAGCGCGGCTTTGCCGTTGTAGAGGAAGTGCTCGCCCATCGCGCAACCGGCGTAGGGGGCGATGAACTTGATTGGCGCCGCCTCATCGGCGGGGGCGGCGACGATGATCGTGTTCTCCATCGCGCCGTTCTCCTCCAGCACCTGCTTGAGCTGCACGACGGTGGACATCTTCTGCCCGATCGCGACGTATATGCAGACCATGTCCTTGTCGCGGTTGTTGATGATCGTGTCGATCGCGATCGCCGTCTTGCCGGTCTGGCGGTCGCCGATGATCAGCTCTCGCTGGCCGCGGCCAATCGGGATCATCCCGTCGATCGCCATCAGCCCGGTCTGCACCGGTTCGGTGACGGGCTGGCGCTGGACCACACCCGGGGCCTTGAACTCCGCCGGGCGCGTCTGCGTCGTCGCCACCTCGCCTGCATCGTCGAGCGGGCGGCCGAGCGGATCGACCATGCGGCCGAGCAGCTCCTCGCCGACCGGGATCCGCAGCAGGTGACCGGTGCGCTTGACCGTGTCGCCCTCGACGACCTTGTCCCACTCGCCGAAGAGGACCGCGCCGACGTTGTCCTCCTCGAGGTTGAGCGCGAGGCCGGTAACGCCGTGCGGCAGGTCCAGCATCTCCAGCGCCATGCAGCGCTCGAGGCCGTGGATGCGAGCGATCCCGTCGGCGACCGAGAGCACGGTGCCGACTTCTGCCAGGTCAGCGGATTCCGTGTCCAGTCCCTCGATCCTCTCGCGAAGGATGCTTGCGATCTCGTCGGGCTTGATGTCCATGGGGTGCTCTATGCCTCCTCTACGCCGCCTGGGCGACGCTCTTTCGAAGTTTCTCCAAGCGACTGCGAATGCTCGCGTCGAGCACCTTGTTGCCAACCTGCAAGACGATGCCGCCGAGAATCTCGGGGTCAACGCGGCTGGCCAGTTCGACCTTCTGGCCGGTCTGGCGCTCGATCTCCTCACCCACTTTCTCAACTGTCGCCGGCTCCAACTCGACCGCGCTGGTGACGGTGACGTCGATGCGCCTGTTCTCATGCTTCCAGAGATCGTCGAACTGACGGCGGATGCGGAAGATCTCCGACATCCTGTGCTTCTCGATCAGCAGCTCGAAGAAGTTGAGCAACTCCTGATCGGCGCCCGAGACGGCGCGCTTCAGGCCCGCCACCTTCTCCGCCGAGGAGAAGTAGGGGCTGAAGAAAAAGACCTGCAGCTCGCGGTTGGCTTCGAGCGCATCGACGAACTGGCCCAGCTCGTCGCGGATCGCGTCGAGCTTGCCCTTCTCCTTGGCAACCCCGAAGAGAGCCTCGGCATATACGCGAGCCGCTTCCTGCATGACTAAACCGCCATCTCCTCTGCTCCCATGAACGCCTGGGGAATCAGATATGGACAGGCGTTCATTCCCGCGTCCGGGGATGGCGGAGTCATGATGTCTCCCCGGAAAGCGCCGTGAAGTCGACCTCGCTGAGCGCCTCCTCGACCAGTCGCCGCTGATCCTCCTCATTGAGTGCCTTGCGGGTGACCTTCTCGGTCGCCAGCACGGTGAGGTCGGCGACCTCCTTGCGGATCTGATCGAGCGAGCGTCGCGTCTCGGCTTCGATGTCCCGTTTCGCCGCCGCGACGAGCTCCTCGCGCTTCTCCTTGCCGGCGCTCGTCGCCTCGGCTTCGGCGGTTTCGGCGGCCTTGCGGGCGCGCGCCATGATGTCGTCGGCCTGCTCACGGGCCTCGCTGAGGCGCTCGCGGTACTCGGCGAGCAACTCATCGGACTCCTTGCGCTGGCGTTCAGCCGCCTCGATCGACTCGCTGATCACTTTTGCGCGCCTGTCGAGTGCTTCCTGGATCTTCGGGAAGGCGACCTTGCTCAGCACCCACATCGTGAAGAGGAAGAGCACCAGCGTCCAGATCATCAGGCCGAGGCCCGGTGAGACCAGGAAGCTGCCACCTTCTTTGCCGCCACTCTCAGCGGCTAGCGGAAGCGCGGATATGTAGCCGAGGACCTCGATCATCGACCTAGAGGAAGAAGGCGATCAGGCCAAAGATGAAGGTGTAGAAGGCGACGGCCTCGGTAAGAGCGAAGCCGAGCCAGCGGATGCTCTGCAGCTCGTCTTTCATCTCCGGCTGGCGGGCAACCGACTCGATCTCCTTGCCGAAGATGATGCCGATGCCGATGCCGGCGCCGATCGAACCGAGGCCGGCACCGACGCCGAGGGCGATCGCCTTACCGGCGGATTCGATCCCTTCGTCTGAGATCGCGGCGGCAACTGGGGACAGGTCCATTTGAGGTAGCGCTCCTTTTCTAATGGCTGGCGGAGGTCGCTCCGCCGAGATAGATAGCCGTGAGGGTCGAGAAGATAAATGCCTGCAGGGTGGCGATAAGGCCCACCTCGAGGATGAAGAAGAAGAAGGCCAGCGGGAAGGTGAGGGCGCCAAGCGCGGCGATGCCGAGCAGCACGGCGAGCCCGCCGCCCATGAAGAGCAGCAAGAGGTGGCCGGCGAGGATGTTGGCGAAGAGTCGTACAGAGAGCGAGATCAGGCGGGCGAAGTGCGAGATCGCCTCGATCACGAAGATGAAGCCCTTGGCGAGCGGGTTCATGTCCTCGAGGCCCGGCGGCAGCCAACTGGCCAGGTACTTGAAGAGGCCCTTCGAGCGCACGCCTTCGACGTGGTAGGAGATCCAGACGACGAGCGTCAGCACCAGTGGAATCGAGAGGTTGGCGGTCGCCGCGTAGATCGCGAAGGAGGGGATGCTGAGGCCGAAGATGCTGACCTCGTGCTCGGTGTTGGTCGGCAGCGGCAGGAAGCCGATCATGTTGGAGAACCAGATCCAGAAGAAGAGGGCGGCAAGGAAGGGGAACCAACGTGTCGCCGTTGCCGTGTCGAGGTTGCCGCCGGTGATGTTGTTCTTGGTCAGGTCGTAAGCGACCTCGATCGCCGTCTGCACGCGATTGGGTTTCTGCGCCATGCGGCGCGAGATCCAGACCATGACGAAGATCGTCAGGGCGCTGGCCAGCACCAGGTAGAGCACCGCCTTATTGATACTCAAGTCGACGCCGCCCAATTCGAGCGAGATCCACGGTTCGAGCTTGAACTCGTTCTGGGGCTGGAAGGCTTCGTTTTTGCCGCTGCTGCCGAAGATCAGCAGCATCAGGATCGCAATCGCGAAGTAGACGCCGAGCCCGATCAGAACCTTGGTCTTGGTCTTCATGCCTTGCCCGCCTCCGGTTCATCGAAGAGATGGGCGATGCCCTGGGCGGCGAAAGAGACGGTGAAGAGGACCAGGACCAGGACCGCGGAGGCGAGGCCAGCCTCACGTTCGACGATCCCGGCGAGCAACACCGCGGTCGCCATCAGCCCCACCCGGCCGAGGGTTGAGACGGCGACAGTCGCCATTGCCCGCTGCCTATTACCCGCAGCCAGTTCCCTGCTGGCAAGGCGCTCGGCGAGCATCTGGATACCGCGCTGAACGAGCCAGACGCCAGCGCCAACGGCGAATCCGAGCATGGGCAGGCTGCCGAGCAAAAAAACGGCGAGCGAGGCGGCAAGGACCAAAAGGTCGACGTACTTGGGAGGAGACATAAAATTCGCCCGTCTCTGTAAAGGGCGGGCGGACCAGCGACTATATCCGAAAGGGCCGACGAACCGCTTTCTAGAGCCAGTTCGTGAGCCTTGTTACAACCTGTTACTAAGTCTCTTCGCTGCCGATTGAAGGATTATGCGCGTCCCAGCACCCACAATCCTTCAATGACGATCTTCGAGCTCGATCGCTTCGATTTCCCCCGTTTCCGGATTGAGCCGACCGCGCCGCAGCTTGAGGATCTCCAGCACGTAGATCAGGTAGACGCTGGTGGCGAGGGCAAGCAGGCCGAAAGCGACGATCACCGCCGTCCAGAGCGCGTCGAAGTGGCCGTGGTCGTCGCTGTAAGGGACGAAGCGCAGGGCGAGGGCGAGGGCGGCGAGGGCCAGCGTCCAGCCGTAGAGGTAGGCGAGCGTGCGCCGCTGGGAGAAGCCGATGTTGGCCATCCTGTGGTGGAAGTGCCAGGTATCGGCTTGGTAGATCGGCTGGCGGTACTTGAGCCGCTTGGCGACGACGAAGCCGGTGTCGAGGATCGGCACCGCCAGCACCACCAGGGGGAAGACGAGGGCGACGACCGCGTTGGTCTTCAGCGCTCCCTGCACCGAGGCGACGGCAAGCAGGTAGCCGAGCAGGTTGGAGCCGGTATCGCCCATGAAGCTGGAGGCCGGCGGGAAGCCATGGCGCAGGAAGCCGAGCGCGCCGCCCGCGGTGAGCGCCGCCAGCACACCGGCCGCGTTGCGCTCCAGTGAGAGGGCAATCACCGCCAAGGAGATCGCCGCGATCGTGCAGACCCCTGCGGCGAGGCCGTCGACGCCGTCGATGAAGTTGATCACGTTGACCATGGCGACGATGCCGAGCACCGTCAGCGGATAGGCAAGCCAGCCGAGCTCGAAGCCGCCGACGAAGGGCAAGGTGAGGTTGTCGACGCGCACCCCGGCGAGCACCGGGATCAGCGCCGCGCCGACCTGGCCGAGCAGCTTCGGCAGCGCCGGCAGGCCGCGCACGTCATCGGCGACGCCGACCGCGGCGATTGCCACAGCGCCGACCAGGATCGCGCGGCTTTCGCCATCGCCGGGCAGCCAGATCCATCCCGCCACCTCAATCCCGGCGAAGATCGCCAGGCCGGAGAGTCGTGGCATCGGCCGATCGTGCAGGCCACGCTCCTTCGGCAGGTCGATCGCGCCAATCCGATAGGCCAGCCGCTCGGCGTAGGGAACCAGCAGCCAGGCGATCGCGGCCGCTACTAGAAAGGCGAGGACGGCGTCGGTGGTCGCTGCCATGTCGCAGGTGCCCGGTGGAAAGCGGGCGCGCCCAGGCTACTCGACGCCCGCGACAGCCCCGAGCACACCCTCGACCAGCAGCTCGGGATCACGCCGGTTGAGCACACCCGGGGGGGCCTCGCGCTTGCGCAGTGGCAGCTCGCTCGGATCGGCGAGCACCCGCAGGCGCCCGTCCGCGATCAGGGCCTCGTCGACGCCGCCCATGCGCCCGGCGAAGGTCGTGAAGACGGGCGTGCCGAGAGCCACGGCCTCGCGGTTCATCGTCCCCCCCGCGCTGACGACGAGATCGGCAAAAGCAATCAGGCTCTGCGCGTCGATCGCCCGCTCGGGCACGATCAGGTTGGCAGCGTCCATCGCTCGGACCTCGACGCGCTGGCGATCGGTGCGTGGGATCACCACGGCCTGCACGGCCTCCGTGGCGGCAAGGCGACGGATCGACTCCCCGTAGACGTCGTTGCGAGCGTGGTACTCGGAGGTCTCCGGGGGTGGCCGCACGACAACGAGGACCTTCTCGCGATCGAGCCCGAACTCGTCGAGTACGGCGGCATCGGGCTCGAAGTCAGCCAGGTAGTACTCCTCCTTCAAGCCCGGATAGCGGACCAGTTTGCGCTCCTTGGCGCCGATTTTCTTCAGCCTGTCAAGCGGGATCGAATCGGGCATCAGCACTTTGCGCGCCGCCCGGAAGGCGATCTGGCGCTGCCAGCCGGCGAACTCGTAGTCCTGCATCTGGGCGGAGGGAATGCGGAACAACGACGAGACCACCGCGAGGTCGACCGAGCCATGAGCGATTGCGAGATCGGGTCGTTGGCCCCAGATCAGTCGCATCAGCTGCGCTGAGCGCCCAGCGAGCGACCTTCCCTTGCCAAAGGCGGAGGCACCACCATGGCTACCAACCGCGGTATATGGAATACCGAGCCGATCGAGGACCCCCAGCGTCTGCCCGTACTCGCGGGCGGTAACAAGAACCTTGTCCCCCCGATCTTCCAGGCGCTCGATGATCGGCCGCAGCACCAACGGGTGCGCTGCGGCCGTGCAATCGACCCAAACCTTCATATTCCGCCGCCTGCTCCGCTTCGCGTCCGGGCGCGGCGGCAATCGCCACATCGGCCCCGCTCGCGAGGAATCAGACGATGACGCTCGCTAGTTGGGGGTACAGGGGGTAGCGATCCATGAGGTTCCGGGTGCGTTCGGCGAGGATTTCCTTCTGGGTATCGAACTCGCCTGAGAGCGCGGTTGCGATCACAGCGGCGATCTCGGTCATGTCGTCCTCGACCAGGCCACGCGTCGTCAGCGCCGGGGTGCCGATGCGCAACCCCGACGGGTTCATCGGCGGACGCGGATCGAATGGAATCGCGTTGCGGTTGACGGTGATGCCGACCGCCTCCAAGCGGTCCTCGGCGGTCTGCCCATCGAGGCCACTGGGCGTCAGGTCGACGAGGACGAGGTGCACGTCGGTGCCGCCGGTGAGGACGGGAACGCCGTTTGCTTCCAGGCCCGCGGCGAAGGCCTGGGCGTTGGCGATCGTCTGGCGCTGGCGGGCGCGGAACGGCTCGCTGGCGGCAATACGCAGAGCGACCGCCTTGGCCGCGATCGTGTGCATCAGCGGCCCGCCCTGCTGGCCGGGGAAGATCGCTTTGTCGATCGCTTTCGCCTGCTCCTCTGTGGAGAGGATCATGCCGCTGCGCGGGCCGGCGAGCGTCTTGTGGATCGTCGTCGTGACGACGTCAGCGTGCGGCACGGGGTTCGGGTGCTCGCCGGCGGCGACGAGGCCGGCGAAGTGCGCCATGTCGACCATCAGCTTGGCGCCGACTGAGTCGGCGATCTGACGGAAGGCGGCGAAGTCGAGCTGTCGCGGATAAGCCGACCAGCCGGCGACGATCAGCTTCGGCCTGTGCTCGGCGGCAAGACGCTCGACCTCCTCCATGTCGACGCGCAGGTCTTTTTTGCTGACGTGGTAGGCGACGACGTTGTAGAGCTTGCCGGAGACATTCAGCTTCATCCCGTGGGTGAGGTGGCCGCCGTGATCCAGGGCCAGGCCCATGATCGTGTCGCCGGGCTCGATCAGCGCCATGTAGGCCGCGTTGTTGGCCTGCGCGCCGGCGTGGGGCTGCACGTTGGCGTGCTCGGCGCCGAACAGCTCCTTGGCGCGGTCGATCGCCAGCTGCTCGGCGACGTCGACCTCCTCGCAGCCGCCGTAGTAGCGGCGCCCGGGGTAGCCCTCGGCGTACTTGTTGGTCAGCACAGAGCCGACCGCGTCGAGGACGGCCTGCGGCACGAAGTTCTCCGAGGCGATCATCTCCAGCGTGCCCTGCTGGCGCCGCAGCTCGCCCTCGAGAACGGTGGCGATCTCCGGATCGACCTCGCTCAGCGGCGCTGTCTGGAAGTTCTCGGGAAGCTCGCTCATTGCGAGCGACCATAGCAACGCCTGCCGATAGCGGAAGCGGGTATAGATGTGCCCCAAGTGAAGCTGAAGCGGACCCGTCTCGCCCTCGCCCTCTCCCTGCTGCCAGCCCTCGTGGGTGTCGCGCCGGCCCGTGCCCTCGCTCCCGTCGGTGAGAACCCCTGCGAGGGTCCAGAGGCAAAGGTGCTGCGCTGCCCCAACCTGCGAATCGGGCCAGCGCACGAAATCTACGCCGACCATGGCGGCGGGCGCACGCGACTGCACGCCACCAGCGACGTGCGCAGCCGCGGCAGGGGACCGATGGAGCTGCGCGGCACGCGCAACGGCTGGCACACGATGCGCACCCGCCAGCGCATCTACCGCGCCGGTGGCGGTCACCTCGACGTGCCGACCCGCGCGACGCTCCACTTCACCGACGTCGGCTCCTACTTCGGCGGCAGCTACTGGAAGGTCCACCAACTCGCCCGCTTCGAGCTCTGGTCGGTCGATGGCCAGCACCGGCTCCTGCACCGCGTCCGGGTCGGCCCCAAGCTCAACTACTGCCTTCGCGATCTCGAGCGAACCCGGCCGGGAAAGCGTTCTCCAGGCTCGCGCCACTACCCCGGCTGCAACCAGAACCCCTACGAAGGCCACGTCACGCTCGGCACCTCGGTCGGCTGGTCGGACATCTACCCCGCCGACTACGACAAGCAGTGGATCGGCGTCGGTGGCCTGCACGGCTGTTTCGCCTTCGTGATGACGGTGGACCCTAACGGTCTGCTCTACGAGTCAAACGAGAACGACAACGCCTCACGCCGTCTCGTCCACCTGCCCTACCGCGGCGACAGTGGCTGTTAAGAGGGCCCACCGAACCCCCGGCAGGCGCACCCAGGGGTTCGCTAGCCGCTCCTAGCCGCCGATCGGAGCGCGCGGATTCGAGCCCCAGAAGACGACCGTGCCGAGCATGCCGATGATGTGGACGAGGATGATGTTGACCACCATCGACTGCGCCGTCGCGGTGCCGACTCCGACCGGGCCGCCGGAGGCGGTGTAGCCGTAGTAGCAGCCGACCAGCACGATGGCCGTCGCCATCACCATTCCCTTGATCAGGCTGAAGAGGAGGTCGGGCGGACTCTGGAACATCCAGAAGATCAACAGGTAGCCGCCAGAGGACACGTCTCCAACCTGCTGGACCACCGCCAGATAGCTGGCGAAGTAAGCGACCCCGATCGCGACCAAATAGAGAAAAGGAATCGCAATCCAAGCCGCAAGCAGGCGAGTCGCGGCGAGAAAGGTCACCGGCTGGATTCCCATCACCTCCAGCGCGTCGATCTCGTCGGAGATCCGCATTGCGCCGATCTCGGCGACGATCCCGGTGCCGACCTTTGCCGAGAGGATGTAGCCGAAGGCGTAGGGCAACCCCTCGCGCAAATCGCAGTAGGCCGAGAAGAGGCCGGCGAGGGACGGTGCGCCGATGGAGCGATTGAAATAGGCGCCGATCACGCCGCACTGGAGGCCGAGGAGGAAGACGAAAGCCCAGATGACCACCGCCGAACCGAAGATCAGAATGCCGGCCTGGCGCAGGCTCTCGCCGAAGAAGCGGAGGACGCGACCCGAGTAGACGAGGCCGGCAACGCGCGAGCCAAAGCGAACGATCTCGCCCATTGCCTCCAGCCAGCCGCGCGGGGCGTCGAGCCAGCCGATCACCGGATGCTCTGCAATTCGGGATTGGTGGCGAGCAGCACCGTAGTGAACGTGTAGAGAAAGAAGAAGACCCCCATGAACGCGATCACCACCGCCTGGTTGACCGCGCGACCGACGCCCGCGGGGCCACCAGAGGCCGTCATCCCCTTGTAGCAGCAGACCACGGCGATGATTCCGCCGAACAACGTGCACATCACGATCGATCCCCAGACGTCGGTGATCAGGGCATTGGCGAAGAGCGTCGAGAAGAAGCCACCGAGCGGCTGGTGATAAAGAAGCGAGGCAGCGATGCCAGCAGTAAGGCCGAAGACGATCGCGAAGACGTCGAGCAGTCCAGTTATCACCATCAGCGCGAGGAAGCGGGGTACGACCAGATTCTTGATCGGATCGACACCCAGCACCTGCAGGGCGTCGAGCTCCTCGCGGATCTTGCGGGCGCCGAGATCGGCGGTGATCGCAGTGCCTGCAACGCCACCAACGACCACCGCGGTGACTATTGGACCGATGAAGCGGACGGCCGTGACAACGAAAAAGCCGCCGAGGCGATCCAGAGCACCGAAGAGATCGAGGATGCCGGCAGCTTGCAGCCCCGGGCCGCCAAGGCAAAGCGCGAAGGTAGAGATGGTCATCGGGAACCAGGAGAGCTTGAGTACGAAGAGGAACTGCCAGACCAGCTCCCCTCCGTATGGATAGGGAGGCCGGACCGCAGAGACGATCGTCTTCGCGGTGAGGATCACCATCTCCCCTACCTGCTCGAAGGCGGACTTAGTCGGGGAATATGCCCGGCTCAGGACTTGGCCTGCCACCAGCTCATCGCCCTACCGAGAGGACCGCCAGCCGATTGTGGGGTGCGCTTGCTCTCCTCTTCCAACTGCGCTTCGCGACGCGCCCGTGCCTCGCCCACTTCCCTGGCTCGAAGCTCAGCCGCCCGTTGGGCCTCTGAGAGCTGGGCGATCAGCGTGTCGCGCGTCTGCTCCAGCTCCTCCACTCCGGCCACATGGGCTTTCGAGTAGCTCGCGGCGGTCGGCATGTCGTCCGGCAGATCGCGTGTGTAGGCGGCGAGCTCGATCTCGAGCCGGGCGATCTGGCGGCGGAGCTCATGACGAACCTCGATCGCCTCGCTCTCACCGTTCAGATCGGGGAGCTCACCCGCGGCTTCCGCGACGCCCGCTCCCATGCTCCCCTCCTCGCTCATGCTCACACATGCAGCAGTGACTGCGACCAGATCGCGGGGGTCGAGTCCCGCCGCGAGCACTCGCCGCAGAGCATCGCCAGCAATCTCCTCCAATCGGGGTGCGGCCGTGATCCGCTCATCGACAAAGGTGCCCTGGCCCTGGTGACTGACGACCAACCCGGCCTCCTCGAGCCCGGCGTAGACGGCGCGCACGGTATTGACGTTGACCCCGCCCCACTCGGCGAGCTGACGAAAGCTGGGCAGCCGCTCCCCCGCCGCCAGCCGGCCGGTCGCGATCAACGCCCGCAGGCGCCAGGAGAGCTGAACGCCAACCGGCAGTTCCGCCGCGGGATCGGTCGAAAACGGGGTGACCTCCCGCTTTGCGGTTTGCTGTGCCATTGGAGCACACAGTAGCGGGTCCCAGCTGTTTGAGTCAACTAGGACACTAGGTCAGGGCGCGCAGACGGTCCGCGACGCCGTCGATCGGCATGCCTCCCTCGCGCAGGACACTCCAATCGCCCTTGCCATCGAAATCGGTGAGGTCGACCACCGTGGATGGGCGCCCCGTCAACGGCCCGGCATCGACCGCCACGTCTACTTCAGCGAGAATCTTGCGCGGGACATCGCCAAAGAACGCGGAGGCGGGGTCGCCGCTGTGGTTGGCTGACGTCTGGAAGATCGGGTGCATCATGCCCTCGAGCGGTCCGGCGATCAGCCGCACCCCAAGCCGCTCGGGGTCCTTCCGGCAGGCAAGCGGGTAGCGATGGTTCGGGTTGGCGACCACGAGGGTGACCGGGCCCGGCAGCAAAGCGCCTACAGCTGACTTGGTGCGCTGCCCGAGGTCATCGACAAGCTCGCGCATCGCCAGCGGCGAAAAGTAGAGGATGGCCGATGGCTTGCCTTCGTCCCGGCCCTTGATTCGATTGATGCGCTCGATTGCGGTTGGGTTGAGTGGGTCGCAGGCGAGTCCGTAAAGACCGTCTGCGGGGAAGAGCCCGACGCCCCCAGCTGCGATGCAGAGCTCGAGCCCGGTGCGCGCACGCTCGACGCCGTCGCGCTCGATCGAGAGAATTACGGTCAATTGCCGGCGCCCCTGCGACCGACCACGACGCGAGCTATCTGAGCCAAGTCGGCACGGGTTTCGATTGCATCGAGGCCAGCATCGGTCAGCAGGCCGCCGACCTCGGCGGCCTGGCCGACGCCCACCTCCAGCGCCACGACATCCGCCACACCAGCCAGCGCCGGAATCGTCGATCGCAACGCGTTAAGGCCGTCCGGCCCCGCGAGCAACGCCTCACGGGGCTCCCACTCGGTCACCTCCGGCTCGAGCCCTTCCCATTCCGCTTCGCTCACATAGGGAAGATTCGCGACCGCGAGCTCAAATCCGCTACGTGGCGGCAACATCCCCTCGACCAACTCGACGCACGAAGCAAGACCAAGGCGTTCGGCGTTGGCGCGGGCCACTTCGAGCGCCGCCGGAGAAGTATCGGTTGCCGTGACCTCGCAGTCCGGCAACTCGGTGGCGATTGCCAGCGCGATCGCGCCCGAGCCGGTGCCAACGTCCAGCACGCTGTGCGGCCGCTGTTCGAGCGCCAACTCGACCAGCAGCTCGGTCTCCGGTCGCGGGATCAGGACTCGCGGGTCGACATCGAGCTCAAGGTGCCTGAAACCGCGGCGGCCGAGTATGTAGGCGACTGGCTCGCGCCGCAGGCGACGACGCACCATCTCGGCGAAACGTCGCGCCGCGGCGGGCGGAATTGCGGCTTCTGGCGAGGACGCGAGGTATGTGCGATCGGATTCGATCGCGGCAGCCAACAGCAGTTCCGCATCCAATCTTGGCGTTTCCACCCCTGCCGCATTCATCGCATCGGCAGCGGCGCGCAATGCATCTCCAATCATCCAGGGATGACGTGCATGCGCGTCATCTGACCGCGGCTGTCTCGAGTCGCTGCCGCTTCTCCTCCGCCGCAAGTGCCTCGGTGAACTCGGTCAATTCGCCGCCAAGCACGCCGTCGAGATTGTGGGAGGTGTGCTTGATCCTGTGGTCGGTCACCCGGCCCTGCGGGAAGTTATAGGTGCGCACCTTCTCCGAGCGCTCTCCGCTGCCGACTTGGGCCTTGCGCTCGGAGGCGATCTTCGCCTGCTGCTCGGCGAGTTCCCGCTCATAGAGGCGGGCGCGCAGCACCCGCATTGCCCGCTCCTTGTTCTGCAGCTGTGACTTCTCGTCCTGCATCGAGACCACGATCCCGCTCGGCTTGTGGGTAATGCGCACCGCCGAATCGGTCGTGTTGACCGACTGCCCGCCGGGTCCCGAGGAGCGGTAGACGTCGATCTGTAGGTCGTTGGAGTCGATCTCCACCTCGACCTCCTCGGCCTCGGGCAGTACGGCAACGGTCGCCGTCGAGGTGTGGATGCGGCCCTGGGACTCCGTCTCCGGGACTCGCTGCACGCGGTGCGTGCCACCCTCGAACTTGAAGATCGAGTAGGCGCCCTCGCCCTTGATCGCGAAGGTCACCTCCTTGAAGCCGCCGACCTCGGCGCTCGACTGGGAGAGCGGCTCAGTGGTGAACCCGCGCTCTTCCGCGTAGCGGCTGAGCATCTTGAAGAGGTCGCCGGCGAAGAGCGCCGCCTCGTCGCCACCTGTCCCGGCGCGGATCTCGACCAGGACGTTCTTGGCGTCGTTGGGATCGCGCTCGACCATCGCCAGGCGGATCTCCTCTTCAATCGTCTCGAGGCGGCGCGGCGCCTCCTCGACCAGCCTCAGCAACTCCGGATCCTCGCCATCCTCCGCCAGCAACTCCCGTGCCCCCTCCAGGTCGTCCTTCAGCTTGCGGTACTCGACCGCCAAGCCGTGGGGCGGCTGCAGTTCGCGGTACTCGCGGCCGACATCGGCGTAGCGCTCCCTGTCCCCGATCATCTCGGGGTCCGACATCTGCGCCTCGAGCTCGGCGAAGCGCGCCTCGATCTGCTCGACCAGCGAATCGATCACGCCTCACAACATAGACGGGCATCACCCCTCGCGAATTCGGCAGCTGTCGAGGAACGAGCCATGCAAAAGGGTGCCCTCGCCGAACTCCGTCTCGACGCGAGCGCGCAACACCTGGCTGCGTGGGCAGCGGCATTGATGTAGCTCAGCTCTTCGCGACCGAAGCGCCAGTCACGGCCGGAAGAACTGCCCGCCAGTCTCGGCTCCGTTGAGGCCCCGTTCGTGCTGGTCACGACGTCGACCGACTTTCAGGACGACGGCCGCCTCGTTCGCGTCGCGCTCGAGGCTCTCGCCGATGAGCCCTGTCATCCGGTGGCGACGCTGCCGACCGCGAGCATCGGGGACCTGAAACCCCCACCGAACGCCATCGTCGCGCCCTTTGTCCCAACAGGCCTGCAATCGCCTGTCGAGCCGGCGCGGAGCGAGTAGCCCAGTCATTCGCGACGACCGGGGGGCGCGGCAGCGGCGAACGCGCTCGAACGGCGACCGCTTCACGCCGACCGAGGCGGCTGACCTTCGAGCCGCTAGTCGATGCGATCTGCTTTGCGAACCTGGCAGCGACCGAAGAACGTGCCAAAAAGGGTGGTTCCATCCGCGTATTGCGTTTCGCTGCGCCCCAGAAGGCGGGAGCGACCCGGAACAGCGCAGTGGGCAGTGATGAAGCTCAGCCTCTCTCCCCTGAAGCGCCAGTGGGCGCCGAGGTGAAAGCGGAAGTATGTAAGCGAGCCGTACCCGCCCGCGATCCGTGCAAGGTCCGCCTCGACGCGATAGCCGAGGCTGCCCCGATGGATCGATTCGATCTGGAACGTATCGATATAGGTGGTCGGCGCGGGCACGTCCAGGTGGCCGTGGACAATCACCGTGGGATCGCCGTCTACCGGCGGACCATTGAAAAAGATGACCGGGGTGCTCGCCGAAATTGGCGCCTGTTCGGGGAACGCGATGATCGCGGTGGCGAAGCCCGTGCCGACGATTGCGCCCGGGCACGCCTGGCGGGCCCGCTCCGTCGTAGTCGCGATCAGCTTTCGCCTCGGGCACGTTGGCAACCCACGCGTCTCAACGCTCCCGTCTTTGGCGAACTCGAACTTCAGGTGTGTGAGCGCTGGCGGAACGGAGCCGTCCTTCGTCCGCAGCCTCTGGTGCCCCCAAACCTCGATCGGGGCGTCATTGGCAAGGGGCAGCGTCTTCGGCGCAAAGTCGATACCGAGGTCGAGAGTGAGGTTCCCCGCGACGACACGCGTCGCGCCGGCCGTGGCAGCGAAAAGGGCCAGGAGCCCGCCGATAGCGACAACCGCCTTTAGGTATTTCCGGACCCTTGTTGCGCGCATCCTTTCCTTTCAGTTCGATATAACGAAGTCGATGCATCGAAACCGAAAGAACGTCCCGCCGCAAGAGATCCCGCGGGACCGGTCTCGTCGATCCGTCCCCTTGAGCCGGTGCAAGAGACCTGACCCATGTCGTCGGCGATAAAGCTCAAACCGATCTCCTACATGGTGCTGGGCATGCTGCGCCTCGGCGCTGAATCCGGCTACGCGATCAAGAAAGCCGCGGACCTGTCGACAAGCGCCTTTTGGCCGACCTCGCTTGCCCAGGTCTATCCGGAGCTCGCCCGGCTGGAGCGCCACGGATTGGTGGAGCGACGGGAGGATCCTCACGGCGCACGGGAACGATCCGCCTACAACCTCACCGAGAAGGGCGAGGCGGCTCTGATCGCCTGGCTCCGCTCCTCGCACGAGACTCCAGTCCAGCTTCGCTCCGAGTCGATGCTCCGCCTTTTCTTTGCCGACGCCCTGCCGGCCAGCGACCAGCTGGAGCTAGTTCAGCGGATGCAGGCACGCGCCCACAGCAACAGGTCCAATCTGTACGACGGCAACCTGAGGACCGCGGTAGGCGGCTTCAGTGAAGATGGTGTTCGCTTTCCCCTCATCGTCAGGCTCTATGCCGACAGTCTCTACGGGCACACGGCTGAGTGGCTGGCCCAGCTCGAATCGGAGCTGGAGCGAAAACAGCCCGACGAGTCTCCAGATCCTCCCGGCTAGGCGACGATCTCGATGTGCTGCCCGCCAGCCGCCTGCTCGGGTGTCTCGCGCGCCAGCACGGCCTCGAGCGAAGCGATCGCCACCGCCAGCTCCTCTTCGTCGGGCTCGCGGGTGGTCAGGTTCTGCAGCATCAAACCCGGCCACATCAGCGCTCGAACCCAGCGCTTGCGGCGGTTTTTGCCGGCCCACTTGATCACCTCGTAGGAGAGGCCGGCGATCAGTGGGATGCCGATGATCCGCGAGGCAACCAGCCAGTACCAGGCGGGGAGCCCGATCGGGGCGAAGACGAAGATCGCCAGCACCATCACGATCAGCAGGAAGCTGGTGCCACAACGCGGGTGCAGCCGCGAGTAGAGCTTGGCGCGGGCGGGCGTCAGTTCGTCTTCGGCCTCATAGCAGGAGATCGTCTTGTGCTCGGCGCCGTGATACTCGAAGACGCGGCGCAGGTCTTTGAGGCGGCTGATCGCGGCGATGTAAGCGATGAAGATCCCCGTTCGCAGCACTCCCTCGACCAGCCAGAAGAGCAGCGGTGAGCCGAGCTTGTCCTTGATTAGGCTGGTTAGCCCGACCGGCACGACAAAAAAGAGCCCGACCGCCAGCAGCATCGAGAAGACGATGGTCAGGCCCCACATCCAGCCGCCGATCTCTTCTCGCTCACCGTCCTCGTCCTCCTCGAGCTGGGCGTTGGCGGAGATGGCAAGCGCGCGGAAGCCGATCTTCAGCGACTCGCCGAGGGCGACGACCCCGCGCAAAACCGGCAGCCGCCAGAGGCGGTGGCGCCGCGCCCACGGCTTGATCGACTCGGAGCTGATCTCGATCTCACCGTCGGGACGGCGTACGGCCACGGCCCAGACCGAGACGCCCCGCATCATCACCCCCTCGAGCACCGCCTGGCCGCCGACCGGGGCGTCGCGCTTGGCGACGAGGGCGCCATCGGGCATGCGCAGAGGGTCCGCCCCGTTCTTGGACGGAGCAGCGGTCTCGGGTCGCGGCGAGCCCAGCTCCGGGCTCACGGCTTACCTCCCGGCCTTGGCGTGCTTGGCGGCGCGGCGCTGGAAGCGCTCGACGCGGCCGCCGGTATCAACCAGCTTCTGCTTTCCGGTGTAGAACGGGTGGCACTCGGAGCAGAGCTCGACGTGCAGGTCCGCCTGTGTCGAGCGCGTGTAGAACTGGTTCCCGCAAGAGCAGTGCACGTTTGCCAGCGTGTACTCAGGATGAATTCCGGTTTTCACGCTCTTCAGTCTAGATGACGCGCGCAATCGACCGGTCGAGGGCTTGTGGATCCGCGGCCCGCTGCCGATACCTCACCAGTGGAAAGCACGGATACAGGTGTCGCGCCCCCGCGAGCAGGGCGGCTCTTGCGCAGTACGCTCGCCATCCTGCTGCTGGGCGGCACCACGGTGGTCGCCCTGCACGATTGGCTCGGCATCGGTGTCGGCCTCGATTTCGCAATCAGCGAAGCCCTCTATGACGCGGTCGTGCTCGGCGCCGGCGTTGCTTGCTTGATCAGGGCCTCCGACTATCCGCGCGAGCAGGCGGCTTGGGCCTTGATCGGGGCCGCGATCCTCTGCTGGGGCGCCGCTGAGATCTACTGGACCGCCTTGATCGAAGGCAACGCCTCGGCCCCTTACCCCTCGCCAGCAGACGTCGGCTACCTCGCCTTCTACCCCCTGGCTTACGCGGGCCTGGCGATGCTGGTGCGAGCGCGCACCCACGAGATCAACTGGCGGCTCTGGATGGACGGCCTGATCGCCGCGCTCGGCACGGCGGCGCTGGGCACCGCCTTCGTCTTCGATTTCGTCGCCGAGAAGGCAACCGGCACGACGCTGGAAAAGCTGACGACTCTGTCCTATCCGCTGGGCGACATCGTGATGCTCTCGATAGTCGTCGGCGTCATCGCCCTGACCGGTTGGCGCCCGGGGCGCACCTGGTCCCTGCTGCTCGCCGGCCTCTCGGCGCTGGTGATCGCCGACATCGCCTTCACCCTGCAGTCGACCGACGGGGCGTTGCCCGGCGGCGAATGGATCAACCCGATCTACCTGATCGCCGCCGTCTGCCTCGGCGGCGCGGTGTGGCAGCCGGCGGAGGCCGCCGAGATCACTTCGTCACGCCAAGACGACCACCGCGAGATCGTCGTGCCCGCCGTCTTCGCTGCGGTGATGATCGGCCTCTTCGCGATGCAGTACTACAGCGCCACCGGCGGCCTTTCGACCGTGCTCTGGGCGGCGACTATGTCGGCTGTGATCGTGCGCTTGACGATGAGCGACCACGAGAACCGCCGACTGCTGGAGGAAGTGCGCACCGACTCCCTTACTGGCCTCGGCAACCGCGGCCGCATGGAGGGCGACCTGGCGGCGATCTGCGAGCGCGCCAGCGCCGAGCAACCGGCGATGCTCTACCTCTTCGACCTCAACGGCTTCAAGCGCTACAACGACACCTTCGGCCACCCGGCGGGAGACAAACTGCTGACGCGGCTCGGAGCGGCCCTGAAAGGCGCCGTCGGCGCCGACGGCTCCGTCTACCGGATCGGCGGCGACGAGTTCTGCCTTCTGCTCACCTGCCCCGAGCACCGTTTCGACGCGGCTGCGCGAGCGGCCGACGCGGCACTTACTGAAAGGGATCGAGGCGTAGAGGTTGCCTCCTCCTGGGGGGCCGCCGCCATTCCCGCCGAGGCCGGTGACCCCTCTTCTGCGCTGCAGCTCGCCGATGTGCGCATGTACGCGCAGAAGGAGTCGCGCCGCACCGCCCACCCTGACGTCAAGGTGCCCGGACCAAGCATGCCCGAGCCAACGATCGAGGCTAGTCGCGGCTGAGCCCGTCGAGCAGTGTTTCGACGGTCTTGCCGACCTCGACTCGCATCCGCTCAGGATCGTCGGCACGCGCGACCAGCATTGCTGCCTCGTCAAGGGCCCCCATCAGCACGTGGGCAAGTGGGCGAACGGGCTGTTGCTCGATTGCCCCCGCTTCGATCGCCGCCTGCAACGTCGCTTCGATCAGACCGAGGCCGTGCTCGGAGGCAATCTCGCGCCAGCGGTCCCAGCCCAGCACCGAGGGGCCGTCGAGCAAGACGATCCGCTGTGTCTCGGGCTCGGTGCTGGCTGCCAGGAACATCTCGGCGCCGAGGCGCATCGCCTCCAGAGGCGAGGCAGCGTTGGCCTCGAGGGCACTAGCGGCGATCCGCTCCGCCAGCTCGACCTCAATTCTTTCGTAGACCGCCTCGAAGAGCTCGCGCTTTCCCGCGAAGTGGTGGTAGAGCGCGCCGCGAGATACCCCGGCGGCCCGGACGATCTCCTCGGTGCCGACCCCAGCGTAACCGCGCTTGGCAAAGAGGGGTCGCGCCGCCTCGACCAGGGCGGCGCGGGTCGCACCGGATCGCTCGGCTTGGGTTCGTTTGACATTCATACTGCCTGTATGTAATTTACCGGCCGCGTCGGCCGGAGACAACTGCCAAGGAGGTTGCAATGAGCCAGTCAGACCAGCGCCACGAGATTGAGCTGCCGGCGGGACGGATCCGCTACCGCGAGGCGGGCGAGGGCAAGCCAGTCGTCTTCGTCCACGGCTTCCTCGTCGACGGTCGCCTTTGGGACGGCGTCGTCGACGGTCTTTCCGACCGCTGCCGCTGCATCGCCCCCGACTGGCCAATCGGCGCTCAGCAGATCGCGATGAATCCCGACGCCGACCTCTCCCCACCCGGCATTGCGGCACTGATTGCCAGCTTCCTCGAGGCACTCGATCTGAATGACGTGACGATTGTCGGCAACGACTCGGGCGGAGCGATGTCGCAAGTGCTGGTCACCCGCCACCCCCAGCGAATCGGGCGGCTCGTCCTCACCAACTGCGATACCCACGGCAATTTCCCGCCTGGCATCTTCAAGGCGATGCCTCCGCTGGCGAAGCTGCCGGGCGGGATGACCGTCCTCTCGGCTCCCTTCCGCATCGGCGCCCTTGCTCGCGCCGCCTTCAAGCCATTTGCTCGGACCGCGATCCCAGCCGACCTGATCGCTTCCTGGATGCGGCCGAGCCTCAGCGATCCTGGCGTCAAGCACGACGCCACGAAGGTGACGGCGGGCATGAACAAGCGGTACACGCTCGAGGCGGCCGAGAAACTGAGCAGCTCGGATCTACCGCTGTTGCTCACTTGGGCGCCAGGAGACAGGTTCTTCCCGATCGCCTATGCCGAACGACTCGAGACGGAGACGCCAAACGCACGGCTGGTGCAGATCCCCGATGCGGGGACCTTCGTCCCGCTCGACCAGCCGCAACGGCTTGCCGATGAGATCGCTGGCTTCCTCAACGCCGAAGCCAGCGATCCGTCTGCAAGTCCCGCCGGTGGTGGCTAGCCCCTACGGCTGCCAGAATTCATGCTTGACGCTGCCGTCTGAGGCGGCACGGCCGACCACGTCGAGGCGGTTGTAGCCCCAGGAGGTGACGCCTGGGCCAGAGCTGTAGTTGCCACCCCGCTGTTCCCATTCCGACCAGCCTTCGGCGGACGTGAACCACTTGTGGAACATCGTTTTGCCGTCTGCGCCGAGGGCGAAGACGTCGAGGCGGCCCGGCCCCCAGGAGG
>JAWVFJ010000051.1:0-148063 GCA_033856275.1 Solirubrobacterales bacterium
TGGGCACCGGGATGCAGGCGGACTCCAGGGTCATCAACAAGAAGACGGCTACGACACCGGCGGAGCCGATGAAGTCGGTGGCGACGTTGACGATCGGTTCGACGACCTTGTCGGTGATGCTGGCGAGGAAGAAGAAGGGCATTCGTGAAGCGGGGATTGTAGGCGCGAAGCCAGGCAGCAACTAAACTCGCCTGGTTCCATGCGCCGGTTGAACCATCCCGTCTACCGCAACCGAATCCTCCAGGTCTGCGCCGATGGCGCTCTCGTCGCGCTCTCCTTCTACCTGGCGTTCCGGCTGCGCTTCCTCGACCAGAGTGGCCTGCCGCACCGCTACTGGGTCCTCTTCGCCCAGTCAGTTGGCTTCGTCGTCGTCGGCAAGCTCGTCGTCTTCGCCGCCTTCGGCATGTACCAGAAGTGGTGGCGCTACGTCAGCGGCCGCGACTTCCTGCTGATCGTTCGCGCCGTCACCGTCGCCAGCGCGATCCTCGTCGTTGCTTTCACGGTGCTGCGACCCTTTGCTCACAACCTGCCGCGCTCGGTTGCGGTGATGGACTTCCTGCTCACCCTGATGCTGATCACCGGCGCCCGCCTGGCTGTGCGGCTGATTGTCGAACGGCCCTCGCGCTCGGCTCGAGTACCCAAGCACGAGGTGCTGGTGATCGGCGCTGGTTCGGGCGGTCAGATGGTCGTGCGGGAGCTGCAGCTCAATCCCGATCTCGGCGCCAGCGCGATCGGCTTCATCGATGACGACCCGCGCAAGCGCGGCATGCGCATGCTCGGCCTCAAGGTCCTCGGCTCGACCAAGCAGATCGACAAGATCCTCGACGAGACCCAGCCCGACGAGGTGGTAATCGCGATCCCATCGGCGCCCGGCACGCTGCGAGCCAAGGTCGTCGCCGCCTGCCGCGACCGCGAGATCCGCGTGCGCACGCTGCCGACCGTCTTCGAGTTGCTGCGCGGCGGTGTCCAACTCAACAAGCAGCTGCGCGAGGTGCGGGTCGAGGACGTGCTTGGCCGCGACCCGATCGTGCGTGAGCTTGACCGTGTCGGCGCCTACTTGCGCGACCGCATAGTCCTCGTCACCGGCGCCGGGGGCTCGATCGGCTCTGAGCTCTGTCGCCAGATCGCCCAGGTCAAACCGCGGCTGCTGGTGATGCTCGACCATGCCGAGGACAACCTCTTCCAGATCGATCGCGAAATGGTCGACGAGCGCCACTTCACCAACGTCGAGTCGGTGCTCGCCGATTGCAAGGAGCCGGGCCGGATGCTGGAGACGATGCAGCGCTTCAAGCCCTGCGTCGTCTTCCACGCTGCCGCCTACAAGCACGTGCCGCTGATGGAGGCCAACCCGCTCGAGGCCGTGCGCAACAACGCGATTGCGACCCGGATCACCGCCGAGACCGCGGCTGCCTCCAACGTCGAGCGCTTCGTTCTCATCTCCACCGACAAGGCGGTCAACCCGAAAACCGTGATGGGCGCCTCGAAGGCGATGGCCGAGTGGATCGTCGAGTCGGCCGGGCGCAAACATCCCGGCACCCGCTTCGCCAGTGTCCGCTTCGGCAACGTGCTCGCCTCCTCGGGCAGCGTCGTGCCGATCTTCCGCAGCCAGATCGAGCGCGGCGGCCCGGTCACGGTCACCCACCCCGAGATGACGCGCTACTTCATGACCATCCCCGAGGCGGTGCAGATGGTGATCCGGGCGGGTGACATCGGCGCCGGCAAGGGCGAGGTCTTCGTCCTCGACATGGGCGAACCGGTGCGGATCGTCGACCTCGCTCACAACATGATTCGCCTCGCCGGCTACGAGCCGGAAACCGACATCGCGATCGAGTTCACCAAACCGCGAGCGGGGGAGAAGCTGCACGAGGAGCTCTTTGGCCTCGCCGAGAGCGGGCAGCCGACTGCGGCAAGGCGGATCCAGCGGGCCGTACGCGAGACGCCGCTCGATCCTGACTGGATCGAGGCGACGTTGAACTCGCTCGAGCACTTGGTGATGGCCGGGGACGAGGCTAACCTGGCACAGCGCGTCGTCGAGATGATCACCGCGCCGGGCGGTAGCGCGGCGGCAGTCGTCTACGACGAGTAGCCTCTCGCAGCCACTCCGTGGAATTGATCAAGGAAATCGGCGCCTTTGCAGGCCTGGCTGCGTTTTTGGGCCTTGCCTTCTTCGCCATGCTCGCCTTCTCGCAGGCGCGTGACATCCGTCGCCTGCGCGAGTGGGCCGGCTCGGCGCCCGAGCGCGACAGCGAGCGCAAGGACACGACCTCGGTGGCGGCCGCCAAACGGGCCGAGGAGCTGAAGGCGCTGGAGGAGTCGCGCACGGCCGAACGCGAGGCGCTCGATCAACGTGAGGAGCGCCGCCGCCGCCGCGAGGCGGGTCTGCCGGAGCTGACGAGGCGTGAGCGGCTGGGCGAGGGTTTCTCCAGCCTCGGCTCGCGGATCGCCGAACCGCGCTACCTGGTTGCCATTTTCGTTGTCCTCGTCCTGGTCGCCGCAGGTGCCGCCTACCTCGTCACGCAGGGCTCGGATTCCGCCAACGGCAAGGGTGGTCAGGGGGGCAAGTCCGCCAAGGCGACCAAGCCGAGCGAAATCGAAGTGACCGTGCTCAACGGGACCGCGGTGCCCGGCCTCGCCGCCGAATTCGGCAACAAAGTAGAGGGCAAGGGCTTCCAGCTCGGCGCCGTCACCAACAGCGCCACCAGCTTCACCAACAGCGTCGTCATGTTCGAACGCGGCCACGCACCGGAAGCGCGCAAGGTCGCCAAGGCGCTGGGGATCTCGCAGGTTCGCCTGATGAGCGCCGACATCGAATCGGTGTCCGGCGGCGCGCCGGTCTCGGTGATCGTCGGCGAGGAAAATGCCACCACGGGCTAGCCGCTGGGCCGGCCTCGTCTTCGCCCTCCTCGTCTTCGCAACACTCGCCGCCTTCGCTTGGTCGCAGCAGCTGAAGCGCGACCCGCTGGTGCTCGACCGGGTCACCTTCGGCACACCTGCGAGCCGCTGGTTCACTCCCAACGGTGACTGCCGCTTCGACCGTGAGCGCATCCGCTTCCGCGTGACGCAGAGCGACCACGCCACCGTCCAGGTAGTCAAGCCCGGCGGCAAGCTCGTCCTCACCCTCGCTCGCGACCAGTACCTCAAGCGTTATCACTTCTTCACCTTCTACTGGGACGGCCGCAGCCGCAACGACGGCATCGCGCCGCTGGGGCGCTACAAGCTGCGGGTCAAGCTGCTCGGCCAGGAACGCGTGCTGGTCCCGCCCGGCCTGATGCGGCTGCACCGGGCGCCGCGGAACCCAACCAAGGGCTGCAAACGCGCCGCGACCGGGAGCAAGCCGTGAGCAGCTTCCTGGCCGGCCTCGGCCTCGTCATCGCCGCGGCTGCAGCCGCGGCCTCGATCCTGCTGCCGGCAGGACGCCTACGTTCGCTGGCGATGTTGGGGGCGCTCATCTTGTTCCCGGCCCTGATCCTCGGTGACCGGTGGCATTCCCACCAAATCCTCGATCTGCGCGACCATCCATCTCGGCTGATTGCCCTCGGCGTTCTCGCGGTCGCGGTTAGCGCCGCGCTCGCCTACGTCTTCAAACGCTGGCGCATCCTGCTGCCACTGGCGATCGTTGCGGCACTGCCTTTCCGCGTTCCTCTTCATGCGGGTGGCGACACCGCCAACCTGCTCGTCCCTCTGTACTTGGTGATCGCCGGGGGGGCTCTCTCTGCGGCGCTCGGGGAGTGGCAGCAGGGCAGGGGGGTCGATCCGGGTGCTGGGTTTTTCGCCGGGCAGTGGTCTTCTCTCGCTAAGCCGATTGTGCGAAAAACAGGACGCCGCACCCGGATCGACCCCCCTGCCCTGCTGCCATACGTCCTGGCCGGGTTCGTTCTTCTTTATGCGTTTCAGGCGCTCTACTCGCCGGATTTCTCGAAGGGGCTTCAGAACGTTTGCTTCTTCTTTGTGCCGTTCAGCCTGGTCTACGGGCTGCTGCGGGATGTCAGCTGGGACCGGAAGCTTTTGACTCTTGTCCTCTGGGTTGTCGGGATCGAGGCGGTGTGCTTCGTCTTGATTGGCACCGTGGAGTGGGCGACCCACAGCTTGTTCTGGAACGACCAGGTGATCAGGTCGAACGAATTCCACACCTACTTCCGGGTCAATTCGGTCTTCTGGGACCCGAACATCTACGGCAGGTACCTGTCGCTGGTAGCGGTTGTAGCGATGAGCGCATTGCTCTGGGCACGTGACCGTCGAACGCTCTCGCTGCTCAGCGCCCTTGTCGCGGTGCTGTGGATCGGACTAGTGCCAACGTTCTCCCAGTCGAGCTACGCCGCCTTGCTGGCGGGACTCGTCGTACTTGCCGCTTTGCGTTGGAGCTTGAAATGGACCGCGATTGCGGCGGTTGCTGGAGTCGTGGTGACGATGCTCATAGTCACCCTGGCCGGCAGCTTCAGCTTCGACCGGATCAACATCGACACCAGCGGCCGTGCCAACCTCGTCTCCGGCGGCATCCACCTCTTCGCCCAACGCCCCGCCTACGGCTACGGCTCCGGCAGCTTCCCTAAGGCTTATAGGCAGCACGTGGAGACACGAAAAGCTCCGGTCTCAATTTCACATACGGAGCCAGTAACGATCGCTGCCGAGCAAGGCCTCTTCGGCGTCGCCGCCTACCTAGCTCTCGTCGTAACAGCCCTGTGGACGATGACCGCTGGCTTGCGTCCCTCGCTGTCTGGTCTATCGGCGTCTCGCGCGGGTGGCGCGGTAGGGGGGACCGCCACCGAGGAAGCTTTAGCTACCGCAGGTGGCGGTGGGTCCCCTGCCGCGACAGGACCCGCGCGCCACACCCCCATAGCCCGAGCAGCAGTCCTCGCAACCTTCGCAGCCCTAATCGTCCACACGATGGCCTACGCCGGCTTCTTCGAGGACCCGATCACCTGGGTCTTGCTTGCCGTCGGTGTATCGCTTGCGGCCGCCAACCAACGTAGTCTCGCCGCGTGTCGGGATACCTCCGCCGCCTAGCGACGACCGGCGCCGCCTACACGGCGGCCAGCATCGTCTCGAAGCTGATCGCGGTAGCGCTGCTGCCGCTCTACACGCGCTACCTCACCCCCGGCGACTACGGCGCCGCCGAGGTGATGTTCGCTGCCGTGGTCTCGGTCAGCATCATCGTCCGCCTCGGCACGATCGAGGCCCTGCTGCGCTTCTACTACAAGGAGGACGAGGACCCAGCGCGAGTCGTCTCCAGCTCCTTCGCGGCGCTCTTCTGGCTTGCCACCGCCGCGGCGCTGATCGCGCTCCCCTTCGCCCGGCCGATCTCCGAAGCGCTGCTCCCCCGCCCGGCGCCAGACCTGGCGCGGATCTCGATCGGCGGCCTCTGGGTGCTGACGATGATCGAGTACCTGCTCACCCTCTTTCGCCTCGAGGAGCGGGCGCGGGCGTTCTTCCTCACCACGATCCTCAACGTGCTGACGGCGATCGGCCTCACTGTCATCCTCGTCGTCGGCGCCGAAGAGGGAGCAAGGGGCCTGCTGATCGGCAGCTACGCAAGCGGAGCCGTCTTCGTCGTCGCCCTGATCTTCGTCCATCGCCGCCGGCTCTCGCTGCGCTTCGAGCGGCCACTGCTGAGCCGCTTGATGCGCTTCGGCCTGCCGACGATGCCGGCCGAGCTCTCGCTCTACGCGCTCAACTTCGTCGACCGGATCATCATCGTCCGCTCCGCCGGCCTCGCCGAGGTCGGCCTCTACTCGCTCGCGGTCAAGTTCGCCCAGGCGGTCAACGTCCTCGTCCGCGGCTTCCAGCTCGCCTGGCCGCCGCTCGCCTACTCGATCCACGACGACGGCGAAGCCCGCCGCGCCTACGCCGCCGTGGTTACCTGGTTCGTCGCCGGCTGCGCCTTCGTCGTCACCGGCATGTGGCTGCTCTCGCGCCAGATCGTCACTGCTCTCGCGGCACCCCGGTTCTTCGACTCCTACGAAGCGATCGGCCTGATCGCCACCGGCGTCACCCTCTACGCCCTCTACATGGTCCTCGTCGTCATCCTCGGCAGGACCGGCCGCACCGAGTTCAACTTCCCCGCAACCGCCGCCGCCCTCGCCGCCAACATTGCCCTCAACCTGATCCTCGTCCCGCCGCTGGGGATCGTCGGCGCCGGCATCGCCCTCGTCGCCTCCTATCTCGTCGTGCTGGCGCTGATGTACGGCTTCACCCAGCGCCTCTTCCCTGTGCCCTATGAATGGGGGCGCCTGGCGCGAGTCGTCCTCGTTTCGGCCGCCCTCGTCGCCCTCGGTGAGTTCCTGCTCCCCACCGACGGCTTCGTTGGCCTGGCATCTCGCATTGTTCTATGGCTGGTCTACCCAATAGCCCTCCTTGCCACTGGCTTCTTCACGCAAGGCGAGCGGCGCTGGATTGTCCAGCTGCGTCATCCCGGCGAATTGCTCGGCCGACTGCGTGCGCTCCGCCCAGCCGAGGCGGTCGACGGCAGAATCCCCGAGACCTACGAGGCAGAGCAGATGGACGAGGACGCGCGTCTGTGACGAGCGATCCCGGTAGGGGTTCCACTTGACTTTTTCGGTGGAACGGATCGGGCTGTCGCCCGTTGCGCGCGGCGAAAAAGTACAAGACGTTCCACCCCTACCGGGATCGCTCGCCCCGGTCCCGGATGCTTTCTCCGCGCTTGGGGAGCAGCGCCTGCCGCGCGTGGGCCCAGTAGACGTTTGCCGGATGATTGGGCACGACAGTTGCCACGAGGGCTCGCAGTGCGTAGGACCAGGCGGTGAGGACGCGCACGGCGAGGGCCGCCGGATACCCGTGGTGCTTGCGTGTGTAGAGGTCTCGATTGCGGTGGAATTCCACTATGCGGGGGAGACCCGCACTGAGGTCGGTGGAGAGCTGGTCGTGGTGGACGGCCTCGGCAGCCGGGACGAAGAGGCTGTGCCAGCCGGCCTCGGCGAGGCGCTTGGCGAAATCGCACTCGTCGTAGTAGACGAAGAAGTCGGGATCCATGTAGCCGATCGCGGCGGCTGCCTCGCGGCGGACCAGCAATGCGCTCGACTGCGCCCAGTCGACCCGCCGGGTCCGCTCGCCCTTGCTCTGCACGGCCAGCCAGCGGTGCAGGAAGAGCGCCCCGGCAAGAGCGGTGCCGACGCCGGGGAAGCGCCAGGCGCACGAGACGGGGTTGCCATCGGAGTCGAGCAGCTGCGGGGTAGCGGCGGCGGCTTTGGGGTCGGCGTCAAGGGCCGCGATTAGGGCCGCCGCAGCCCCGGGTCGCAGCTCCGAGTCCTCGTTGAGCAGCAGGCAGTAGCGCCCCTGCGCCTCGCGCATCAGGGTCGAGTCGTTCTCAGCCTTGCCAGCTCGCCGCCCAAGCCCGATCAAGCGGATGTCACCCCCCCGGGAGCGCACCACCTCGGCCGAACCGTCGGTCGACGCGTTGTCGAGAACCAGGATCTCGTGCTCGACGCTGTGCGGGTGCGTACGCTCGATCGCGTCGAGGCAGGCGAGCAGGTACTCGCGACCGTTCGTGTTCACGACGCAGTAGGAGAGCGTGGGCGCCACTGCCGCCACGATAATCGCCCGTCATGCGAGTACAGCTCGTCGACCCCTCGGCCTTCACGCCGCCATACGATCGTGCCCTCGCCGCGGCGCTCGCTCGCGGCGGCTCCGAGGTCGAGCTACTGACCAGCCGCTTCCTCTACGGGCCGGTGCCCGCGCCGCAGGGTTATCGGGTGCGCGAGTGCTTCTACCGGCGCAGTGCGGCTCGGGGCCTGGAAGCCCCAGCTCGGCGGGCCTTCAAGGCCGCCGAGCACGTGCCCGACATGCTGCGCCTGCGGCGTGAGCTGGATGCCGACGTCGTCCACTACCAATGGCTCACCATGCCGCCACTCGACGCCCACTTGCTGCCGCCACAGCGCCCGCGGATCATCACCGCCCACTACGTCCTGCCCCCCAAACCCAGCCGCCGTCAGGCCTCTAGCGCCAGGAAGCTCTTCGGCCGCATGGACGCCGTCATCGCCCACTCCGAGCATGGTGCGTCGCGCCTGCGTGACGAGGTCGGGATCGAACCGGAGCGGGTCCGCGTCATCCCCCACGGCGCCTTCGATTACCTCACCGGCCTGCCGGAGGAGAAGCCGCTGCTGCGGGAGCTCGAGGGGGCCGAGGGTCCGGTGATCCTCTTCTTCGGTTTGCTGCGTCCCTATAAGGGACTCGACACCCTGATTGAGGCCTTCCGCCAGGTCGAGGGGGCCGAGCTGTGGATTGTCGGCAACCCGCGCATGGACGTCGAGCCACTGCGCGCCCTCGCGGCTGAGGCGCCTGGGCGCGTCCGCTTCGTCACCCGCTTCGTCGAGGACGTCGAGATTCCAGCGATCTTCCGCCGCGCCGACGTCGTTGTCCTGCCCTACCGCGACGCTGAGCACTCCGGCGTCCTCTACACGGGCCTAGCCTTCGGCAAGCCACTGGTGCTCAGCGCCGTCGGCGGCTTCCCTGAGGTCGCCGCGACAGGCGCTGCGCGACTCGTCCCGCCCGAGGACACGGCGGGGCTGGCGCAAGCCCTCGGCGAGCTGAGCGCCGACTCGGCTGCTCGCGAGCGCCTGGCTGCAGCGTCCCAGAGGGCAGCGGCGGGCCCCTACTCCTGGGACTCGGTCGCCGCCCAGACCCTCGCCCTCTACGAGGAACTGCTGGAGTCCCGTCGATGATCCTGATCGCGATCGCCTTCTGGCTCAGCGCAGCTCTGATCGTCTACACGCACCTGGGCTACCCGCTGCTTCTGCGGGTCCTGCTCGCGTTGCGACGCTCCCCGGCGTCCGCGCCGTCCTCACCGGATGAGCTGCCGCGTATCTCCTTGATCGTCGCCGCCTACGACGAGGAGGAGGTGATCGAGGCGAAGGTCGCCAACGCGCTCGCGCTCGACTACCCGCACGAGCGCCTCGAGCTGATCGTCGCCTCGGACGGCTCGCGCGACGCCACCGCCGAGCGCGCTCGCGCCGCTGGCGCCGACCTCGTCCTCGAGCTTCCCCGCGGCGGCAAGCTCGCCGCCCAAAACGCCGCCGCCGAGCGCGCCTCGGGCGAGATCCTCGCCTTCTCCGACGCCAACAGCTCTTGGAAAGCCGACGCGCTGCGCAAGCTCGTCGCCCCCTTTGCCGACGCCAAGGTCGCCTATGCCTGCGGCCAGGTGCGATTTCTCGACGCCGACGGCGACAACCTCGAGGGCGCCTACTGGCGCTATGAGATGGCGGTGCGCAGGATGGAGTCCTCGCTGGCGGGGATCACCGCCGGCAACGGTGCGATCTACGCCGTGCGCGTCGACGATTACTTGCTGCTGGACCCGTCGGGGAGCCACGACCTCTCCTTTCCGTTCGCCTTGGCCAAGCGGGGCAAGCGCTCCCTTTACGTGCCTACCGCCCAGGCCGAGGAGAAGATGGCGCCGACGATAGAGGGCGAGTTCGCCCGCAAGCGACGGATGATGGTCGGGCTCTGGGACATCGTCGTCGGCGAGCGAATGATCTCGCCGCGCGGCTACTCGTCCCTATACGCCCTTGAGCTGTTCTCACACCGACTGCTGCGCTACCTGACGCCGTTCCTCCACCTGATCGCCTTCCTCACCAACCTCGCCCTGCTCGAAAGCGGCGGCGTCTACGTCGTCACCTACGGGATCCAGCTCGCCCTGATCGCTGCCGCCCTGCTCGGCGGCAGCTTCCCGGTCGGGCCGCTGCGGATTGCCCGCTACTACGCGATGACGACGCTCTCGATCGCCGCCGGCCTCTGGGACCGCTTCCGCCATGGTCCGCCCGCCGCATGGGAGAAGGCACCTGGGACGCGATGACGCGTCGATAGCCAAAGGATGCCCAGAACTCTCGACATAGCCATCGCGCTGCTTGCCCTAGTGCTTCTCTCGCCCGTGTTGTTGATCGCGGCGATCGCGATCAAGCTAGGCAGCCGCGGACCAGTCTTCTACCGCCAGCGCCGCGTCGGCCTGAACGGCGTGGAGTTCGAGATGCTGAAGCTGCGCACGATGGTTGAGGGCTCGGACCCGGTCGGCGTCGGCACGGTCGTTACCCGCGACGACCCCCGCGTCACCCGCGCCGGCCGCGTCTTCCGCCGCACCTCACTCGACGAGATCCCCAACCTGCTCAACGTCTTGCGCGGCGAGATGGCGATCGTCGGGCCGCGCCCGACGCTCCCCGCCCAGGTGGTCGGCTACACGCCGCGCCAGCATCGCCGCCACGAGGTCCGTCCCGGCATCACCGGCTGGGCCCAGGTCCAAGGACGTGCCGGCATCCCCTGGGAGGAGCGGATCGAGCTCGACGTCTACTACGTAGACCACCGCAGCGCCGCCCTCGACGCCCGCATCCTGCTCAAAACCCTCTGGCTTCTAGTCACTGGCCACGGCCTCGCTCCCGACTGATCGGGTGCAACGTCTTGTCCCCCCGCCGGGGGGACAAGACGTTGCACCCTGGAGAGGCGAGACGACGTAGGGTTTTCGGTGTGAGCGACCATCCCGAAGTGTCCCTGCGTCAGTTCAAGCCCGCAGACGCCGTCGCTGCGCACCGCTGGTTTAACAACCAGTCGGCGACGGCCTCGCTGATGGAGCAGCGCGATGGGTTCTCCGAGGCCGAAGCGGAAGCCTGGGTGAGACGGGCGATGAACGACTCGGGCGAGGACCGCAAGTACGCGATCGTGGTCGAGGGGTATGACGAGCCGGTCGGTTTCACGGCCCTCTATGGCCTCTTCCGCCAGACCGCGCCCGAGCTGGGCGCGCTGATTGGCGATGACGTGCGCGGCAAGGGCGTCGGCCGCCGCGCCGAGGCGCTAACTCTGGCCAAGGCCTTCGATGAGTTCGGCGCCCACCGCGTCTACGGTCGCATCCCCGGCCGCAACGAGGTGGCGAAGAAGACCGTCGCTGCGCTCGGCTGGAAGCACGAGGGAACGATGCGCGCCCACCTACGTCGCGAGGGGGCCCCCGCGGACGACTGCGAGGTCTGGGGCGTCCTCCCGGACGAGTTCCGGGCTGCTGCGGCGGACCTTCTCTCGTGAATGGCCCGCCGGCTCGGGCGGAGTTGATCGAGGACCGCGGTGAGGCGGCGGCCGGCGAAGAGTTCTTCCGCTCTCGCCAGTTCCTCGACGCCGAAGGCGTCACCCACACGCTGCGCGTCACCGCCGGCGAGTTGAAGCTGCTGGCCCCGCTGATCGTCCGCGAGATCGACGGTACATCCGAGCGGGACGCAACCTCGCCCTACGGCTATCCGGGCTTCTCAACGCACGCTGACCGCGGGATTGACCGCACCGGAGCGGGGTCAATCCCGCCGGCGATCGATCCGGGGGAGGTTGACTTCGGACCCGCTGGTCTGGTGAGTGTCTTTCTCCGCCACGGGCTTGCCACGCCGCCCCTGCACGGCACCACCGAGCGCAACGTCGTCCAAATCGCCGACCCGGGCCTGCCGGCGAAGAGCCGAGGTAGCGACCGCAACCAGATCAATAAAAACCTGCGCCGCGGCTATGAGATGAGCCTCGTCCCCGGCCCGCAGACGGGCGCGGCCGAACGCACAGGGTTCCTCGTCGCCTATGAGCAAACAATGCGACGCACTGGGGCCGCAGAGCGCTACTTCTTTGGCGCTGACTACTTCGAGCGCATCCTCGAATTCCCCCGTACCTGGCTCGCCATCGCCCGATCCCCCGAGAGCAAGGTCGTGGCCGCCGCCTCGATCGCGGCAGTCAGCGACGGCTATCTCCACTACTACCTCAGCGGCAGCGCCGACTCGCACCTTCCCGACTCGCCGATGAAGAACGTTGTCGCCTCGCTGGTCGAGCTCTCCGTCGAACTGGGGCTGCCCCTCAACCTTGGCGGCGGCATCGTCCGCGGCGACCGTCTCGAGGAGTTCAAGCGTGGCTTCGCCAACCGCGAGCTACCCTGGTGCACCTCGGAGATCGTCACCGACCCCGCTGCGTACACCCGCCTCTCGGACGGTCGCAACGCAGGCGGCTTCTTCCCCGCCTACCGCGCCTAGCCGACGGTCGGTTCTTCTGGGGTCGGACCGGTGAACGGGAAGGCTTCGACGGGCTCCCGGCCGTTGCCCCAGGTCTGTTTGCCGAAGTCGCGGATCGCGGCGAGGGTGATCGCGCCCTTGTATTCGTTGCAGCCGATCAGGTTGTGCCAGGTCGTCGCCGCGACTTCGTAGGGCATATTTTCGTTCGGAAAGAGAAGGGTTGCCCCGTAGAGGGAGTCGTAGAGCCCGATCAATTCCAGCTGCGCGCTTTGGGCGAGGTCCGGCGAGTACTGGATCTCCAGCCGGCCGTGCTCGAGCGAGTGGACGGTGTCGAGTTCCTTCGGCATTTCGCTGTAGGCGCCGTCGGCCTGCTGGTAGGGCGGTTCGACATGATTGCCAGAGGTCGGCGGATTTGTTTTGTATTCGGGCGTCGCCGCCGTCGGCGGGATGTGTTCGTGGCCCTCTTCAGGGAGGTTCAGGCGAAGGTCGCAGTTCGCCTTTTTCGCCGCCGCTTTCAAGTTGGAGACCTTCACCGGCGCCGGCGCGGTGCCGACCCGAGTATCTGGTTGCACTCCGTTGGTCGAGCCCGACTGTAGGTTGATGTGCGCTTCGCCGCTGTCGTTCTTGTTGGCGGCGGAGAGGATGACGAGGGCGATCCCGATCAGGACCGCAAGTCCCACCAGGCCGGCTACGCCGTAGCCGATCATCAGGCGACGTTTCTCCGACCCGGCCTGGTTCTTCTCGCGTTCCTGCCGGGCTTGGCGAAGCCGCTCCCTCTCTTCCTCCCTGCGATTAGCCATCAGCCGCCGATCAGTTTACTCAGAGCGACCTGGCCAAGTCGCCGCTGTCGTCGCGGCCGCGCTCCCAGGGACGCGCTGCCCGCAGCGAGCCGAGCACCGCTCGCGTCGCCGGTGCACGATTGAGCGCGTAGAAGTGGATGCCGGGCACTCCCGCCAGCAACAACTCGGAGCACTGCTGGGCGGCATAGGCGACTCCCAGCTCGAACTCGGCCGTCTCGTCACCGCCGGCGGTGACGAACGCCGCTTCGAGGCGAGGCGGGATCGAAGCGTCGCAGAGGTCGCAGATGCGCTTGGTCTGAGCGAAGCTGGCCACCGGGATCACCCCGGCCAGGATCGGCACGTCGATGCCAGCCGCCCGCGCGGCAGCAACGAAGTCGAAGTAAACCTGGTTGTCGAAGAAGAGCTGGGTGATCAGGAACGACGCCCCGGCTTCCACCTTGGTCTTCAGGTAGGCGAGATCGGTTTCGAGATCGGGTGCCTCCGGGTGCACCTCGGGAAAGCAGGCGCCGCCGACCGTGAACTGCCAGCGCGAGGCGATGAAGGCGGCCAGTTCGGCCGCGCTGCCCAGGCCTCCCTCGGGCTGGACGAAGTCCTCCTGCCCCCGCGGCGGATCGCCACGCAGGGCGAAGACGTTCTCGATCCCGGCGGCGGCGATCTTGTCCAGCGTCTCCGCCAGTCCCTCGGTCGTCTCGCCGACGCAGCTCAGGTGAGCCATCGTCTCGTAGCCGAGCTCGTCCTTCAAGGCCCGCGTGATCTCGACCGTGCCGTCCCGGGTCGAGCCGCCGGCGCCGTAGGTCACCGAGACGAAGTCGGGGTCCAACTCGCGCAGCGAGCGCGCCGTCGCGAACAGCGCCTCGGTTGCCTCCGCCGTCTTCGGCGGAAAGAACTCGACCGAGAAGGTCGGCGCTTTGGCGGCGATGATCTCGTCGATGCGCACGAGCGCAAGGGTAGCTGGGCCCCGGACCCTGCGCCGTGCCCTCCTCTGGGAGGTGTCAAGGCGGTCGGTCATCCTGTGCGGACCGTATTCGCCCCCCGGAGGAGGGAGATTTCACGGAGTTTGCGGGAACGTTTTCGTCGCCCCCCTAGCGCCGCGCCCGGGGTCGCGCTAAGTTCGTTTTGCGACTGGGAGAGACGCGGTCCGCGGAAGCCAAGCGGAGCACGTCTCGGAGGTGACGCGACGAGCTTCAGTGTGCGAAGGCTACGCACACGGCAGGCAACCGAGCGTCACCACCGGTCGCGTTTTTGTTCTGGCGTCGCGTCCGATGCCTTGCCTAGCGTCCAGTCCAGGCCGTCGAGCACCTGCCCTCGATCGCCCGCAGCGTGCCGGGGCGCACCTGGGAGCTGGGCGTCGCCGCGTGACCCGGATGGCCGCCGCGACTAGCCCGCCCACTCCCGCCCATCGAGGAGAGCCTGTGGGAGGATGCCCCTGATGAGCGGGGAGTTTCGCTATGAGCGGGTCGGCGCTGCTGCTGTGCTGACGATCGACCGGCCCGAGCGGCGCAACGCGATCGATGCCGCCGCGGCGGCGGCATTCCGGCAAGGTGTGAAGGAATTCGAGGCTGACGAAGGTGCCCGCGTCCTCGTTCTCACCGGCGCCGGCGGCCAAGCTTTCTGTGCCGGCGCGGACCTGAAAGCGATGGACCTCGACGTCGACCATCCGCACGGACCGATGGGGCCGACCCGCCTCACCCCGGCAAAGCCGGCGATCGCGGCGATCGATGGTTGGTGCCTGGCCGGTGGGGTGGAGTTGGCGCTGTGGTGCGACATGCGCATCGCCACCCCCCAGTCGACCTTCGGCCTCTTCGAGCGGCGCTGGGGCGTGCCCCTGGTCGATGGCGGCACCCAGCGGCTGCCGCGCACGATTGGGATGGGCCGGGCCCTCGAGCTGATCCTCACCGGCCGGCCGGTGGAGGCCGAGGAGGCGCACCGCCTCGGCCTTGTCAACGAACTGGTCGAGCCCGGCAAGCACTTGGAGCGAGCACTCGAGCTGGCCGAGCGGATCGCCGCCTTTCCGCAGGAGACGATGCTGGCCGATCGCCGTGCCGCAATCGAGGGGTTTGGCTTGCCCCTCGCCGAGGGCATTGCACTCGAGCACAAGCTTGGGCGCGAGGTGCTCGAGGTCGCCGCCCGCGGCGCGATGCGCTTCGCCTCCGGCGAGGGTCGCCACG
The DNA here is from genome assembly GCA_033856275.1 of Solirubrobacterales bacterium. GTDB lineage: Bacteria > Actinomycetota > Thermoleophilia > Solirubrobacterales > 70-9 > VRUE01. The sequence goes on from JAWVFJ010000051.1 coordinate 14,932, forward strand.
GCGAAGGTGTTTAGACGAGGGTTTAGTCCGCGGGGTGCTCGCGGATGACGCGGCGCATCTCGTCTTCGGCCTCCTCGGGGCCCAGGTAAGGCATCAGCACGGCGAAGACGAGGTCGGGGAGAATGCGCCGCAGCTCGGGGCCGCGACCGGCGCGGATCTCGTCGAAGATCATCGAGGTGGCGCCGCCGATCGCAAAGCGAGCCGTATCGGCCGGCAGTTCCTGCCCCTGGTTGGCGTAGTCACGCCCTTCCTCGAGGAAGGGCGTGAAGCGGGCCAGCGCTGCGCGGTAGCGAGCGCGAGCGTCATCGCCCGCGGCGGTCACCTCGACCATCGCCAGGCGGGCGATGCCGGCCTCGATCGAGAGCAACCCCACCAGGGCACCAAGGCCGCCGGTGATTCGCTCCGGCCAGGGGTCGCCGGCTGCCGCCTCGAAGGCGCTGGTCACGTGGGCGACCAGCACGTCGAAGACCGCGTCGTAGGCCTCGAGGAAGCAGGCGGCCTTGTCCCCGAACATTTCGTCGAAGGTCTCCCGCGAGAGCCCCGCCACCTCGATCACGTCCTCGATCGTGGTCGCTTCGTAGCCTTTCGCCGCCGCCACGCGCAACATCGCCTCCAAAAGACGCTCTTTCTGAGAGCGCACCAGGTAGGCTCGCGGCAGGCTTTGCGTACCGGATTGTGTTTGCTCCGGATCCGAAGTCGGAGGCAAATCCATGCGTTCAGAGTAGGGCAGTGTTCTCAATGTGTCCAACGGCCTCGTAGCCGACGCCCAGATCTGGCTGCCCGTCTCCAACGCCGTGAGGGCAGCGCCTGCTCAGGCTCTAGCGGCCTTCATCTCAGCATCCGCGACCTCGGAACCGAAGTAAGGCAACACCGCGAAGTACATGAAGTCGGGCAGCAGCTCGCCAAAGCCGCTCTCCTCACTCGCCGCCAGCTTGGCGTGGACGACGGCGTGCATGCCGGCGACGATGCCCTCGGCGGCGATCGGCGGCGGCGATTCCGTGCCGGTCGAGGCATGGCGGGCCGAATCGATGAAATCGACGATTCGTTTCATCGCTTCGGCGCGAATTTTCAATGCCGGGGGACCCGCGGCATGCACCTCGACGATCAGCGCTCTACCCATCGCCGGATCGGCATCGAAGGCATCGAGGACGGCGCCGACGCCGGCCCGCAGCTTGCTCCGCCAACCCTCTGTAGGGTCAACCGCGGCGCTCGCGATCGCCTCCATCTTCGCTATGCCGAAGTCGAGCGCCTCTAGGTAGCAAGCGTCCTTGTCGGCGAATTCGTCGTAGAACGCCTGTCGGTAGAGACCCGTGTGGTCGAGCACCATGCGCACGGATGCGACCTCATAGCCGCTGCCGCCGACAACCTCGAGCATTCCCTCGAGGATTCGTTGACGCTTGGGGGAACTCACCAGTCTGAGTGCGGGAGCTTCGGGGAAGACCTTCCCCGTTGCGCCGGTCCCCTCTGCCCCTGCCCGGACGTTGGTTGCGGCCTGCTTGCCCATCCGACCTTCCTCTAAATCGATCAAGGGAACGGGTTGTCTGGAATCAGGAACAGTAGCGGTATCTGGTCGATCCGTCCAGCTTGGAAACGGATTCCTATCGAGGTACTCTGGCGTTCGTGCCCGATCGAGCTCCGCAAGCGACGAGGATGCCACCGGGCAGGCATCAACTGCCGCGGGAGTTCATCGCTCAGCACCAGCGAGCGCGCATAATCGCCGCCCTCGCCGAGGAGACAGTCGAGAAGGGATATCGCGCCGTCACGGTCGCCGACATCGTCCGCCGCGCCGGCATCGCCCGCAACACTTTCTACGAGAACTTTTCCTCCAAGGAGGACTGTTTCCTCGCCGCTTCGGAGTTCGCGGTCAAGGAGGCGCTGCGCCGCGTCGTCGACGCCGCCAGCAAGGTCGACACCTGGCCCGCCCGCGTCAATGCGGGCCTCGCCGCCTTCCTCCATTACGTCGCCAGCGAGCCTGCACTTGCCCGCACCTGCATTGTCGAGGCGCTCTCGGCCGGGCCGGCCGCGGTCGATCGTTACGAGCGCTCGATCCAGGCCTTCGTGCCGCTCTTCCGCATGGGCCGCAAGGTCTCGGCCAAGGGCGAGGAGTTGCCGACGACGCTCGAGGAGACGATCGTCGGCGGAATCTTCTGGATCCTCTACCAGCGCATCATCATGGGGCAGGCCGAGCAGATCGAGGAGCTGCTGCCTGAGCTGGTCGAGTTCTCCCTCACGCCGTATCTGGGCGCCGAGGCCGCCAAGCGGATCGCCGGCGAAGAAGCGCCGACACCCACTGCGGGTTGAGCCAGGGGCAGGGATCGGGGGTCCCATGACCTAGTGCTTGACCTGGAGACTCGCGAGCGCGCCGCCAGTCCCGAGCGCGAGCGCATCGTCGAGGCCCTGATCGAGATCGCCGCCGAGCGCGGCTATGCCGAGACCACGATCGAGCTGATCATCGAGCGGGCCGAACTCGACCGGCCCGCTTTCGACCGCCACTTCCGCGGCAAGTACGACTGCTTCCTCTCCGCCTGGCAGGAGATCAACGAGGGCTGTATGAGGGAGATGCTGGAGGCCTACAACAGCCAGGAGAGCTGGCCCGATCGCCTGCGCGCGGTCGCCTGCGAGATCGTCGAGGGCCTGCGCAACGATCCCGGCCGCGCCTCCTTCGCGGTCGAGGTCCTGGCCGCCGGCGACGCCGCCCGCGCCCGCCGCGACATGACGATGCGGGTGATCGCCTCTCTGATCGACGCCGGCCGCAACGAGATGGACGATCCGGAGTCGGTCCCCCACACCACAGCCGAGGCCCTTGCCGGCTCCGCCTACGGCCAGGTCTACGCCAAAGTTGTACGGGGCAGTACTGAGGAGTTGCCGGGGCTCGTCCCCCAACTTATGTCCGCCGCGGTAATGCCATATCTGGGAATCGAGGCGGGACTGGCCGAGTTGTCGAGGGGCTTTGACCCGCCAGCGCGATATCGTCGGGGTGTGGCCAAGAAGAAGTCCTCCTCCCGGGAAAGGGGTGACCCGGGAGTGTCAGCGGAGGAATACCCACCCGAGCTTGCCCGCCTTCCGCCGGGGCGGCACGGCCTGCCGCGCGAGTTCGTCATTCACAACCAGCGCGAGCGCCTGATCGCCGGCCTCGCCGAGGCGATCGCCGAAAACGGCTATTCGGGCACGACGATCGCCCACATCACCCGCCACGCGGCGGTTTCTCGCCGCACCTTCTACGAGCACTTCTCCAGCAAGGACGAGTGCTTCGTCGCCGCTTACGACACGGTGATGGAGGAGTTGCGGGGCCGTGTCTCCACCGCCTTCGAGGGTGAGGAGGACTGGCCGCACGCGGTCAAAGCCGGGATCGGCGCGATGCTCGAGTTCCTCGCCGCCGAGCCCCACTTGGCGCGACTCTGCATGGTTGAGGCCTTGGTCGCCGGGCCGGTGGTGGTCGAGCGCTATGACGCCGCGATCCAGAGCTTCGTCCCCTACTTCCAAACCGGCCGCGAGGGCCGCCCCCCCGAGGTCCTCTCCCGCCTCTCGCCCACCACCGAGGAGGCCCTCGTCGGCGGCATGGTCTCGCTGATCTCCCGCCGCATCATCGCCGGCAAAGCCGAAGAGCTCGAGGAGCTGCTGCCCGATTTGGTCGAGTTCACCTTGACTCCCTACCTGGGCAGTGCCGAGGCGGCAAATCTCGCCCACGAGAAGGCCTGAGCTCACTCGCCCGGCTCGACCGGAGCCATCGGCTCAACCGCCGCCAGCTCCGGCGAGCGCAGTTCGAGCCAGGCCTCGTCCTCGCCGAAGTAGTTGAGCACGGCCAGGTGGGCGAGGTCGGGAAGCAGGCGCTCGACCGTGACGGTGCGACCGGCACCGATCTCCGTGGCGATCGCTTCCTCGATCGCGCCGACGACGAACTGGGCTGTGAGGGCCGTCGTCGTCGGCCTGGCGCTCGGTTCACGGCGGGCGGAGTCGACCGCCCGCGCGAAGCGCTCGATCAGTTGCTGATGCTTGGCCCAGGCCTGTCCACGCGCGGCGCGGACCTCGATCAGCAGCGCCTTCGCCAGCAGCGGCTGCTCGGCGACGGTGCGCAGCAGCCTGGCGAGGGCGGCGCGGAAGCCCGCCCGCCAGCTCTCGGCCTCGCGGCCCGCCTCGAGCACTTCCGCGCAGAGCCTGTCTGCCGCCATCTCGTAAGCCTGCGCGAAGCAGGCCTCCTTGCCGCCGAAGCGCCGCTGGAAGCGATCGCGGGAGATGCCGCTGCGCTCCAGCACCTCCTGCACCGTGGCTTTGTCGTAGCCCTTTGCCCCGACGCTGAGCAGCATCGCTTCCAGCGCTCCCTCGTCCGACGCGCGCTCCGGTATCTCCGCTTCGTCCCATGACCTGACCGCGCGCAATGTGGGTGGAGCGTCCACTCGGGGTACCTTAGCCCATTTTTGGGAACTCTCAACACTTCATATACTGCCTTCGTACCAATGGGAACGCGCGCTATCCTGACTCCGTGCGCGCATTGCCTGGAAAGGCTTCCCGGCAGCCGCCCGGCCCCGAGCCGGTCAGCCGAGCCGCGTCCGCGGACGACCAGCGGCGGCGGATCCTCGCGGCGACCGCGGACCTCGTCGCCGAGCAGGGCTACGCGGAGACGACGATCGAGCAGATCGTCCGCCGAGCGCGGGTCGGCTACGCGACCTTCTACAAGCACTACGCCGACAAGCAGGAGGCCTTCTTGGCGCTGATGGATGCCGCGGTCGAGCGCACCGCCTACGTGGTCGAGGAAGCCTACGACGGCGAAGGCGGCCCCTGGCCCGACAAGGTGGGCGCCGGCCTCGGCGCCCTGCTCGAGCTGGCGGCAGCCCACCCCGGGGTGGCGCGCGCCTGCCTGGTCGAGGCGCCGACCGCCGGCCCCGAGGCTGCGGCGCGCCAGGAGGCGGCGCTGAAGCGCTTCGCGCCGCTGCTGCGTCCCGGCCGCGAGCTCAACTCGCGCAAGGATCAGCTGCCGGAATCGCTCGAGGAGACGCTTGCCGGTGGCGTCCTCTGGGTGATCAACCAGCGGCTGATCGCCGGCGAAGCCGACAAGCTGCGGTCGCTGCTGCCGGAGGCGCTGGAGTTCCTCTTGCGGCCATATGTCGGCGAGGAAGCGGCGGCGCGCGAGGCTGGGGGAACCAACCAAGCGACGTCTGCCTGAGCCGCCTATAGATGGCAAGCGAAGAGCTCGGCCCACTTCCGGCCGGCCGCCACGGCTTCAGCCGCGAGCAGGTCGCCCACAACCAGCGCGAGCGCCTGATCGCCGGCCTCGCCACCGCCGTCGGCAAACACGGCTATCGCGCCGTGACGATCACCGACATCACCAAGCAGGCCCGGGTCTCCCGCCGCGTCTTCTACGAGAACTTCGAGGGCAAGGAGGAGTGCTTTCTCGCTGCTTTCGAGGTCGTCGTCGGCCACATCCGCGAGCTTGGGCAGGAAGCGATCGCCTCTGTCGACGATTGGCCCCGGAGGGCGATCGCAGCGGCTCGCGCCGTGCTGCTCTTCTTCGCCGGTGAGCCGGACCTGGCGCGCCTCTGCCTGGTCGAGTCGCAGGCCGCCGGCCCGGCGGTGTCCGCTCGCTTCCACGACGCGGTGCACGAGGTTGTCCCATACCTGGAGCAGGGACGCGCCGAGCGAGAGGGGGACCGCGAGCTGCCCCCGACGACCGAGGAGTCAACTCTCGGCGCCCTCGTCATGCTCACCTCCCGCAAGGTCGCCGCCGGCGAAGCCGAGCGGCTCGCGGATCTCCTCCCCGATGTCACCGAATTCATCCTCACGCCCTACCTCGGAGCGGAGGAAGCCCAACGGCTCTCCCGTGATGCGAAGACGTGACGGTTTAACGAGTGTCTGCGCACCACGTGTGTCATCTCGGTGATCCTCGTCGAAGCCGGGTAGTGCGGATCAACTCACCAGGTCACAGAGTTGATTTCGTCGGCTCTATGTACGAACATATGTTCGTATGGAGGTTGCCTGCGTCCTAATCCCTGAGCTCGCGCTCGCCGACCCCGTTGAGGCCGGCGAGCTGACCGAGCGATTGCTGTGCCGACTGGAGAGGATCGGCGCGGCGGTCGAGTCGGAGCGGGCCGGGGAGGCGTTCTTCGTCCTCGATGGATTGCGTGGGATCCACGGGGGAGAGAGCGCCGGGGTGCTGGCGGCGGCCCGGCGGGCGGCGGAGATGGAGGTGCGGATCGGGGTTGGGACCACCCGCCTCTCCGCCCACGCCGCTGCGCAACGGGAGGCGATCGTCCCGTCGTCGGCCGCAGGCGACTTCCTGGCAGCGCTCCCCGTCTCGACGCTGGCCGGCAGGCTCGAGCTGTCGCCGCGCGAGGCGGGGAGCCTGATCGAGACGATGCGGCGGCTGGGGATCGAGAGGCTGGGAGCGCTCGCGGCGCTGCCGGCTGACCGGGTCGCGGATCGCTTCGGCCCGGCGGGTCTGCGGGCGCTGCGTCTCGCCCGTGGCGAGGACTCGCTGCTGCGCCCTCGCCGACCGCACGAGGAGCTGGCGGAGGAGGTCGAGCTGCCGGAGGGGGCCGCGGGCGGCCAGCTCGAGCACGCTTTGAAGCTGCTTGTCGCCCGGCTGCTCGCCGCACCGCAGCGCAAAGGGAGAACGGTGCTGGGGCTGCGTCTCGGCGCCGTGTTGTGCGGCGGCGGCAGCTGGAGCGTCGATCAGGGACTGGGGCGGCCGGCCGCCTCGGCTCGGACCCTGCTCGCGGTGCTTGCGCCTCGACTGGAGACGCTGCCGGGGCCGGTCGCCGCCCTGCGCCTACGCGCGCTCGGGCTGGGGCCACCCGTCGGCGATCAGCTCGAGCTCTCGGTCCGCGGCGAAGAGCACCGGCGGCGACGCCTAGGCGAGGCAATCCGCGAGGTCCGCGCCGCGCAGGGCACCGACTCCCTGCTCCGGGTCCTGCCGCTCGACTCCGCCTCTCGCTTCCCCGAGCGCTGGGCGATCCTCACTCCCAGCCCGGACCGATGAGCCCGGGCCTGCGGCGGCTGTACGTGCCGCGACCGGTGGGGGTCGAAGTCGATTCCGACGGCAGGCCGACCTCTATCGACGGCGTCGCAGTGGAAGCAGTGCGCGAGGAGTGGCTGGCCGAGGACCGCTGGTGGACGCCGCATCCGCTGGGGCGCCACTACTTCGAGCTGGTGCTCGCCGACGGGCGCAACGTGGTCGTCTTCCGCGGCATCGTCAGCAGGCGCTGGTACCGGCAGCGTGGGTGATGGCACGCCAGGCTCCCTATGTAGAGCTGCATGCTCACTCGGCCTTCTCGTTCCTCGACGGCACCTCGACGCCGATCGAGCTGGCTAGCGCCGCGGCGGAACTCGGCTACCCGTCGTTCGCGCTTACCGATCACGATGGGATCTGGGGGTCGATGGAGTTCGTCCAAGCTTGCAAGGGATTTGAGATCCAGTCGATCGTCGGGACGGAGTTGATGGTGCGCGTAGGGCTGGCGGGGCCGCCCGCCGGTAGCTGCGCTCACGTGACCCTCCTCGTCGAAAATGCGGTTGGCTATCGCAACCTATGCCGGCTTCTCACAGCTGCTCACTCCCACACGCGGAGTAACTCGCAGAGGTCAGCTGAACAGCCGTGGGTGAACTGGGAGATTCTCGAGGAGCACGCCGAGGGATTGGTGTGCTTGTCGGGGTGCGCGGGAGCGGGTGCAGTCGCCTCGCTCTGGGAGAGAGGTGAGGTCGCCAAAGGTGCGGAGACGGCGCGGCGGCTGCTTGGGGCCTTCGGGCGAGATCGCTTCCGGATCGAGCTGCAGCGGCCTTACTGGCGGCGGGACCGGAGCAGGAACGGCTGGCTCGCCGGCCTCGCCGGGCGGCTGGGAGTACCCGCCGTCGCCACCGGCAACGTCCATTCGCACGCACGCCGCCGCGCCCGCCTGCAGGACGCCTTCGTCACCGTGCGGCTGGGAATGACGCTGGAGGAGTCCGAGCCACTGCGGCGGGGGAACTCGAAGTCCGTGCTGGAGTCGCCGGCGGCGATGGCGGCTCGCTTCGCCGAACACCCTGAGGCTGTTGCGGAGACCCTGCGGCTGGCCGAACGGCTCGAGTTCGATCTAAGCAGGGAGCTCGGCTACCGCTATCCGCGCGAAGAGGAGCCAGGGGTCGACCGCAAGCTGGCCGAGATCTGTCGCTCGCTGCTGGTCGAGCGCTACGCCGGCGCACCGCATCGGGGCAAGGCCGAAGCGGACTTGGAGAGGGAGCTCGAGACGATTCGCGCTCTCGGCCTCTCCGGCTTCTTCCTCCTCCACCGCGACCTGCTCGAGTTGGCCCGCAAGGTGGCGGATGAGGTGCGCGGGCGCGACTCGGCTCGCTCGATCCTCCCTCCCGGCCGCGGCCGCGGCTCCAGCGTCAGCTCGATCGTCTGCTACCTCACCGGTCTCTCCCACATCGATCCGGTCGAGAACGGGCTCAACTCCAGTCGCTTCCTCAACGAGGAGGTCGGAAAGGAGATAGAGGCGACGATGCCCGACATCGACCTCGATTTCCCCCGCGACATCCGCGAGAAGCTGATTCCGCGCGTGCACGAGCGCTACGGGGCCGACCGTTCGGCTCTGGTCGCCGCCTTCCCCACCTACCGTCCGCGCGGGGCCGTGCGCGACCTCGGTAAGGCACTGGGCTTGCCGCAGAAAGAGATCGAGAAGGTGGCGGGCATGGTCGGATTCCACGAGCGCAAAGGGGACATCGAGAAGGACGTCATCGCCGCGATCGGGGCGGAGCGGGCGGCGGCGCCCCGCTGGCAGAAGCTGCTCGAGCTCTGCCCGGAGGCGATGGGCCTGCCCCGCCACGCTTCCCAGCACCCGGGCGGGATGGTGATCTCGACCCGTCCCCTGATCGACGTCTGCCCGGTCGTGCCGGCGGCGATGGAGGGTCGCCAGATCGTCCAGTGGGACAAGGACTCCTGCAACGACGCTGGCTTCCTCAAGATTGACCTGCTCGGGCTGGGGATGCTCTCCGCGGTCGAGCGCTGCGTCGAGGAAGTGGGACGGACGCGGGGAGAGTCGCTCGACCTCTCGCGCATCCCCTTCGACGATCCCAAGACCTACAAGTCGATCCAGGCGGCCGAGACCACCGGCGTCTTCCAGATCGAGAGCCGCGCCCAGATGTCGATGCTGCCGCGAACTCAGCCCGAAAACCTCGACGACCTCACCGTGCAGGTGGCCCTGGTTCGCCCGGGACCGATCCAGGGTGGCGCCGTCCACCCATATATAGAGCGGCTGAAGCGGCGGCGCGAGGACCCCGAGGGCTTCGAGGCTCCCTACGAGCACCCGCTGCTCGAAAACGTGCTGCGCGACACGCTCGGCACGATCGTCTTCCAGGAGCAGGTGATCGAAGTGGCGATCGCGCTGGCCGGCTTCAGCGCTCCACAGGCCGACTCCCTGCGGCGGGCGATGAGCCGCAAGCGCTCCGAGGAGGCGATGCGCGAACACCATGATCGCTTCATCGGCGGAGCAACGAAGAAGCAAGTCCCGACGGAGGTGGCGGAGAAAGTCTGGACTCAGATCCAGGGCTTTTCCGGCTTCGGCTTCCCCAAGGCGCACTCGGCCGCCTTCGGCCTGCTCGCCTACCAGTCGGCCTGGCTGCGGATCCACCGCCCCCAGGAGTTCCTCTGCGCTCTGCTCAACGAGCAGCCGATGGGCTTCTACCCGCCCGACGCTCTCGTCCACGAGGCACAGCGACGAGGTGTGTGCCTGGCCGGCCCCAACGCCAACCGTAGTCGCGTCCTCTGCCACGTCGAGCGGATCGAAGGAGAACTCACGGTGCGGATCGGCCTTGGCTACGTCAAGGGCGTGCACGAGGAAGAGATGAAGAGCCTGGTCGCCGGGCGCGACCGCAGCGGCGACTACGCTGGGATCGCCGATCTAGCTTCGCGTTCCGGCGCATCCCGCGACGCTCTTGAGCGGCTTGCCTGGGCGGGAGCGCTCGATGAGCTGGTCGGAAAGGAAGGTGCATGGATCCCGGGCGCCGGAGCCGGCAGGAGGGAGGCGCTTTGGGAAGCGGGTGCCGCCGGCACCGGTGTACGCCATGGCGAGGACGTGCAGATGGCGCTGCCGTTGGAACCACCGCGAGCGCCCAAGCTCGATCCGCTTGGCGATTGGGAACGGACGATTGCCGACTATCGCTCGATCGGGATGACCCTGGACGAGCACCCGATGGGCCTGATGCGCAAGGACCTCGATGTCGAGGTCCTGCGCAGCACCGAACTGGAGAGGGCCGAGAACGGCGACATCGTCGAGGTAGCGGGCATGGTCGTCGCCCGCCAGCGCCCCGAGACCGCCAACGGCACCGTCTTCATGCTGCTCGAGGACGAGCGTGGCACCGTCAACCTGGTCGTTCCCCCACCTGTCTACGAGCGCTGTCGCGCCGCCGTCCGCGCCGCACCCCTGGTCCGCGCCAAGGGCAAGCTCGAGCGCCACGAAGGCACCACCAACGTAGTCGTCTCCGCGGTCATCGAGCTCGACCGGTCGAAGCCATCGGAGGTCAAAGCGGCAAAGAAGCTCGCCGCTCGCCCGCGGCGCGTCCGCAAGCGAGCCGTGGCTGAGCTACGCGCCGTTGCTCCCGCCGGCCACAGCTTTGGCCGCCGCCGTTGAGGACTGCGAGACGGCCGCCGCGGTGATCTTCGACTCGTCCACCCAAGCGGGCTTTTCGTCGTAGACCTCGATCTCCTCGTCGCCGACGGTCTTCTTCGAGGTGCTCCCGCGCAGCACGAGGTAGGAGGTACCGCTTTCGCCGCGGTCGACCTTGAGCACCGGACATCCCTCCTCCTCTTCCCTCAGCCACACCGTCATCAGCGAGTTGGAGGATGGCCCGGCTCCCGCGGCGGCCGATCCCCATCTGCTGCTGCGATCCGCGTAGACCCGCCCCAGTATGTCGGCGGCGGCCGCCAGCGAGACGCCGATCAAGGCGGCCGCGGTCACGCCGAGCGTCGCGATCGTGATTGACGTGCTGACTTCCACTTTCGCGGCCTTGAGAACGCCCAGGACCGCCGGAAACAGGACGCCGACCACGACACCGAGCTTCTTCGCGTACTGCGTGATGTCGAACTCGGGCGCTTGGACCGTCGCCTTTTTTGGGTCTTTCTTGTCTGCCTCGTGGTTAACCGGTTGCCCGACGATCGATTTAAGCAATTCCATCAAGGTGTTCACCGCACCACTCCTCCCGGTTGGATGCGTCCAGCATATGCCTGAAGGAGAGTAGTAATCAACCGACTTTTTGCAATTACCCGAAGACCGGCAATCGCCTACACCAGGGTCGCAGTGGCCTCCGGGGAAACCTGGCGGGCGCAGGGCTCGGGCATCGGGAAGAGGCGCAAGAAACGCTTGGCAGCCTGCTTGCTGCCCTCTATCTGAGCGGCGCCTGAAGCAGTTGCATCGTCAATGCCGAGCTGGCCGGCGAGGATCGCGGCCAGGGTGCCGGCGTCGGCGACGACGATCGCGGCGACCGGGTTCTCCGCCGCTCCTCGGCGGAGCTTGAGCTCTCCGTCGGCAATCTCGATGTGGAAATGCTCCCCGCCGATCCGCAGCTCATAGCTCCCCGCGACGCCGGCCGCGGTCTCCGTGTCGAAGAGCGAGCGCAGGGCGAGGACGATCGAGTCCGGACCGATCGCCTGTGAGTCGGGCGGGATCGGCGAGCGGGCGCCCCAGGCGCCGAGCTGGGTGACGACCGGCTCCAGCTCGCGACCCCACTCGGTCAGCTCATAGACAGAAGAGGCAGCGGGCGGGGGCAGCTGGCGGCGGCGGATGATCGCACTGTGCTCAAGCTCACGCAGCCGGTCTGAAAGGATGTTGGTACTCGCGTGCGGGAGACCCGCGCGGAGGTCGGTGAAGCGCTTCGGGCCGAGCAGCAGTTCGCGCACTATGAGCAGCGCCCAGCGCTCCCCCACCAGGTCAAGTGCGTAGGCGAAGCGACAGGCCTCGCCGTAGGTGCGGTCAGTAGCCATCGAAACAAGTTTACAACGGCTTAATACGGATATGCAAGTGAGTGGTTGTTTTTTTGAACTATCTGCTAGGGTGCGCGATCCGAGCAGACCAGGGCGAAGGAGGCCTAGATGACAGCCGAAGCACCAACAGCCACACAGGCCACCGAGGCTGATCGCAGCCGCTGGCTCGCCCTCTACGTTCTCTGCGCGGGCGTTCTGATGATCGTCCTCGACGTGACGATCGTCAACGTCGCGCTGCCGACGATCCAGGACAGTCTCGGCTTCTCCCAGAGCGGCCTTGCCTGGGTCGTCAACGCCTACCTGATCCCCTTCGGTGGCCTGTTGCTGCTGGCGGGTAGGTTGGGCGACCTGCTCGGACAGCGGCGCATGTTCCTGATCGGCCTCGCCGTCTTCACCGCCGCCTCACTGCTTTGCGCTGTCGCCGAGAATCAGGCGATGCTGATCGCGGGACGCTTCTTCGCCGGCGTTGGCGGTGCGCTCTCCTCTGCCGTGGTCCTGGGGATGATCGTGACCATGTTCCCGGAGCCACGGGAGCAGGCGAAAGCGATCGGGGTCTACGGCTTCGTCGCCTCCGCCGGCGGCTCGATCGGCCTGCTCCTGGGTGGCGCGCTGACACAGGCGATCAGCTGGCACTGGATTTTCATCATCAATCTGCCGATCGGTCTTGCGACGGCCTATGGCGCCCTGCGCCTGGTCGACGACAAGCCCGGTATCGGTTTCAAGGCAGGGGCCGACATTCCCGGCGCCGCTCTGATCACCAGCTCGCTGATGCTTGGCGTCTACACGATCCTCGGCGTCAACCAGCATGGCTGGGGTTCGGCCCAGACCCTGGTTCTCGGTGCGGTCTCGATCGCCCTCGGCGCCGCCTTCATCGCCCGTCAGGCGCGGATCGAGAACCCGCTTATGCCGCTGCGCCTCTTCCGCTCGCGCAACGTCGTCGGGGCGAACACGATCCAATCGTTGCTGGTCGCTGGGATGTTCGGCATGTTCTTCCTCGGCGCCTTGTACCTGCAACGGATCCTCGGCTACGACGCGCTCCAGGTCGGGCTTGCCTTTCTGCCGACGACGATCGTGATGGGGACGCTCTCACTTGGCTTCTCCGAAAAGCTGATCATGCGCTTTGGACCGAAGACGACGCTGGTCCCAGGCGTGATCGCGGTGGGCGCCGGCTTGCTGCTCTTCGCCCGCACGCCGGTCGACGGCACCTACTTCACCGACCTGCTGCCACCGCTGCTGCTGGTCGGCGCCGGCGTCGGCACCGCCTTCCCCTCGCTGATGACCCTGGCGATGTCGGGGGCGACGCCGGAGGACGCGGGCCTCGCCTCCGGCTTGGTCAACACCAGCATGCAGGTCGGCGGTGCGATCGGGCTTGCGGTCCTGGCGACGCTGGCGACCGAGCGCACCGACAGCAAGCTCGCCGATGGCGCCGGCCAGCTGGCAGCCCTCAACTCCGGCTACCACCTCGCCTACGTGATCGGCGCGATCCTGGTCGCCGTGGCGACCGTCGTCGCCGTGACCGTCCTGCGCGAAGTTCCGATGCCCTCACCGGAGGAGATGGCCGAACACGGCCAGCAGCCTGCCGGCGAGCGCGAGCCGGCCTACTCCGAGGCCTGACTCCCCATCCGGTTGAGCTGCCGTTCCAGGAAGCGGCGCTCGACCGGGTTGGTCGCCAGCTCGAGTGCTCGCTCATAAGCCGCCGCTGCCTCGGCATCGCGACCGAGACGTCGCAGTAGGTCGGCGCGGGCGCCGTGCAACGGGTGGTATTCGTCGAGGGCCTCGATTGCATCGATCGCCTCCAGGCCCGCCTCGGGCCCATCGCGCATCGCCACCCCCGCGGCCCGGTTGAGCTCGACAATCGGGCTTGGCGCGATCTCGGTGTGCCATTCGTAGAGGCGGACGATGCGGTCCCAGTCGGTCTGCGCTGCGCTCGTCGCTTCGGCGTGGACCGCGGCGATGCGGGCCTGAATCGTGTAAAGACCGGCCGGGCCGCGGGCCGCCGCTTCGCGCGAGAGCTCAAGGCCCTCGACGATTCGCTCGCGGTCCCAGAGCGAGCGGTCCTGGTCCTCGAGCAGGACGAGTTCGCCATTGCCGTCGACCCGGGCTGGGCGCCGCGCGTCGGTGAGCAGCATCAGGGCCAGCAGGCCGCGCGCCTCGGGCTCCTGCGGCAACATCGCGACGAGGATGCGGGCCAGCCGGATTGCTTCGCCACTCAGCTCGGCGCGCACCAGCTCTTCGCCGCCGGCCGCCAGGTAGCCCTCGTTGAAGATCAGGTAGAGCGTCGCCAGCACCGCCGGCAGGCGGTCGGGCATCTGCTCGACGACGGGGACCTCATAAGGGATGTTGTTGGCGGCGATCTTGCGCTTGGCGCGGACGATTCGCTGCGCCATCGCGCTCTCGCCGCTGAGAAAGGCGCGGGCGATCTCACCGGTGCTGAGGCCGCCGAGGCTGCGCAGTGTCAGCGCCACCCGCGCCTCGATCGCTAGCGCCGGGTGGCAGCAGGTGAAGATCAGCCGCAGGCGGTCGTCCTCGATCTCACCCAACCGCTCTCCCGGTCCCGCCTCTGGCTCGGCGTGCAGCCCTTCCAGTCGCGCCAGCGCCGCGACCTTGTCGTGCAGGACGCTCTCGCGGCGCAGGCGGTCGATCGCCCGGTTGCGGGCGACCTGGGTGATCCAGGCGCCTGGGTTGGCCGGCACCCCTTCGTGCGGCCAGCGCTCCAGGGCGACGACGAAGGCCTCCTGGACCGCCTCTTCGGCGACGTCGAAGTCGCCGGTGACGCGGACCAGCGTCGCCACCGCCCGTCCCGACTCCTCCCGGAAGGCGCGGCTGGCGACGCTGTCGCGAGCGACGGCTACGAGCGTTCCGCCTTCTCCAGCAGTTCCTTGCCGCTGGCGACCATCGGCCGGATTTCGACGTGACCGCTCTTCAGCGGGACCTTCTTCGCCCAGGCCAGGGCCTCGTCGAGGTTCTCGACGTCGATCACCCAGAAGCCGGATAGCTGCTCCTTGGTCTCGGCGAAGGGACCATCGGTGACCAGCGGCTCGTCGTCGCCGTAGTGGACGGTGGTCCCGGTGGCACGCTCCTGCAGGCCGCCGCCGGTGACGAAGGCGCCCGCCTCGGTCAGCTCGGCGTTGAACTGACCCATCTCGGTCAGGTTCTTCTTCACCTCGTCGGGCGTGACGTCCTCCCAGCTGCGCTCCTCGGCGATCAAAGCAAGCATGAACTCCATCTCGGTTCCTCCTGTCTCATCAGCAGCGCCGTTCGCCGCTCTCACCCTAACGACGAACGGCGCTCGCTCAGATCGACAGGCAGGTGAGGGAATTACCCGCATCGGGGTACGAGGCGAGCACCGATCCACCCCAACCCGCACGGCATGGAAGGTGGGCGCGCCTGCACTCGTGGCGGCGGTGAAAGCGGAATAAGCCCGTGAGGAGCGCTCAGCCTGTGGCCGCGATAAGAGCCTGAGCCAGGCGCTGCGGGTCTTCGAGCTGGGGGTAGTGGGCGAGCTCCGGTAGTTCGTTCACCGGCACCTCGGGGCGAAGCTCCCGCAGCGCCGCCAGCACTTCGGTCGTCGCCACCGGATCCTGAAGGCCCCAAGCGAGGCTGAGCTTGCCGTCCCAGTCGCGGATCGCGCCGTGCCAGCGCCCGGCGTGCTCTTCGCGCTGGTCCATGTAAGAGATGAGGCGGTGGCCGAGGGTGCGGCCGCCGTTGTGGCAGACGAGCGACCATTGGTCCTCGGCCTCCGCCTCGCTGAGCGGATGCGCAGTGGAGAAGACCGAGCCGAACTGGTGGCGGAAGACGCGCTTGTTGGAGAGCCGTGCGAAGAGCGGGCCGAGGCGGCTGCGCAGCGCCCGCTGTGCTGGGGTCGGGCTGGCCGCCTCCAGCACCATGCTGCCATTGAAGAGCACGAGCCCGGCGATCTCCATCTCCAGTCGGCCCTCGAGGTCGCGGGCCATCAGCTCGTTGGCGACCGAGGTGCCCATGTCGTGGGCAATGACGAAAACGGGCCGGCCGCCGCCATGCCGCCGCACCAGCTCCTCGGTCAGGTCGGCCTGCCAGAAGAGGCTGTAGTCGTGCTCGCGCGGCTTCTCGGAGAGGCCGAAGCCGAGGAAGTCGAAGGCGAGCACGTTCGGCCCTGGGATCTCTTCCAAAAGCAGCCGCCAGTCGTAGGAGCTGGAGGGGAAGCCGTGCAGGAGCAGTAGCAGCGGCCCTTCGCCTTGCTGCCGAAAGGTGTGGATCGAGTAGCCGCCGAACTCCTCGCTCTCGCCGCGTCCCTGCCAGGCGCGAACGCGCTCAGTCAGTCCCATCGCGCCGCTTCAGTGGAGCGCATCCGACATTGACCACACTGCGGTGGGGTCAATCTCCGAAGCGCTTGACGAAGGCGAGGGCGTTCTCGGCGACCTCGCGCCAGCCGTGGTCGATCGTCAGCGCGTGGCCGCGGTTGGGCATTTCGATGTGCTCGGTCACGCCGGGATTCTGGCTCTGCTTCTTGTAGGCCGCCTTGCTCATCGCCGGCGGCACGGCGTGGTCGGCCTCGCCGGTGAAGATCAAGAGTGGCCCGCGCTGCGGGTTCTTGGTGTCCGCCTTGGTCTCCGAATTGGGGTTGAAGTTCGCCATCGCTGCCTGGAAGAGCGGCTTGCCGGGCGCGGCGACGTGGTAGGTCTCATAGAGCGTCCGCGCCTCGTCCTCGTCGATCGCGTTGGCCCAGCTGTAGCGGAACTGCTCGAAGCTGAGCGTCACCGTGCGACCGCGGTTGAGCGGATTGCGCAGCGCCGGCAGCGCTGTGCGAAGGGCGGGGATCGGCAGCGGCAGCACGCCTTTGAAGGGCGCCGGGTCGACCGCGACCGAGGCGATCGAGAGGCCGCGTCCGGCGAGGATCTGGGTGATCAGGCCGCCGAAGGAGTGGCCGACGATCGCCGGTTTCTTTTGCAGTCCGTCGATTGCCTCGGCGAAGTGGTCGGCGACCGCGGTCACGCCCACGCCGGCGAGTGCCTGGGGATTGGCGCGTGCCGCTTCAACGGTATCCGGATCGCCGGGCCAGCCCGGCGCCAGCGGCGCGTAGCCCGCCTCTTCGAAGAAGTCCATCCAGTTCTGCCAGCTGCTCGGCAGCAGCCAGAGGCCGTGGACGAAGACGACTGGCGTCTTCCCCGATGCGTTCGCTCGCTCGACCTGTTCTGCCTCGCCCTGTGTGATCGTCGCCATGTGCACGTCCTTGGGTGAAAGTTCTTTCGCATCGTCAGATAGACGAGCGCCGCGGTCGATGAAGCGTCCATGTTCTCATTCCGAAGCAAATCCGAGTCAGCGCGGAATGTCTTCGCGACAATCCCCCTCCTAGCCATCTGTGCTTTGCTGGCGGCGATTCCCGCGCTGGCGGGGGCCGCGCCGCCGGAAGGAGAAGAAGAACCGCCGGTTCCGCAGCTCGTTTTCGAACCGGCCAGCTACGACTTCGGCCTGCAACCGCTCAATGGCAACCCGAGCCAGGGGACATTGCAACTGCGCAACAACGGCGCTGCCGCCGTCCAGGTCTCATCGACTGAAATCTCTGGCGGCAACGGCACCTTCTCGCTGGGTCCGAGCGATTGCAACAACAGGACGCTGAATCCCCACGAAACCTGTTCGGTGCAGATCTTCTTCGGCCCCTATGACGCGGTGCCTTTTGCAGCCCAGTTGCGCGCCAGCTCCGAAGGGGGCTACAGCGTCACTGCCAACCTCAGCGGCGAAGGCGGCCGGTCGATCCTCTCTGCCGCCACCGACCCGACCAACTTCGGCTCCGTGCAGGTCGGGTCCGGCGGTGTAACCAAGACGATCGACATCACCAATAAAGGCAACATGCCTGGCGGCGCCTTCATCGCCGTGATCTCCGGCGGCGCGGTGGGCAGCTTTCACCTACTCGATGAGAACTGCACCGGCGTCCTGCTGAGCCCTGCCGCGACCTGCAACCTGCAGGTCAGCTTCGACCCGATCACCACCGGCGCCAAGACGGCGCGCCTCTTCCTCGTTGGAGACGGGGACGGCGGCACCCAGATCACCCTCTCGGGTATCGCCCTCGAGTCTGAACCGGTGGAGGGCGAAGGGGCTTCGAACTCTGTTGCCATTGCGGCCGCCCAGCCTTCCCGGAAGCACCGCGCGCGTCCGAGGGCGCAGCGGCGTCGTGGCGGCTGGGTCGGCCTTGCGTACCAGCGGTCGCTGCGTTAGAGCTGGAAAGCTCACCGGATGGTTGAGGCGTCCGACTCCACCTCCGATCGGGTGCGCACGGCCTGCGCGTGGGTGGCGAGCCGGGCGCGCTCGGTATGGATCGAGGAAGGATCGGTCGAGGCGTACGCCGTCGAATTGCCTGCAAGGGCAGAGCCGCCTCCGCCCGATCCGGCGACTGAGCTGGTTGAGGGAGACCAAGAGGCTCGCGCCACCTTCGTTTTCTGTCTCGACGCGATCAACTTCGGCTCGGGCTGGTGGCCGACGATCCGCAAGCGCCCAGGCCATAGCGGTTACTTCACAATCGCAGCTGGGCTAACCGAGCGCTTTCGCGACGACGGTCCCTGGAGCGCCGTCGAACTGGCTCGCCTCGACGCGAGGGGCATCGCCACGGTGGTGGGCCAGGACGCAGGGCATCCGCTGATGGCGGACTATGCCGCGACCCTGCGAGATGTCGGCGAGCGCGTCACTCGCCACTACGGAGGGCTCTTCGAGAACGTCGTCGACGCTGCGGCCGGGTCTGCCGTGCAGCTCTCTGGCCTGCTTGCCGCTTGGGACGCTTTCGCCGATGCCTCCACCTATGAAGGTCGCGCCGTCCCCTTCTTCAAGCGCGCCCAGATCGCCGCGGCGGACATCGATCGCATGGGGGTCGCCGAGCTGCGTGATCTCGAGCGCCTCACCGCCTTCGCCGACAACCTCGTCCCGCACGTCCTCCGCGTCGACGGCCTGCTGCGGCTCGACCCGGTCCTCGAGGCAAAGATCGAAGCGGGCGACCTTCTCGAGCACGGCTCGTCCGAGGAGATCGAGTTGCGCGCCTGCGCCGTCCACGCGATCGAGTTGCTTTCCGCCACCACGCCGCTCTCGCCGGCCGAGATCGACGGCATTCTCTGGAACCGCGGGCGCGCGGAGCGCTACAAGTCACGGCTCCGTCCGCGTTCCCGCAATACGGCCTACTGATCGGAGTGCAACGTTTTCTCCCCCCAATGGGGGGAGAAAACGTTGCACCCAGGAAATCAACCCGCGGCTTCGGCGCGCTTGAGCCCTCCACGGGCCCAGAGGGCGAAGAGGATTGGCAGGGTGACCGCGACGGCGAAGGCGAGGGCGACGACCTCAGGTTCGCCTGAGATGAAGCCGCGGCCGGCCTCGAGCAGGGCAGTCACGGGGTTGATCGAGGCGATGGCGTGGATCCAACCGCTGAGCAGGCCGAGCGGGACGTAGACCGGGGCGAGGAAGAGGACGAGGAAGGTGGGGAACTGCATCAGCGGGCCGCCCTGGATCGAGCGCACCCGCATCGCCACGCCCGCTGCCCACATCGTCGCCGCCAGGTTTGTCAGCACGGCGAGGCCGTAGAGGCCGAACAGTTCGACGCCCTCGCCGCCAACTTCCATGCCGGCGAGCAGCGCGACCACGGTCAGCACCACCCAGGTGAACAAGGCACGCACCAATGCCGCCATTGCGTAGCCGGCGATGATGCCGTTGCGGTTGCTGGCCGCCAACAGGTAGCGGCGGGCGAAGCCCGTCTCGAAATCGCGGGCGATGCCGAAGCCGGTGAAGACGCCGCCGAAGGCCGCCGATTGGAGCAGCACGAAGACGAACTGGAAGGCGGTGTAGCCGCTGGGGAAGTCAAAGCCCGGCACGTTGCCGATCGCCGAGAGGCCGCCGGCGAAGGCGACGAAGAAGAAGAGCGGGAAGACGACCGCCGGCAGCAGGAAGGCGGGATTGGTGAGGAAAATGCGGATGCTGCGCCAGGCGACCGCAAAGGCGATCGCGCGGAAGCCGGCCATGCCGGGGCTCTCCCCGGGCGCGCTCACGTCCGCACCAGCCGCGTCTTCAGGGCGCTGCTTGCCGCCACCATGCCGATCGCCAGCACGGCGGCGGCGATGCCGAAGCCAAGCGCCAGGGCGCCCGCGTCCCAACCTTCGATCAACAGCGAGCGGAACGCCTGCAGCAGGTAGGAGATTGGGTTGGCCGAGGCGACGTCGTGGAACCACTGGGTCTGGATCAGGTCCAGCGGCAGCGCCATCGAGGAGATGAAGAGGAAGACGAAGAAGACCGGGAAGAGGCTCTGCACCGCCTCGCCGGAGCCGGTGCGCAGGGCGGCGAAGAGGCCGAAGGTGCCGAAGCCGACCGTGATCGTCACCGAGAGGGCGACGATCGCCAGCGCTCCGCCGACGCCCGTCACAAGTTCGGCCCCCGCGATCAGTCCCACCGTCAGGTACGTCACCGCTTGCACGAGGCCGAGCACGACGCTGCCCGCGAGCAGGCCGCTGAGCAGGGCGGCGCCGCGCAACGGCGTCAGCGCCAGGCGATTGAGGAAGCCGGTCTCGATGTCGCGGGCGAGGTCGGTGCCCGCGTTCATCACCGAGAAGAGCGCCCCCTGCATGAAGGGCACCGCCAGGGCGAAGGTGAGGTAGGAGTCGGTCGGGAAGCCGGGCAGGTTGGTCGCGCCTTTGAGCCCACCCGAGTTGACCGCGAGCAGGAAGAGGGGGAAGACCAGCGCCGGCACGATCTGCGCCGGCTGGCGCAGCGTGCGCAGCACCGAGCGACGGGCGAGCTGGCCGACCTGGGTGCGCAGCCCGCTGCTCACGCGGCGCCGACCGCCTCGGACTTGGGCTCCTCCTCCGCCCCATCGCCGGCTCCCTCCAGCGAGCGGCCGGTCTTGGCGAGGAAGACGTCATCGAGCGAGGGCGCGTGCAGCTGCAGGTGCTCGATCGTGATCCCCTCGGCGTCGAGCGCGCGGACGACCTCGGCGAGTTGCGCCTCGCCACCCTCGAGCCGAGCTCCGGCACCGCGCGGGGACGAGCCAGCCCGCGGTCCAAAGCGCTCCAGCACGGCGGCCAGACGCTCGCGTTCTGCGGCCTCGCGCGGTACCGCTTCGACCGTCGGCCGGCCGATTTCAGCCTTCAGCTCAGACGGAGTCCCCTCGGCGACGATGCGGCCGTGGTCGATGATCCCGACCCGGCCCGCAAGCGTGTCGGCCTCCTCCAGGTACTGGGTGGTGAGGAAGACGGTGACCCCCTCGTCAGCGGCGAGGCGCGCGACCTCGTCCCAGAGCGCCGTGCGGCTTTGGATATCGAGGCCGGTGGTCGGCTCGTCGAGGAAGAGAATGCGCGGTCCGTGCGCAAGCGCCAGGGCAAGGTCAAGGCGCCGCTTCATCCCGCCCGAGTAGCCGCCGACCTTGCGGCCCGCCGCCTCGGCGAGGCCGACGCGCTCCAACAGTTCCCGCCCCCGTGCTTCCCGCTCACCCTTGGCAATGCCGTGCAGCGCGGTCTGCAGGCGCATGTGCTCGCGGCCGGTGAGCAGCGGGTCGAGTGCCGCCTCCTGCAGCGCGGCCCCGATCGAGGCCCGCACCTGGGGACCCTCCTTGACGATGTCGAAGCCGCCCACTCGCGCCGTGCCATCGGTCGGCGGCAGCAGCGTGGTCAGCATCAGTACCGTGGTCGACTTACCGGCGCCGTTGGGGCCGAGGAAGCCGTAGATCTCACCCTCCTCCACCCGCAGGTCGATTCCGTCGACCGCCCGCGGCCCGTTCTTGAACTCCCGCACGAGCGCTTCGACCTCGATGCCACCTCTTCTCTCTCTCGCCATCGTCACTCCCGAGCCTTTATCGCAAGTTGTCGGCAATCTTAATAGTTGACGATAGCAAATATTGAGACTACAATGCATCGCGATGAGTGAGGTCAAGGAAAAGACGCCGCGTCGACCCGCTGCGGAGGAGGCCGTGGCCAACGAAGCCTGGGATGCTCTCGCGGCGCTCGTCTACCCGCCGCCTTTCCTCGCGATCGCCCGCGAACTTGGCCTAAGCCCGACGACCTTCGGTGCGCTTCGTGCCCTCGAGCAGCCGCGGACGATGAGTGAGATCGCCGCCGTCCTGGACTGCGACAACTCCAACGTCACCGGCATCGTCGATGGTCTCGAAGCGCGCCAACTGGCGGAACGAACCGCTTCACCCGACGATCGCCGGGTGAAGCTGATCGCCCTCTCCGCCGAGGGTCGTCGCGTCCGTACCCGTCTGATCAAAGCGGTCGAGAAGCCGCCCGCCTGGCTCGCCGGCCTCTCGGCAGCCGACCAACGCACGCTGCGCGACCTGCTCAGGCGAGCGCGGTCCGCATAGGATCGCGCGGTGAAGCCGGTAACCGTCTCTGTCACGGTGCCCCAATCCGCTGGGGAGGTCTACGACTATCTCGCGCTGCTCTCCAATCACGAGGGGTTTCTCGATCACTTCCTGGTCGACTGGAGCTTTTCCGGTCCGGCGAAGGGAGTCGGGGCGAAAGCCGAGGCACGGGCCAGCGCGCCGATGTCGCAAGACTGGACCGACTTCGAGATCGTCGAGGCTGAGGAGCCGACGAGCATCGTCGAGGAAGGCATCGGCGCCGGGGGCAAGCGTCGCACTCGCGGCACCTACCGGCTGCGGGAGCTGCCGGGCGGGGAGACCGAGGTCTGCTTCGAGCTGGAGTGGCTCGAGGCCTCGCGGGCCGAACGGCTATGCCCGCCGCTGACGCGGGCTTTCATCCGCCGTCCAAACAGCAAGGCCCTGCGCCGCCTCGCCGCCAAGCTCGGCCGGGCCTGACGGCCTTTAGGTCAGCGGCGGGTCGAGGATAAAGACCTCGATCGCCATATCGGGGTCGAGGTGGTTGTCGGACATGAAGGCGACCACATTGCGGCGGGTGATGCGTTCGATCGCGGCCTTCATCTCATCGGCCATGGCGCGTTGGGAAAGGCGACGCATGGCGAGTACGGCATCGCCCTCGTCATAGGAGACGAGGTTCCGCTCGGCGCGGGTCAGCACCTCGAGCAGGACCGTGATCAGGGTGTCGCCGTTGTGGAAGGAGTAGGACTTCTTCGGCCCGCGGCCGATTGCCGCCGTATGGATGCGGACGATCTCGCGGGTGACGGCGGCATTCAACTCTCCGCCCTTCAGCTCCCCGTCCATCTCTTCGGCTTGTCCTCCGCTCATCGCAGGTGAAAGCGGTCGCTGAGGAAGTGGTGGGCGGCGATGATCATGCCCCCTTCGAAGCGCTCCAGCGCCCAGAAGGAGGCCGGTCCAGCGGGATCGGCGGTCCTCAGCATGCCGGCGGCGACCAGTTTGCCGTCGCTGGAAGTGCGTACCTCCGAGAGCTCGATCCGGTGCGCGTGTTCCAGTCGCTGCAATTCGGCAAACCATTCCCGCACGCCCGCGTGGCCGCTGTAAGCGCTCTCGAGGCCGTGCAATCGCAATGGGTGGAAATCGACGTATGGGTGCATGCAGGCGAGCATTCCCTCGAGGTTGCGGGAGTTGAAAGCGTCAAACCAGCGCCTGACGGTGGCCTCTTCGGCATGGGAGGACATGCTTCGACTCCACGGGGGGACCCCGATAGGCCGTATCGCCGCCGCAAAAGCCGCCATCGCGCCCACCGTTCTGATGCCGACACCTGCGCGGGCCCTTGCGAGGTGCGCCAGCGTCGGGCGCGATGGTAGCCGACGCTATTCAGGCGTGGATTGGCGTTGCCGCGGCGCCCGGGGCGGGCAGCCCGAAGAGGTGCGAGGAAGGGATCCCGATCACCTCGCCCTTGAAGCGCTTCTCGTGGCCGTAGACCACCCAGGTGGTATCGATTTCACCGATGTCGAGATCGAGGCGCAGTTCCTCCGCGTGCTCGGTCACATGCTCCATGTGGGTGAGACCGGAGTCATAGTCACCGCGCAGCAGGCCCTCGCCGACGATTGGCTTGGAGGCGACGTCGATGACCTCCTCCCACTGGGAGAGGTCGACGTACCCCTTGGTCGCCGGCACGATCCCGATCGAGCGCGGCGTCTCGACGTCCTTGCGGCTGAGCAGCACGAGGTGCTTGGTCGGGTAGATGAAGGTGTCGACGACGAAGATCTCGGTCCAGTACTTCTCGGTGATCTCGTGGACCTTCGGATGGGCACTGCACTGGACGAGGAAGCCGTTCGGGGTCTCCCGCAGCATCTCCAGGCCGTCGAAGAAGTCGGTGATCAGCTCGATCCGATATTCGTCGACGCCTTGGAACTCGAGGTAGCGCCGCACGGCGCGCTCGTGGCATGTTCCCTCGGGGCCGAGCGTGATCACCGCGATTTTGTCTGCCTGGGCTGCAACCATCTGCAACTCCAGCGTAGCGAGTGAACAGGAATCCTCAAGCAGTGGAAGAGAGATGAAGATGAAACGAGTCGCCAGGGTCTTTCTGGGAGCCGGAGTTGCCGCGCTCCTCACCGTCGGTTTGAGCGCCGCACCGGCGAGCGCCGCTACGCCCGTCGCGAGTGCCTCGGCTTGCTCCAAGGCGACCAACATCGAGGCGATCGTCGATGACTCGATCTCGATGGAATTCACCGACGCCAACCGCTTGCGGGTGCAGGCGATGGACCTGCTGATCAACTCGCTCGATGCTTCGACGCAACTGGGCGCGGTCGAGTTTGGCTCCGCCGGCTTCGAAAACAACCCTCCCGCTGCCGACAGCGTCTTCCCGCCACAGCCGGTCGGCCCCAACGTGAACGCGATGAAGACGGCGCTCGACCAGAAGATCCACGCCGACAACGGCGCCACCGACTACAACGGCGCCTTTGCCCAGTCGGACGCGGACAACCCGAACGCCAACGCCCGCATCTTCCTCACCGACGGCGGTCACGACATCGGCACCTACAACGAAGCGCACCTCGTCCACAACGTGCCGACGTACGTGGTTGGCTTCGGCGGCATCGCCGCCGGTGAAGACCAAGCGCGGCTGCAGAAGATTGCCGCTGATACTGGCGGCCGCTACTTCCCGCTCAAAGATTCCTCCCAGCTGCAAGCGGTTATGAACACGATCGAGGCGGCGCTGACCTGCCAGACGCCGCCACGCCAGTTCACCGACCTGCTCAAACAGGGCCAGAGCAAGGTCCACAGCATCGCGATCGGCGCCGCTACGAAAGCGATCCAGATCACGCTGACCTGGACCAGTCCGCTCGATAAATTCAAGGTCTCGGGACTGAAGCTGACCAACAAGGGCCACCTCCTCGCGATCGCTGCCCGTCGCGGCCCCAAGCCCGGCAATCTGAAGATTTCGCGCGCGGTGGGCTCGACCTACACCGTGCTCAAAGTCTCGCACCTGCACAAGGGCCAACTGCGCTTCGCGGTGCGGGCGGCGAAGATCGGATCGGGAGAACCGAAAGTCAGCCTGAGCACCCAGGTCAGCCAGAGCTCACATCAGTAGCGGCGGTCGCCGCTACGCGGGGGATTCGACCAGCCGCTTGCGGCGCGGCCCGAGCCCGTGGCGCGCGTTGACCGCGATTGCTCGGGGGAGCATCGAGGCGAACGCGCGGCTGGGGCCGATGCAGCGCGTGCCGAAGGCGTCGAAGGTTTCCGCGACGCGCTGGTCCCGCGCGGCACCGGAGAAGACCAGGCGTTCTCCCGGGCTCATCTTCCTGCCGCTCGCGTACTCGTTGATCAGCGTCGCATGCCCGCGCAGGCCACGCCGGTGCCGTCGCCGATAGCGCGCCAGGCCGGCCTGCAGCGCCTCATCGCCGCGCAGTGCTGGAGCGACGCTGGCGGCGAGCCACTCGGCCGATTGAAAGGCCCAGCCGCAGCCGACCCCGAAGAGCGGGTCGACCGCCATCGCGGCATCTCCCACCAGCGCGAGGCCCGGCGCGACCGGTACCCGGACTTTGTTCGGCATCTCAATCTTTCCCAACACGGGGCTCACCCTTCGCGAGGCCCGGATCGGCGGTGCCTCGGGAACATCGCCGACGAAGGAGACCAGGGCTGCCTCGGGGTCGCGGCGGAACTCCGGCAGGCGGTCCTTGGTTGGCATAGCCGCGTAGAAGACGAGCCCGCTGTCGGTTGGGAAGGCGGCCGCCCAGTTGGGGTCGAGCATCCAGATCGAACTGGCGCCATCCGCAACGGCCGGCGGCCCGTCGAAATAGGCGCCGTAGGCGAAACGCCCGTGGGGGGAGGTCTTCGTCTTCACCGCGGCCAGCTCGGCGACACGGGAGTCGCGGCCGTCGGCGCCGACCACGAGTTGGGCGCCCAGCATGGTCTCCTCGCCGTCGCGATCGCGCACGACGACGCCGCCGGCGGTGCCGCCCTCCCGGACCAGGCGCTCTGCACTGCGGCCGAGCATCAGCTCGACGCCCGGTGTCGCGGCGGCCGTTTCGCGGAGAAGCGGGTCGAGCCGCTCACGACGCAGATTGACTGCCTCGCGGGCCTTGGCCGGCGGTGCTTCTATCCAGCCCCACGGGGTCCAGGCTCGCATCCTCGAGCGCACTCCCCCCGCCTCCATGATCGGCCCGAGCAGGTCGAGCCGTTCCAGAGCCGGCACGGCAGAGGCCTGGATGAAGTGAGAGCACATGCGCTTGAAGGCAGCGGGATCGGGCTGCTTCTCGACCACCGCCACGCTGGCGCCGGAGCGACCCAGGGCAATGGCGGTCGTGCAGCCCGCGAGGCTGGCGCCTACGATCACCGCGTCGTAGTCGGATCGATTGCCGTTGCTTTGCTTGTCGGGCATCGCTGGCCTCCCGGGGCAGTCGGTTCGAAGAGTAAGATACTTCGTTCCGAACTATACGCCTCGAATCATGAAAAGCAAGTCGATTCGTCTTACGCCCACCTCTTACGCCCTGCTCGCCCTGCTCGATCAGCTTGGCGAGGCGACGCCGTACGAGATCAAGCAGGCAATGGACAAGTCGATCGAGAACTTTTGGCCTGTCCCTCACACGACCGCCTACGAGGAGCCGGCGCGGTTGGCGGCGGGCGGTTACCTCTCGATGCATCAGGAGGAGGGGGGACGGCGGCGCAAAACGTACTCGCTCACCGAGGAGGGCCGCGCGGCGCTGGCTGCCTGGGCGGCGGACCCAACAGCCGCGCCGCCGCAGGTGCGCGACGAGATCATGCTCAAGGTCTTCGCCGGTGCGGACCCGCGCGTATTTCTCGAGCCCCGCAGGACTTACCACCGCGAGAAGCTGGCGGAGCTGCAGGGCTATCTGGACGAAGTGCGAGGTGACGAGGCATGGCACCGCTCCGAACTCGCCCTCACAGCCGGTGTCGCCTACCATCGCAAGATGCTCGAGATGCTCGAAGAGCTGAGCCCGCCCGCCTGATCGGCTCCGCGCGGTTAACCCGGACCGGGCCGCATGGCGAGCAGGACCATGTCGTCCCGTAGGTGCCCACCACTGCGCGCGATCGCATCCTGGCGCAGGCACTCGGTCATCTCGGCGAGGTCAAGGTCGGCAAATGAGTGGCTGAGCTCGCCGAGCGCCTCGGGTCCAACGTGTGTCTCCGGCGGCCCAGCCTCGAACCAGCCATCGGTGGCAAGGACAAGTGTCTCGTCGGGGAGCAGCTCCGTCTCATGGGCCGGCAACGGGGCGTCGGCCCAAGCGCCGAGCACGGCCCCGCCGCCGAGTTGGACGGATCCCTCGCTGGTGACGTGGATCGCCGGCGGGTGCCCCGCCGCCGCGAGGGAGAGTCTCCAACGCCCATCCCCTCGCCGCAGGCGCAGCAGCAGCGCGGTGGCGAAGTCGTTGAGGCTGCGACCCTCGAGCAGCATCGCATTCAGCTGTGCCAGCAGCTCCTGCGGCTCATCAATCTGGCGAGCCAGACCACGCATCGAGTGGCGCAGCGCCACCGAGACGCCGGCGGCGACGCTGCCCTTGCCGGTCACGTCGCCGATCATGATCCAGCAACCGTCCTCGGTCGGGAGGATGTCGTAGAGGTCGCCGCCGATCTCCATCCCTTCGCCGTAGGCGTCGAAGGCGACCGCGATATCGAGGCCGTCGACGAAGGGCGGCTCGGGCGGCCGCAGGCCACGCTGCAGGTTCTGGGCGATACGGTCGCGCTCTTCGTAGAGACGGGCGTTGTCAAGCGCCATCGCCGCCCGATCGGCCAGCTCGCTGAGCAGCTGCAGATCGTCGGCGTCGTAGCGTAGGTCGGTGCTGGCGTGCAGGAAGGAGAGGGCACCGAGGGTGGAGCCGCGCGCGACCAGCGGCGCCACGGCCGCCGACTGGTAGCGAGTCTCTTCGATCAGCCGCTTGTGATCCTCGCTCTGGACGACTTCCTTCATCACGTTCGGCGAGGTGAGGTCGCGCCAGACCATCGGCCGCCCCGCTCGCAGCACCTGCGCGACGGGGTGGTCGCAGCGGGGGTCGAGTGGCGTGCGCCTGCGGATCTCCTCGAGAACGGCGCCTGCAGCGGGGTTCGCCGCGCCGACGACGCTGTCACCGATCCAACCGTCGCGGCGAACGAAGTCGAGCACACAGAGCTCGGCCAGCTCCGGAATCGCGGTCTCGACGATCGTCCTCGCCGTGCGGTTGAAGTCGAGTGAGGCGTCGAGCCCACCGGTCGCCGCGATGAGGAACTCCTGGGCGCGCCGCCGCCGCTGCTCCGCCGTGATGTCGCGGGCGATCACCGAGGCGCCGACGATGCCGCGCTCGGGATGCTCGATCGGGGAGATCGTCAGCGAGACGTCGATTCGAACGCCGTCCTTGCGGATTCGCTCCGTCTCATATGTCTCGACCGGTTCGCCGCGGCGCACCCGGGCGAGGATCTCCTGCTCCTCGTTCTTGTGATCGGCGGGGATCAGGAAGGAGATGTGGGAGCCGATCGCTTCGGACTCGCTGTACCCGTAAAGGCGCTCCGCCGCCGGGTTCCAGGAAGTGACGATGCCGTCGAGGTCCTTGCTCAGCACCGTGTCCTGAGTGCTTTGCACCACCTGGGCCAGGCGGTAGAGCTCCTCTTCGGCGTTTCCCGCACTCACTGCCTCTGCCCGGGGTGAGTCCACCCGAACAAAGCTACTCCAGCCTGACCTCGATGTCGCCTCCGCGCTCGACGGGGAATCAGCCGCACTGCACATACCACTAGCGTTCCTATATAGAACTAACCAAAATTACATACCCATTCAGTTAGTAGGCTGATACCTCCGACCTAACACACGGGCCAGCGCGCATGACTTGAAGAGCTGACCGGGTTGCGGGGGATTCGATCCAACGCACGCCCGTGCAGAGGTCGCGTGAGGAGCGATTGAGGTTGGCGACTCTGTCGAACCCGAGCCCGCGGAGCTTTTCATCGTCGGAAAAGAGACACCTAAAGGAAGCCAGGCACTTGTCGAGCTTTCAAATGCGATGGTCGCTTTGCATCGCGAGTACTTCGGCCGTGGCCCGGGCGCGGCGAAGAGCTTCGTCAACGACGAGATGGTCGTCTGCGTGCTCAGCGACATCTACACCGCCGTGGAGCGCACCTTGATCAGGGCAGGGCAGGCCGAGCACGTTCGGCGCACGCGTGGCCTTCACCAGGAAGCACTCGAGGATGAGTACAAGGCCAGCGTCGAGCAGATCATGGGCCGTCCGGTCGAGGCGTTCCTAAGCGTCGTTCACGTCGATCCCGACCTGGCGATCGAGGTCTTCCTGCTCGGCAAAGATGAAGAACTCCAAAGCTAGGTTGGCATCGACGTCGACCTGGCTGAGGAAGACTTTGACGCTGCGTCCCGTGATCCGCTCGACGACGCCGACGAACTCGTCCTTGACAGCTTCCTGGAACTTCTTGCGTGTCTCTCTGACGTGCTCGCTGGCGCCGGCTCCGATCAGGGTGCGCTCGGCGGTGGTGAAGATCTCCTCGAGGATGCAGACCGCGTAGTCGTTCTGCATGTAGCTGCGCGCCTTGGTTGGCCCGCGGCCGTAGAGGCGGGCGTGTAGCTGCACGATCTCCCGCGATAGCTGGGAGATGAGCGCCCCACGCGCAGCAGGGCTTTCTTGAGGGTCCGAACGATCCACGCGACGGCTCCTGTAGGCGTTGCTTGAAGCGAGTGGTACGCAAAGCTCTTGCGCCCGCTTACCGCTGCGGAGCCGTTTGCCCTGGCTTCGTATATCTCGCACCCTGCACAGTGGCCTACGGACCCCCATACCTGGCTAACGCTCGGCGCCGCCAGGGCACTCGAGCGCGAGAAGCATAGCGGTGGGCAGCGCGATCGGGTGAGGATGTCGAGAATGGAGGCGCGGCTTCGACACCCGGGTGAACGCGCCCACAACGGAGCGCAGAGAAAAGGAGAAGCGAGATGAAGTTCATGCTGCTGCAGGACTACGGCGGAGTCGAAAACGAGGCAGTGGGACCGATGAGCACCTGGACTCCGGAGGAGATCGAGGCGCACATCGCCTACCAGCGCGAGCTCAACGACGAGCTGACCGACCGAGGCGAGCTCGTCGACGCGCAGGCTCTCACCGCTCCCGAGCAGGCGAAGTTCGTCGTCCACGACGATGCCAGCGCTCCGGTCGTCACCGACGGGCCTTTCCCAGAGGGCAAGGAGCTGCTCGCCGGTTACCGGATCGTCGACGTCGATTCGCCCGAGCGGGCGCTCGAGATCGCCGCCAAGGGATCGGCCGCGCCCGGCCCTGGCGGCGTGGCGATCAGGCAGCGGATCGAGGTCCGCGAGGTAATGGGCACTCCCGGCGCCGAGGACTGAGTCCGCAGGTGAGGGAATGGGCCGATAGCGAGGGCCTGCTGCGCGAAGCCGCGCCGCGGGCCCTCGCTGTCGTCGCGCGGCGCTTCGGCGATTTCGCCGCCGCCGAGGACGCGATGCAGGAGGCGATGTTCGAAGCGAGCTCGCAGTGGCCGGCGCAGGGGGCGCCGGAGAGCCCGGTCGGTTGGCTGATCCACGTCGCCTCGCGGCGGATGAGCGATCGTCTGCGCAGCGAGTCGGCGCGCCGGCGGCGGGAGGAGCTCGCCGCCGCACAAGAACCGCCGCCCGGCGGCCCTGGAGAGGCCGACGCGATTCCCGACGGCGACGATTCGTTGGCGCTGATCTTCATGTGCTGTCATCCGGCGCTGAGCGCCGCCTCGGCGATCGCGCTGACGCTACGTGCGGTCGGCGGTCTGACCACGGCTGAGATCGCCGCCGCCTTCCTCGTCCCCGAGGCGACGATGGCGCAGCGGATCAGCCGAGCCAAGCAGGCGATCAAGGCATCGGGCGCGCCGTTCGAGATGCCCGTCGGCGAGGAGCGTGAGGAGCGGTTGCGCTCGGTGCTGCACGTCATCTACCTGATCTTCAACGAGGGATACCTGAGCAGCGCTGGCAACGAGCTCGCCCGCGCCGAGCTGGCGGGCGAGGCAATCCGACTGACGCGTTCGCTGCATTCGGCCCTTCCCGGCGATCCCGAGGTCGGCGGCTTGCTGGCGTTGATGCTGCTTACCGAGGCGCGGCGTCCCGCTCGCAGCGGCCCCAACGGCTCCCTGATCCCGCTTGCCAAGCAGGATCGCTCGCTCTGGAGCCGCGAGCT
This sequence comes from Solirubrobacterales bacterium, assembly GCA_033856275.1. Taxonomy (GTDB): domain Bacteria; phylum Actinomycetota; class Thermoleophilia; order Solirubrobacterales; family 70-9; genus VRUE01. Next base: position 46,292 of record JAWVFJ010000051.1, read on the forward strand.
GATCGACGAGGGGTTGGAAACGATCGGCGCCGCCTGGGCGCGCGGGGCGATCGGCGAGTACCAGCTGCAGGCGGCGATCGCCGCCGCCCACGATCAGGCCTCCAGCCACGAGGAGACCGACTGGCGCGAAATCCTCGCCCTATACGGGTTGCTAGAGCGGGTGAGGGGAAACCCGATGGTCAGCCTCAACCGGGCGATCGCGGCGGCGATGGTCGACGGGCCGGCAGCCGGCCTGGCCTTGCTCGAGCCGTTGGAGGACTCGCTCGAAGGTCACCACCGCCTGCACGCGGCCCGCGCTCATCTGCTCGAGCTGGCTGGCGATGGGGATGCCGCGGTGAGCGAATACGCCGCCGCCGCCGAGCGCACCAACAGCCTGCCCGAGCGGCACTACCTGCAGATCAAGGCCGCCCGGCTCCGGGCGGACCGCCAATAAAACCATGAGGGTGTCGATCTCGCGACTGCCCGTTCGTCGTAGGGGTAGAGATTCGACCAACAAGCAAAGGAGAGCACCATGGGCAAGATCGTCGTAACCGAGTTCGTATCCCTCGACGGAGTGATGGAGGATCCCGGCGGATCCGAGGACTACAAGCACGGCGGCTGGACCTTCGAGATCGACCGCGGCGAGGAGGGCGACAAGTTCAAGCTCGACGAGCTATTCGAGGCCGAGGCGCAGCTGCTCGGCCGAGTGACTTACGAAGGCTTCGCTGCCGCCTGGCCGACGAGAGAAGAAGATCCCGGCGGCTTCGCCGAGAAAATGAACTCGATGCCGAAGTACGTCGTCTCCTCGACTCTGCGGGAGGCGAGCTGGAACAACTCGACGATCCTCAGCGGTGAGCTCGCCGACGAGGTGGCGAAACTGCATCGCGAGATCGACGGCGTGATTCTCGTCGCCGGCAGCGCCCAGTTGGTCCAGGGCCTGCTCGAGCGCGACCTGGTCGACGAGCTGCGCCTGATGGTCTTCCCGGTGCTGCTCGGCAAGGGCAAGCGCCTCTTCGGCGACGTCAGCGAGAAGAAGCCCCTGAGCCTCGTCGACTCCAAAACGGTTGGCGCCGGTGTCTCGATCCTCACCTACGAGCCCGCGGCCGCCTAGAACCGGTCTGCTAGGGCCATTCCCGCGGGCTTCCTCGTCGCCGCACCAGAAGGTTGCCGGGTCGCGAGCTGGGTTTCGCTGAGCTTGTCGTAGAGCCTGGCGAAGTTGAGGTTGAAGGACTTTGCAGTGGGGCCACCCGTACGTGACTTGACGTACTCGGCGTTGGAGGCGAAGCCCTCCGGCGGCTCGATTCCGACCCGGTTGGTCGCGTCGATCGAGGTCTTGCCCGCGAACCCCTCGATCCCGTCGAGCGCTTCGGCGACCGCACCGCCGGGGACCGCGATCACGAGAACCTCGGCCTCCGTGACGTCGCCGCCCTCATGGCCGATCCTCGTCACCTCATGGCCCGCCTGCTCCCAGAGGTTGGCCAACCCGCCACCGACGTTGCCTTTGCCGATCACCGCGATCTTCATCGGTCTCCTTACCCGCCCACCACCGGCGCGATCGGCGTACAGAGCGGATGGACGGGGTGCGCTGGGTCGAGCGCGGTCAGCACGTCGGCGTCGGCAATGTGGTCGTAGGGCATCGAGAGGTGCTCTCCGGCGTCGAGCGGGCACTGCTGCTGAAGCAGGATGTTCGTCACATTCGGCCCGGAGAGGAAGGCTGAGGTGTAGGGGGTGACGACCTCGTCGTAGCGGGACTGGATCACCGTGTAGTCGACGCCCGGCTGCGTCTCAACGCCCGAGTTGAGCTCGGTGATGAACGGGGACCCGGCTGCCTGCTGGGCGCAGGCGGGACAGAGGACGAAGAACGATTCGGCTTGCGGGAAGAAGCTGGCCAGGGTAAAGAGGCCGTTCTCGGTGGTGCCGTGGTTTGAGGGGGAAAGGCCGACGAGGGCGCCGACCTTGCTCCCGCCACCGAGGTGCTTGAGGTAGTAGCGCGGCATCATGCCGCCCTGCGAGTGGCCGACCAGGTCGGCCTTTTCGGCGCCTGTTGCGGCGAGTACTTTGTCGATGAACCCACCCAGCTGCGCAGCCGATTCGGCGATGTCGCCGGTTGCGTAGACGCCGACCGCACCGGACCCCGCGTGGGAGCCGTAGTTGAGCGCGAAGACGCAGTAGCCGTGATTGTGCAGCAACGGCGAGAGCGCCTGCCAGCTGTCGGACATGTCGCCGAAGGTGCCGTGGACGAGGATCACCGGGCGCGGGTGCGCGGCGCTCGGCTGGCAGGAAAAATCGTTAGCGCCCGGCGGACTGGCAGTCGGGCTCGCATGCGCGTAGCCCAGCGCGCCGTTGTAGATCACCGGCAGCTGCTGCGCGGCCGCTGCGCCGCCGAGCGACGAAAGGATCAGCGCTGCGACAGTGATGCAGGTTAGAAATGTCTTGAAGACGATTCGCACGGGCTCGCCTAGCTCGACTTCTTGCCACCCTCGCGGCCGGCGGCACGCTTCTGCGACTTGCTGCCGCCGCTGCCCTTGCCGCTCTTTTCGCCACCTTTCTTCGACGATTCCGGGGAGTTGGCGATCGAGGCGGCGCGTTGTTTGCTCATTCCCTTTTTGCGCAGACCTTCGTACTGCTTGTCGTTCTTGACGCTGGAGCCGTGATCTTTGGCCATCGTTGCTTCCTCCTATGGCTTGAGCACGACCTTGATCGCGCCGTCTTCCTTTTTCTGGAACATCGAGTAGGCGTGGGGGGCGTCGGCGAGCGGCAACTGGTGGGTGGTGAAGTCATCGACCCCGAGCGGGTCGCCGTCTTCCAGCAGCGGCAGGATCTCGTCGGTCCAGCGGCGCACGTGGGCCTGGCCCATGCGCAGCTGCACGCCCTTGTCGAAGAGCTGCATCATCGGCAGCGGATCGAGCATGCCGCCGTAGACGCCGGAGATCGACACGGTGCCGCCGCGGCGCACCGTGTCGATCGACTCGCGCAGGGCGGAGAGGCGGTCGGTGCCGAGCTTTTCAACGGCCTTCGCGGCCAGGGGGTCGGGCAGCAGGCCCGTCGCCTTCTGGGCGAGCTCGGCCCCGGGGGCGCCGTGTGCCTCCATGCCGACGGCGTCGATGACGCCGTCGGGCCCGCGGCCGTCGGTCATCTCGCGGATCGCCCCGGGCACGTCTTCGACGCTGCTGGAGTCGATCACCTCGATGCCGTGGCGGCGCGCCATCTCCAGCCGCTCCGGCACGGTGTCGATCCCGATCACCGTCTCGGCGCCCTTGTGGCGGGCGATCCGCGTGCACATCTGGCCGATCGGCCCGAGTCCGTAGACGGCGACGCTGCCGCCCTCGGGGATCGCCGCGTACTCGACTGCCTGCCAGGCGGTCGGCAGCACGTCGGAGAGGAAGAGGAAGCGCTCGTCGGGCGGTCCGTCCGGCACCTTGATCGGCCCGAAGTGCGCCTGCGGCACCCGCAGGTACTCGGCCTGGCCGCCCGGGACCTCGCCGTAGAGCTTGGTGTAGCCGAACAGCGCCGCACCCTTTTCCTGCTCGCGCACCTGCGTCGTCTCGCACTGGGCGAAGAGTTGCTGGTTGCACATCCAGCAATCGCCGCAGGAAATGTTGAAGGGGATGACGACGCGGTCGCCGGCTTTGATCTGCTTGACCTCGCTGCCGACCTCCTCGACCACCCCCATCGGCTCGTGGCCGAGGATGTCGCCCTCCTCGATGAACATGCCGAGCACCTCGTAGAGGTGGAGGTCGGAGCCGCAGATCGCGGTCGAAGTGATGCGGACGATCGCGTCGGTCGGCTCCTCGATCCCGGGGTCGGGAACCTGGTCGACCCGCACGTCGCGTTTGCCGTGGAAAGTCAGCGCCTTCATCGTTACTCCTCTTCCGCCGAGCCGGGTTCGGCCATTTTGCGGTGCATCTCGGCCTTGGCCGAGTCGGGCATGAAACGACCCGCAGCGACCTGGACCCTGTTTTTGAACGAGCCGGCGACGACCTTCTCCTTGCCGTCCATCAGCGCCTCGAAGCCTTCCCGGGCGACTTCGGCGGGGTCGTCCTTCTTGCCGGCGCCGACTTCGGTGTCCTCCATGTTGGCGCGCTCGAAGAACTCGGTCCCGGTCGCGCCGGGCATCAGCGATGTGACCGTTACGCCGCTGTCCTCGAGCTCGTTGCGCAAAGCCAGGGCGAAGGACTGCACGAAGGACTTCGAGGCGTTGTAGACAGCCTGGAAGGCGCCTGGAATCGTCGAAGCGATCGACGAGGTGAAGAGGATCCGTCCCTCGTCGCGCTCGACCATGTCGGCGAGGACGAGCTTGCAGAGGTGCACGGTGCCGCGCACGTTGAGGTCGATCAACTTCAACTCGTCCTCGAGTTTGGTTTCGGTGGCAAAGGCGCCGCCGGCGCCGATGCCGGCGTTGAGGGCGAGTGCGTCTACCGGCTTGCCGACCTTGCCGAGGTGACGGTAGAGCTCGATCACCCCGGCCTCGGTGGCGAGGTCGAGGCGGTGCGCTTGCACCCGGGCGCCGGTTGCTTCCAGCTGTGCCTTGGCGATAGTCAGCTCGGCGTCCTCGGCGGCGATCACCAGGTCGAAGCCGTGCTCGGCAAAGACCCGCGCCAGCTCGTAGCCGATCCCGCTCGAAGCGCCGGTAACGACCGCGACCGGCCTGTTCTCTGCTGCCTCCATCACGCCAACCCCTTCCATCGCGTTTTCGGGTTCGCTCTCGAATTCCCGGAAACGGCTCGCGCAAACGGAGTCGGGTCGGGCGCCGCGGGAGCCAGGCGCCGATGCCTTTGGCTCCCATTACGACCACCGCCTCCCGCGTAATCAGAGGTTCGCGCGGATCTCCGCCACAAGCTCGGGATCGAGCGGCTGCATGGTGACGATCCGCTCGGGATGCACGAGCAACGCGCCGGCGTCGGCGTCGAGATCGCGCTCGTCGCTGAGGCGGCCCTCCAGCTCGACCACGATCTTGCCTTCGAGCTCGGCGTTGCGCTCTGCGAGGTAGCGGTAGAGGCCCTGGCGGGCGGGGAAGACGGCAATCCCCTTCCTTCGGGTGTGGTTGATCTCGCCCGTGCCCAGGCAGGTGGGGCATGTTTCGCGGAAGCGGACACGGCCCTGGCATGAAGGGCAGTCCGGCCGGGCGCCTGTCTGGAGACAGGAGCGACATTCGTAGAGCGTGACGCCCGCTTGACCGCACTTGTCACAGGGCCCGTGGTCGTGCGAGCCCCAGGGCTCGGTCACCTGGTGATCGGGATCGAGCAGGAGGCCCGGGTCTTCGCTGGCGGAGTGGCAGTGGAAGAAGCGCCCGGGGGTGCTGCGTGTGCTCATTGCATCAGCGGGCCACGACGATCTCATCGCCCGCGATCTCGATCACGCTTTGCCAGGGGATGCCACGCGCCCCCGGGTCGGGTCCGCGCAGCCGCTGCCACAGCGCCCGGCGGCCGACCATCAGCTCGTCGAACACGACTGCCCCGTCGCGCTCGCGATGCGCGCGCACCTCGAAGAGGCGTCCCAGCACGTGTCCCGACTGGTCGCGCACCCGGCTGCCGACCAGGCCGCTGAACGCCACCGGCTCCCCATTCAGTTCCACGGCAGCCTCCTCACCAGCCAGTTCTCGGGATCGTCGCCGGCGCCGAGGCCGTGCTCCTCGGCCTTGCCGCGCAGGTGCACGGCGGCGTTGATGTCATCGACGTCCTCCCATGGGACCCGTACTGCGCTGGCGCCCCAGACTTCTGGGCCGGCGATACGTCTGGCGATGCCGCGCAGGCGCTTCGGCAGACGGCGCGGATAGAGGCTCTGGCCCACCAGGAGCGCGGCTATACGCGGCGGATTTCCGCGCAGCTCGATGTCGTCGACGCGGCCGCAGCGCCGCTTCTCGGAGTCGAGGATCTGCTCGTCGAGCAACCGGTGGGCGACGAAGATCGGCTCCCCGGCCTTCATCCCCCACCTCCGTTGGTCGCCAGCAGCAGTGGCACCGCGCTCACCGCGAGGACGACGATCACGGCGAAATAGAGCCAGCCGAGGATGCGGGAGACACGGCCGTTGGCGTGTTTCCCCATGAAGGAGCGGTCGCCGGCGATCAGCAGGATCGGCAAGTAGGTGAGCGGCAGCGCCACGACCGAGAAGACGACCGCGTACTCGGTGATTTCGACCGGGTTGATGCCGCTGAGCACAACCAGCATCGCGAGGAAGAGGAAGAGCAGCCAGGAGGCCGTGAAGCGCGGCGCTTTCTTGGGCCCGCGATTGCGCCCCCACTCCCAGCCGAGGAACTGGGCGAGGTTGTAGGAGGCGGAGAAGCTGGAGTCGACCGCGGCGCCGCCGACGCAGAACATCATTCCGCCCAGCGCCAGCAGCAGCCCCGTCTCCCCATAGGCGCCCTGCGAGGGCAGCGCAACCGTGCCGAGGTCGTTCGGGTCGACTTCGAGCGGGTGGAAGAGGTAGCCCGAGACGACGACGAGCGTGCAGGCCAGCAGGCCGCCAAGCGCGTAGCCGACGATCGCGTTGAGCCGGTTCTCTTTCAGGCTCGATTCGTCCCAGCCCTCCTCGATCGCCCCCGAGGAGTAGAAGTGCACCTCGTAGGGCATCAGCGCGGCTGAGAAGACACCGACGACGAAGTACAGATAGAGGGTCGAGCCGCTCAGCGAGGGCACGAAGCCGTGCGCGACATCCCCCCAGTTCGGACCCTGGTGGATCGCGGTGGCGACGAAGACCAGCATCAGCAGGCCGCAGTAGCCGAAGAGACGCTCGATCCCCCCGAAGGGCAGTAGGGCGACGACGACTACCAGGCCGATCGTCGCGAGGACGACGAAGAGGCTGAAGGTCGCGTCGAAGAGCAGCGTCAGGATGATCGCCAGGCCACCGAGCTCGGCCGCCACCGTGAGCACGTTGACAAAGGTGCTGGCGATCAGCGCCACCAGCCCCATGCCGAAGCCCATCCGCATCCGGATCGTGTCGAAGACCGGCCGCTGGGTCACCGCCGCGACGCGGCCAGACATCTCCGCGTAGATGGCGATCCCCAGCGTCCCCAGCACGACCGCCCAGAGCAGGTCGTAGCGGTAGAGCGCCCCCGCCTGGGTGTTGAAGACGAGGTCGCCGATGTCGAGGAAGCCGCCGAGCGCGGCGATGATCCCCAGGGCGATCTTGAGGATCGCTTTCACGGCGCTTCCCCGGTCAGCCGGGTGAGGACGGCGTCGGCCTTTTCCTTGGCTTCGCGCATGTGGCGCTGCACGATCGCGCCGTGGCGCTCATCGCCGGGGAAGATCTGCAGTTCGGAGAAGAGCTGTGAAATTTCGCTCGCGATCTGCACCGCCGCGTTGCGCTCGTCGGTGACCTCCGGCGAGGGTTCCGCGTCGGCGAGCTTTTCCGCCTCGTGCTCGGCTTCGCCACCCAGCGTCTTCGCCATCACCCGCGTGTAGGTGGACTTGGTCGCGTCGCGGGCGACGCCGTTGGCAATCAAGCCGCCCTGCGCCGCCAGGGAACTGAGCGATTCGACGCCGCGGCTCAGCTCACCGCGGCTGAGGTCACCGCAGCCGGTCGTGGCAAGGGCAATGGCAGCGATGATCGTCGCCATTGCCACTCTCCAACCGCTCGCGCCTCTCACGACGGCAACCCATCACCCGGGCTGCGTCAGGACTCTTCGTAGGGGTCTTTCTCAGCGGCGAGCTTCAGCGAGCAGTCCTTAGCCTCGTCGAAATGGCGTTCCTGGATCGGCAGCGCCCAGTCGACCAGCTCACTCAGCTCCTGCTCGCCGGCGGCTTCGTTGAGCTTCCCCAGCACAGCCCAGTGGCCGACCTCACCGGCCTCGGCCATGGTGAGGAACTCAAAGCCGTCGAGGCCATCGGAATCGCCGCTCAGATAGGTCGACATCATTTCCGTCGCCTCGCCCTTCGTTTCCTGTGCCTTTTCGAGGATCGCGGTCTTCTTGCCGTCGCGGTTGTCGGCCAGCTCGGCGCAGCGCCGCTCCGTTTCCTCGGCCTCCTCGCGCATCTGCCTCAGGGTGGCCGCGACGCTTTCGTCTTCGACCAGGCCCTCGACCTTCTCGGTCGCGCCCTGGGCAGCCTGGGCCAGTCCCAGAACCTCCGCCAGCTTCTCCTCGAGCGTCGTCAGCTCCGCCATCGTCGTCCTCCTCCGGGGTCGGGGTCAGATGCGACTGCCACCTACCCAGGCCGATTGGAGGCGAAACAGGAACAGCTGGGTACAAATGAGGAGGTGAGCACGCGCAAACCAAAGAGCGGGAGCAAGCTCGCGGAGTACGAGGGCAAGCGGAATTTCCAGGCGACGCCCGAGCCGGTGACAGGGACACGTGCCAGAAGGGATGGGCGCAAAAAGGCGCCCCGCTTCGTCGTCCAGGAACACAGCGCCCGCCGCCTGCACTGGGACCTGCGGCTGGAGCACGGCGGCGTCGCGGTCTCCTGGGCGGTACCAAACGGGATCCCAGACGACCCAAGCGAAAACCGCAAGGCCGTCCACACCGAGGACCACCCGCTCGAGTACATGAGCTTCGAGGGCGAGATCCCGGTCGGGGAGTACGGAGCCGGACCGGTGCGGATCTGGGACTACGGCACCTACGAGTGCTACAAGTGGGAGGAGGGGAAGATCGTCTTCAGCTTCTCCGGCGAGCGGCTCAGCGGCCGCTACGCGCTCTTCCGTGCCGGCGGCGAGCGCGACTGGCTGATCCACCGCATGGACCCGCCCGGCGAGGAGCGCGATCCTTTTCCTGAGGCGATCGAGCCGATGCTCGCCCGGCCGGGGAAGCTGCCGGCGAAGGAAACAGGCTGGGCGGCTGAGGTGATGTGGAAAGGCGTGCGAGCGCTCGCCTACTGCCGACCCGGACGCCTCGAGCTGCGCGACGCCGAAGGCGAGAAGCTGAAGGAGCGTCGGCGTTCCCTGCACCGCCTCACTCGCCAACTGGGTTCACGCGACGCGGTTCTCGATGGCATGGTCGTCGACCTCGACGCCGACCATCCCGGCGCCTTCGTGATCTTCGACCTGCTTTATCTGGAGGGCGAGGACTTGACCGCCGAGCCCTACCGCCGCCGGCGCGAGCTGCTGGAGGGGCTGGAGCTCTCCGGCCCGAGCTGGCAGACGCCTGCCTACTCGACCGGCCATGCCAAGCGGCTGCTTGCCGCAAGTGCCGAGCGCGGCCTCGCTGGCCTGGTGCTGAAGCGTCTCGACAGCGCCTATGAGCCCGGAGCGCATTCGCGCTCGTGGTTGGCGGTGCGAGCCTGAGCGCATGACTCGGTTTGCCGCCGAGCGCGGCGGGGAAGCAGAACAGCGTGATCGGGGTCGAGCAGATAGAGGGAAGCGGCTCCGATCGAACGGTGTTGCCAGCGGTGGGTCCGATCAGCGAGCTGGTTCGCGGCCTGCTTGCCAGCCCCGGTGCGACCGCCGCCACTCTTCCGGTTGCCGCTGCCGCCGCGGTCGAAGGTCTGCTCGACGGCGTTGAGGACCCGCTCGCCGACGACGACCTGCAGCTGGCCCTCTACCTCTGCTTCGAGCTGCACTACCGCAGCTTTCCCAGCGTCGAAGACGAGTGGGAGTGGAGCCCCGGCCTGCTGGCGATCCGCGCCGCTCTCGAACGTGCCTTCTTCTCCGCCCTCAACTCCTCGCTGAGTTCCCGTTTCTTCGCGCATACCTCGAATAACCACGAAGTCAGCCCGGAGGAGGTTGGCGATGCTCTCTTCCGGCTCGAGGCAGAGGACGACGGGCCAGCGCTCTCTCGCTACATCGAGCGAAAAGCGACGCTCGAGCAACTGCGCGAGTTCGTCGTCCACCGCTCGCTCTACCAACTGAAGGAGGCCGACCCTCACAGCTGGGCGATTCCTCGCATCACCGGAGCTGCGAAGACCGCGCTGCTGGAGGTGCAGGGCGACGAGTACGGCGGCGGCCGCGCCGAGCGCATGCACTCCGCTCTCTTCGCCAAGACGATGCGGGCGCTGCGGCTCGACGACAGCGAGAACGCCTATCTCTCGCACGTGCCCGGATCCACTCTGGCGACGGTCAACCTGATGTCGGCATTCGGCCTGCGGCGCAGCCACCGCGGCGCCATCGTCGGCCACCTGGCGATGTTCGAGATGACCTCGGCCGGGCCGAACCGCCGCTACGGCAACGCGATGCGCCGCTTTGGCTTCGACGCCGAGGCCACCGACTTCTACGACGAGCACGTCGAGGCCGACGCCGTGCACGAGAACATCGCCGCCTACGATCTCGCCGGCGGGCTCGCCAGGGCCGAGCCGGAGTTGGCGGCAGACATCATCTTCGGCGCCCGGGCGCTGCTCTACCTCGAGGCCCGTTTCGCCGCGCGGCTGCTCTCCGCCTGGGAGGCGGGCGAGACGTCCCTGCGCCGCCCGTTGTGAGCGACGGCGTCTCCTACGTCCTGCCCCTGCGCTGGAGCGAGCCCGACCTTCGTTTGGCGCGCAATGCGCATACAACGGAGTCCGCGTCCCCGATCGACGAGCTGGCGAATTACCTGCGGTCGATAGCTCCGTGGGTGGACGAGATCCTCGTCATCGACGGATCGCCGCAATCGCTCTTCGAGCACCACGCCAAGGCGCTCGGGGGGGTCGCCCGCCATCTGCCGCCCGACCCCGACCTCGACTTCGCGATGGGCAAGGTCAACGGTGTTATCACCGGCGTGCGCGAGTGCCGGGGCGAGTTCGTGATCCTTGCCGACGACGACGTTCGCTACGACCGCGACGTGCTCCGCCGCACCGTCGAGTTGCTTGCCGAGGCGGAGCTGGTACGGCCGCAGAACTACTTCGACGAGCTGCCCTGGCATGCCCGCTGGGACACCGCCCGCTCCCTGCTCAATCGTGTCTTCACCGGCGACCCGACTTTTCCCGTCGGCGACTTCCCCGGGACCCTGGCGGTGCGCCGCTCGGCCTTTCTCGCCGCCGGCGCCTATGACGGCGATGCGCTCTTCGAGAACCTCGAGTTGATGCGGACGATCCATGCAGCTGGGGGCCGGGTTCTCACCCCGCTCGACCTCTACGTGGCGAGGCGCCCGCCGAGCACCGCGCACTTCCGCTCCCAGCGCGTCCGCCAGGCCTACGATGACTTCGCGATACCGGGGCGGATCGGCACCTTCCTCGCCGTGTTGCCGCTTGTGGCCCTGCTGAGAGGCCGCGGCCGTACGGGTCGCCGCCGTCTCATCGCCGCTGCGCTCGCTTCGATCGGCCTAGCCGAGCTGGGACGGCAAAGGGCGGGGGGGGCAGAGCGATTCCCGTTCAGCGGCTCGCTGCTGGCCCCGGCGTGGATCGCCGAGCGTTCGCTTTGCGCCTGGCTAGCATGGGGGGCGCGGGCGCGGGGCGGAGTGCACTACGGCGACGGCCGCCTGCTCCACTCGGCGACTCCCTTGCGAGAGCTGCGCCGTCGCTACTCCGCCTCGGTGGACGGCTCCCCGGCGGACAGTCGATTCTCCTCAAATGCTGGCACCCCGCTCTCGGCGCGGAAGCCGATCGCCTTGTGAGTTCCATCGCAGAAGGGCCGCATCTGCGAGCGACCGCAGCGGCAGAGCGCTACAACCCGACGCTTCACCTCGATCTCGTTCCCCTCCTGGTCGACCATCGTGAACGGGCCGCGCACGAGGTAAGGGCCGTTGCGGTAGGGCGTGATCTGGGTCGGAGGCTCAGCCATAGTGCAACGGTTGTGGGCCTATTACCCCGTAAAGACGTTTCACCACCTCGGGGGGAAGGGCAGTGAGCAGATGGAGATGGCTGGACGACTGAGTAGATCCGACTGCGCCGAACCGGGCATCCAGCGCCGGCGCTGCGGGCGCGGCTTCGCCTACCGCGACGCTTTCGGCGATCGCGTCACCGGCGAGGAGACGCTGCAGCGGATTCGCGAGCTGGCAATCCCGCCCGCCTGGCGGGAGGTCTGGATCTGCACGAACCCGCTCGGCCACATCCAAGCCACCGGCATCGATGCCGCGGGCCGCAAGCAGTACCTGTACCACGAGCGCTGGCAGCGCCGGGCGGCGCAGCGCAAGTTCGAGGCGATGCGGGAGTTTGCCGCCTCGTTGCCGCGCTTGCACAAGGCGGTGAAGCGCGACCTCGTCCACGACGGCGTGCCGAAGGAGCGGGCGCTGGCCTGCGCGGTGCGCCTGATCGACCTCGGCCTTTTCCGCGTAGGCGGCGAGGAGTACGCCGATGCGAACGGCAGCTTCGGCGTGGCGACGATTCGCCGCGAGCACGTGGTGCACAGCAATGGCGAGCTGCTCTTCGACTTTCCGGCGAAGAGCGGCCAGCGTCGGGTCCAGTCTGTGCGCGATGCCGTGGTGCTGCGCGCCGTTGAGGCGATGCGACGACGGCGCAGCGGCCCGGAGGACCTGATCGTCTTCCGCGAGAACGGCGCCTGGCACGACGTCCGCTCCGACGACGTCAACGCCTACATCCAGGAGAAGATCGGCGAGGAATTCTCAGCCAAGGACTTCCGCACCTGGCACGGCACCGTGCTGGCCGCGACGGAGCTGGCGGAGACCGCGAAACCGAAGTCCCGCGGCGCCGCGGAGCGTGAAATCAAGGCCGCCGTCAAGGCGGTGGCCGCCGCGCTTGGCAATACCCCGGCCGTCTGTCGCGCCTCCTACATCGATCCCCGCGTCTTCGAACGCTTTCGTGAAGGCAGCACGATCGAGCTGCCGGCGATGCGCAACGGCAATCTCAGCCAGAAGGCCCGGGCCGGGATCGAACGGGCCGTGCTGGAGCTCGTCTCCTAAGGGGATTCCGTCGGCTTCATCGGGGTAAGAGGCGGGCACGTGTCCGCAGCCACCAGGTCGAGCCCAGACCACGCTGCTGCATCGCGACCCTCGCGCCTACCCGCCCCCGGCCACTTTGAGCCGGGCCGCTGGACCGGAAGCATGCCCCCGGCAAGCTTTTACTTCCCCTTCGGCGGCGGTGCGCGCCGTTGCATTGGCGAGCCGCTCGCGCACGCCGAGATTGAGACTGTCGTGCCAGCAGTGCTCGAACGGCTAAAGCTGCAGCCGCTGGCGGCCTCCCCCAAACCAATGGTGCAGCGGGCGACGGTGCTTGTGCCAAAGCGCGGTCTGCTGGTACGCGCCGCCTAGGACTTCGCCGGGCTGCTCGCCCGGTCCCAATGGCTTGCCAGATTGCCAGCGGTAGCCCGCTCCTCGGCGAGTATCCGCTCGGCGACGCTGAGAACCTTTTGATCACCGGCTCTCTTCGCGACTCGCTCGAGCAATTCGTAAGCGGCAATCTCGAGATGCTCGAAGGCGAAGGCGAAGCCGGTCAGCTTTGCCGTCGTATCAGGCTGGGCAGCAAAGAAGGCACCCACCTGCAGGCCGCCCAAGCGCAGCACCGCATCCTTGGCCTTCGATGGTTTGGCCCCACGTGCCTCGAGCCGTTCCCTAATCAACTGCTCATGCTCTTCACTCTGGCGCAGGTGTGTGCCGAAGAGCTCCTTCAACTCCGTGTCTTTGACTATTTTGGGCGCCGTTTCAAGCAGCTGCAGCCCCTGCTTCTCGATCGCGTGCGCGTCGGCGAGATAACGGTTGAGCTGCGAAGAGAGTTCCGCCTCGCTGTCGCCGTTCAGGGAGGCGGCGACCGCCGCGTCGAAGCCAGCTTCCAACCGGTCGGCCATGCGCTGCTCCTCTGCGGCGATTTGACCCGCCATCGCGGCGGTCGCCTCGTCACCGGCCTCCTCCGCGGTCCGGCGCAGCAGCTCGTAGGCAGCGATCTCCATGTGCTCGTAGGAAAAGGCATGAGCAGCCAGCTTTCCCGGTGTATCGGGCTGGCTGGCGGCGAAGACGATCATGCCGATTCCGCCTGCCTTGCCCGCTAGGTCCTTCATCGTGGAGGGGTCGGCCCCATGCGCCTCGAGCCGCTCACGCACCCGGCGCTCCTGCTCTTCGGTCTCACTGAGGTGCTCTTCGAAGACCTCGGCGAGCCGCTCGTCGCCGGCGATCTTCGGCGCTTTGCGCATCTGGGTCAGCGCCTGCTCCTCGATCGAGTGCACGTCGGCGAGTTGCTTGACCAGCTTCTCGTTGGGGCCGTGAACCCACTGACGCCCGCCGACTCCGGTTCGCAGCTCGTCAAATCGCCCACCGGGGCCGCTCGATTCGAGTGGTGGGGTCGGCTTGCCATTGCCATTGCGGAGACCGCCGATCAGCTCCGCCAGTGCCTCGATCGCGCTGACCTGAGGCTGCCAGCCAAGCTCCTGCTCGGCTCGCTCCGACGACATCAGCGGCACGTCCATCGCCATGTCGAGCCAGCCAGCCGGCGTCGGCTGCAGGTGCAGGCGCCAGGTCAGGTCGGCGAGCCGTCGTGCCACCGAGACCGGCAGCGGGAAGGTCCGAGCGTCAAGCGTCGCGGCCAGGTCTTCGATGCCGAGGGGCGGATTGGCAGCGAGGTTGAAGGCGCCACTGACGTCTCGGATCGCGGCGAGGGCATAGGCCCGACCGACATCGGACGTGTGGACCGCTTGAAAGCAGAGCCCGGGCAGCCGCGGGATTGCTGGGATCCGCCCACTGCGTAGGAGGAAGGTGGGCAGAAATGGTCCGGCAAAGAGTCGCCGGATCTCCGTTGCCGCCTCTCCCTTGAAGATCAGCGCGGGTCGCAGCCGTATGACCTTGGTGTCGGGGACGCGTGCTTCGAATTGGTCGAGCTGCTCCTCGACCAGCGCCTTGTGGCGGGAATAAAAGGAGGTTTCCGTACCCCCTACGGGCCAGTCCTCGGTAACGAGATGCTCCTTGGGCCCCGGCGCGTAAGCACCAACCGAGGAGGCGTAGATCAGCTTCGGCACGCCCGCCGCCGCCACCGCCTCGAAGACTCGCCGGCTGCCGTCGACGTTGATCCGCTCCAGGGTTTCGAGGTCGTGGGAGGGCTGGATCGCCCAGGCGAGGTGGATGACCGCATCGGCACCCTCGAAGACCGGCTCGAGCGGCGAACTGACGACGTCGGCATTGACCCAGTTCGTCTTCTCGGGTTTCCAGGCGGGCGCCCGGCGCGCCAAGCCGATGAGTTCCTCGATCTCCTCAAGCGCGGAGAGCGCTTCGATCACGCTCGTGCCGACGTTGCCCGTCGCCCCGGTTACGACGATCTTCATCGGTCGGGACCCTGTCTCTGTTCGACTATCTCCATGCTCCCCGGTTGCCCGCTGCGGAGCTGGCTAAACGCCTGCCCTCCCCGTCGCGTGCGCTCTAGAAGGTACGGCAAAAGGTTTTTTAATCCAAACTTGCTGTGTACCCGGCGTTGATCATCAGCGCCATTGCCCTCGCGCAGGATGCGCTCGATCTCCCCCAGGGCATCCTCGCTGCCAAGTTCACGCGCGAAGGGCCTGACCGAGTCAAGCATCCGTCGCGCCACCTCTCGTGCTGGCCGGGGCGTCTCGTCGTCGAGCAGGATCTCGGCCTCGAGGCCGTGCCTGGCCGCCTGGAAATAGGACTCCTCGAGAGCCTCACGGTGCAGGCGAGAAGCGGTCGGTTCCTCGATCTCCTTGGCTGCGATCGCCTGGATCAGCGCCGCGATCGCCGCCGAGGCCGTGACATCGGTTTGTACGTCGACGGCCCTCACCTCCACCGTGCCGAGTCGTGGATGCGGCCGCACGTCCCACCAGATATAGGTGTAGTCGTCGACGCCGGCGGCCGCGGAGAGCTGGTCGGCGACATCGAGGAAGTCCGCGTAGCCACGAAACTCGCGGGGCACCTGAAAGCGCGGATAGCTGCCGACCACCATGGTCCGGGCGCTGGCATGCCCGGAGTCGAGACCTTCCTGGAAGGGCGAGTTGGCGCTCAGTGCCTGCAGCGCGGGCAGGTAGAAGCGAAAGGCGTTCGTCAGGTGCACCGCGGTCTCGGGGTCGGGCATACCGACGTGGACGTGCAGGCCGCAGGGGGGCGTCCGCAACAGGCTGCCGAGATCCTTCTGGACCACCTCATATCGGGGTTGGGCGACGAGAATCGCCTCCCCGGAGCGGGCGCTGGGGTGCAGTCCACAACCCAACAGCCCGAAGCCGGCCTCGAGGATCGCCGCTCGCGTCTCCTCCAGCTCGCTCAGGGCTGCCTCGGCCCCGTCGCAGATTCCGGTCTTGAGCTCGATCTGTTCGGTAAAGATCTCCGAGGAAACGCGCCCGGCGAAAGGCGCCGGGACACTCTCGAGCACGTCCTCAGCGGCGTGGACGAGCTCGCCATCCTCGTCGACGAGAAGCAGCTCCTCCTCCACCCCCAGCGAGAGCGGTGCCGAGGCACCGAAACGGTGCTCGGCGCGTTTCACCGCACTAGCCGTGGGCGCCGTCCGTATCCGCCTCTGTCTCGGTCGACTCGAGCTCATCGGCTTCGCCGTAGACGGAGGGGTCTTTCTCCGCCTCCACAGCCCCGACATCGCGAAGCGGGTTGGTCAAAGGATCCCCGTGGGTGGCCTGGTCCTCGAGTAGCTCTTCGGCTTCCTCGAAGCCCTCGGACTCCCCACCGCCATGCTCGGCGCGGGCTCGCTCGGCCTCCTCCATGCCCTCCATGCCGCTGCGTCCGCCAATCCTGGCGGCTTCCGCCGCGGCGGCTTCCTCCTCTTTGCGGACCTCTTGCTCGTCACGTTCCTCAGCCATGGCTGATCGCTGCCCGTTTCGCCCGTTGCTTAAACGCGCTCCAGCCCGATTCTCGGAGTCCGCGTTGGCTTGGTTTTCTTTTCCAGGAGGCGGGTACGGACCGCCCATGGTCGACACAAAGTCGATTCCCCGACCCGGTGAGCGCTGGCTGAGTTGCCCGCCTTACATGTTGATTGCGCACATCCTGCGGGTCGAGTGCGCTGCCGATCCGCCCCTCGTCACCTACGAGCTGCAGGACGACGATGGCGAACTGCTGGAAAGCGTCGAGCACGCCGTCCTTGACGACGCTTGGTGGAAGGCGTTCCAGCCAATGCGCCGCCGTTTCGGCTAGTTGGTCAGCCAGGTTGAGAAAGCGATTCTGGGCTGGACTGAAGGTCCGATCCGGGACGATCTCTGCACCCTTGTTCTGAAGCCACGGTAAGCGGCACGCTGCGAAGTTTTGGTTTGGTCCCTTTTGGGAACTGGAAAGGCTGGAAGACCAGCGGCGAAGCGACCTGATCGCGCACTTGACAGCGGGGGCAGTTCTCGATCGCTACCGCGTGCATGGCGCTGTAGCTGCTGCCGCACTTCTCGCATTTGAACACTGGCGAAACCTCCGTAGACAACCCAAATGCCCCTTGGACAACTGGAATGAGCAGTTTCTACCCACTTCGCCGCGGTGTCTAAACCTGGATTTCGCCACGAGGCGCTGATCTACGGCGATTCTGATGACTTCTTGGCGGGGACCATTCCGTTTCTGCGCGCCGCGCTGGAGGCCGGCGAACCGGCGCTCGTCGCGGTGAGCCGCCGCAACACTCAGCTGCTCAAAGGGGAGCTTGGTGATGATGCCGGCGAGATCGGCTTTGCCCCCATGGCAGAGTTGGGGCGAAATCCCGCGCGGATCATCCCGTTTTGGCGGGACTTCGTCGACGCACACAATGGGTCCCCGGTTCGCGGCATCGGCGAACCGATCTGGCCGGGCCGGAACGCGGCCGAGATCGACGAGTGCCAGCGGCACGAGTCCCTGCTCAACGTCGCCTTCTCACCGCCACCGTCCTGGTCGCTGCTCTGTCCGTACGACGGTGGCGTCCTTGGTGACGAGTTGCTTGCCTGCGTCTCCCACTCCCATCGGACCGTCGTACGTGCAGGCACCAGCGAGCAGAGCACCGAATATCTTTCCGAGCCCGATTGTTTCGCCGGTGAACTCTCCCCGCGTCCAGATGGCGTGGAGGCATATGCGTTCGGTCGCGACGGACTCTCGACGGTGCGGCGCCGGGTTGAGCACGCCGCTGAGGAGGCCGGTATAGCCGCACCCGAGATCGCCGACCTTGCTGCCGCCGCCAGTGAGATCGCCGCGAATAGCGTCTGCCATGGCGGCGGGGTTGGCACACTGCGCATCTGGCAGGAGTCCGACCGTCTGCTGGTCGAGTTTGAGGATGAAGGGATGGTCGAGGAGCCGCTGGCCGGTCGGCTTCGTCCCACTCTGACCCAGGAACGCGGTCGCGGGCTCTGGCTCGCCAACCAATTCTGCGACCTGGTCCAGATCCGCTCCGGCGCCTCGGGAACCGCGGTGCGCTTGCAAACGGCGCTCAACGGGTAAACGTCGGGTCCAAGACGAACGAACGAAAGGAGCGATCGATGGGAATTCTGGACAAGATCACTGGCCGCGCAAAGCAAGCCGCGGGCGACCTTGCCGATGATGCCTCTCTGCGGCGCCAGGGCCGACGCGAGGAGGAGAAGGGCGAGAAGAAGGAGCAGCTCGATCACGCCCAGGAGAAGGTCGAGGACAAGGCGTCCGAGGTCGCCGACCTCGAACGCAAAACCTGAGGCCCAGCGCCTTGGGCGGCTTTCTCTCGATCTACCTCAACGACCACCTTGCCGGCTCGGCGCTGGGGGTAGAGCTTGCGCGGCGACTCACTGCGAGCAACCGCGACAGCGCCGAGTTCGGCCCGGCGCTGGAGCAGGTACGCACGGAAATCGAAACCGACAGGGAGACGCTCGAGCGACTGATGGAGCAGTTGCAGGTTCGCCGCGGAACGGTCAAGCCCGCGGCGGCCTGGGCTGCCGAGAAGCTCGGGCGCCTCAAGCTCAACGGGCAGTTGCGCGGCTACTCGCCGCTCAGTCGCCTGGTCGAGCTGGAGGGGCTTTGCCTCGGCGTCACCGGCAAGATCGAGTTGTGGGCGGCGCTGGGCAGCACCCTCGGACCGCAATGGGAGGAGTTCGACTTCGAGCAGCTGGCCCAGCGGGCCACTCGACAACGCGAGACGGTCGAGCAGCTTCACCGCCGTGCCGCGACCCTCGCGCTCTCTGCCTAGGACTCCTCTTCCTCGCCCGGCCAGGTGCCGGTGACCGAGGCGAAGCCACTGCGGGCGCCGCGGTCGACCATGCCTTTGACCAGGCGGAAGATCGCACCCTCGAGCGCCAGCGCGGCAATCAGCTTCGGGTAGGAGACCTCACGGTCCTCCGCCTCGGGCGGGTCCTCGTCGTCGATCACCGCCCAGATTCGCTCGAAGCCCTTCTGGGCGGCGAAACCCGCGGCGAGCCCGGCGAGGATCCCGATCGGGGCAAAGAGCACCTTCACGCTGGCGAGCTACCCGTGCCGCCACGCCGACAAACTGCGCCTATCGTGAGCCGATGAGCGAGTCGCTGCTGAAGAACTTCGGTGAGCCGATGAAGGCAAAGCTGACCGAGCGGCGCTTCAGCGATCCAGGCTGGATCTTCGAGCGCAAGCTGGACGGCGTGCGGGCGATCGCGATCAAGCACGGCGGCGAGGTCCGCCTCATCTCTCGTACCGGCCGTGTCCTCACCGCCTATCCG
This sequence comes from Solirubrobacterales bacterium, assembly GCA_033856275.1. Classification (GTDB taxonomy): domain Bacteria; phylum Actinomycetota; class Thermoleophilia; order Solirubrobacterales; family 70-9; genus VRUE01. The sequence continues at coordinate 65,600 of JAWVFJ010000051.1, forward strand.
GAGCTGCTCGAAGCGCTTGTCGCCGAGCCCGCTGAGGAGTTCGTGGCGGACGGCGAGATCGTCGCTTTCGAGGGAGATCGGACGAGCTTCGCCCGCCTGCAGGGTCGGATGCAGATCCAGGACCCCGAGCAGGCGCGGCGCACCGGCGTCGCGGTCTTCCTTTACCTCTTCGACCTCCTCTGCTTCGACGGTCACGACCTCCGCCAGCTGCCGCTGCGCACGCGCAAGTCCTACCTCCGCCGGGCGCTGTCCTTCAGGGGTCCGGTCCGCTACACCGCGCACCGCAACGAGCAGGGCGAGAAGTTCTTCAGAGAGGCCTGCAAGAAAGGCTGGGAGGGACTGATCGCCAAGCGGGCCGACAGCCCCTACAGGCACGGCCGCAGCGGCGACTGGCTCAAGTTCAAGTGCTTGCGCGAGCAGGAGTTGGTGATCGGCGGGTTCACCCCGCCGAAGGGGTCGCGCAAGCATTTCGGCGCCCTGCTGGTCGGCTACTACGAGGACGGCGAGCTGCTGCGCTATGCGGGCAAGGTCGGCACCGGCTTCAACGAGCGCACGCTCGCCGACCTGGGAAGGAAGCTGGAAGTCCTTCGCACGGACCACTCGCCCTTCGCTCGCGACGGCCTGCCACGCGAGGCACTTTGGGTCCGTCCCGAGCTGGTCGGCCAGTTCGCCTTCTCCGAGTGGACTGGCGACGGCAAGCTGCGCCATCCCCGCTATCTCGGCCTGCGGGACGACAAGCGGCCCGGCGAAGTCGTGCGCGAGATCCCCAGCGGCTGAGCTTGCGCTGCCAGACATTCGTGTTTACCATTGATAGCTCCGGCACAAACACAAGCCGGTCGTAACGCTTTTCCATGGACACGACGAAACGCGTTACACCAGCGGCACGAGGGTGGGGGATGGGCGGCACGGCGCGGCAACCAGACGATTTTGCGTTCGCTTTCGATTCCGCGTTCGCGCAGTTGCAGGTGCGCATCGAGGCCGCCTGTGCCGCAACGAGCGAGTGGCCCGCGGGGGTCACGGCCGGGACCCGCGCGGCCTTCGAGTGGGTGGCGGCCGAGCCGGTGGCAGCGCAGTTGTTGACCAACGACGCGCTCGCCGGCGGCAGCGCCGGCTTTGAGCGCTACGAGCGCATGGTCTCCTACGTCGCCGAGCTGCTCGCACCCGGTCGCGAACAGGCAAGCCACGGCGAGCGCTTGCCCGAGATCACCGAGCGGGCAATGGCGAGCGGGGTGGCGATGCTCGTCGCCCAGCGGCTCTCGCTCGGCCAGCAGGCCGAGCTGCCCGCGCTCGCCGGTGAGGCGGTCCAGTTCGTGCTCACGCCCTACCTTGGCAGTGCCGAGGCGCGGCGGGTCGCGACTGAATAATCTCTTCTTGACATGTGACTAATTAGTCACCTATAGTCCAGAGCCATGGACGAGGTGTTCAAGGCGCTTGCCGATCCGACCCGGCGCAGTCTGCTCGACGAGCTCTTTGAGCGCGACGGGCAGACGCTGAGCGAGCTCGAGCGGCGCTTGCCGATGACGCGCTTCGGCGTGATGAAGCATTTGCGCGTGCTCGAGGAGGCGGGCCTGGTCAAGACCCGCAAGCGGGGCCGCGAGAAGTTGCACTTCCTCAACCCCGTCCCGATCCGGCTCGTCCACGACCGCTGGGTGAGCAAGTACGCCGAGCCCTGGGCAGCCGCCCTGAGTGGCCTCAAGCACGAACTAGAGGAGAAGACGATGGAGAAAGTTTTTGAGATCTACATAAAGACCACCCCCGAGCGACTTTGGGAGCCGATCACCGATCCCGAGCTGCGGGCGAAGTACAGCTTTGGCGTCGGCGTCGCCTCAGACTGGTCGCCGGGCTCGAGCTACGAAGCTGCTCACGCGCAGGCGGGCATCGCGATCAGCGAGGGCGAGAACCTCGAGGTCGATCCGCCGCGCCGTCTTGTGCAGAGCTTCACCGCGCTGTGGAGCGATGACGTCAAGAACGAAGGCACCTCACGGGTGACCTGGGAGATCGAGCCAGTCGGCGACTCCTGCCAGCTGACCGTCACCCACGATCAGCTTCCCGAGGGCGCCAACTCCGAACTGTACGGCGGCTGGCCGATGATCCTCTCCGGCCTGAAGACCCTCTTGGAGACCGGTGAGGAACTGACGACGCCTGGCTCGCTGCGTTACTCGGGGCAGGGAGGCGAGGCCTGGTCGGCCTAGCCGCGCGAGCTCAGACGATGCCCTTTTCGATCATGCTCCGTCCGGTCTCGACGGCCGTTTGCTCGACCGGGCGGGGCGACCACCCCAGCAGCTCCCTCGCCTTCTCACTCGAGTAAGAGGACCGCTTGCCGAGCTGGCCGGTGATCGAACGGATGCCCGGGTCGAAGAGCGCCATCGCCCGCACGAGCAGGTTAGGGACTTTGCGCGTCGGCACCTTGCCGGCGTCGACGCCGAGACCGCGCCGCAGCATCGCCGCGACTTCCGTCATCCAGTGGAATTCGGCGACAGCGATGAAACGCTCACCGCCAGCCTCGGGCGCGAGCATGGCTTTGACCTCGAGCTCGGCGACGTCGCGAGCGTCGACGAAGCTGAAGCCGATCCGCGGCACGCCGGGCATTCCCTTCAGCAGCCGCTCGATCGCTTCCAGCGAAAAGGAGCCGTCGCGGCTGAGCAGCGGTCCGAGGATCGCCCCGGGGTTGACCGTGGCGAGCCGCTCCGGTTCGCCCGCCTCGCGGACGAGGTCCCAGGCGGCCTGCTCGGCAATCGTCTTCGAGCGCACGTAGGGCGAGAGGCCCGGGTTGTTGAGATCCGTCCAGTCCTGCTCCCTCAGCGGGCCGGGCGAGGTGGCACCACCGCCAATCGCCGCCACCGAGGAGGTGACGACGGTGCGCTTGACGCCGGCCGCCAGCGCCGCGCGCAGCACTCTCAGGGTGCCCTCCCGTGCCGGCACGATCAGCTCATCCGGATCCTTCGGTTGCACGGGCGGGAAAGGAGAGGCGACGTGCAGGACGTAATCGCATCCCATCACCGCCTCTGTCCAGCCATCGTCGCTGCTCAGGTCGGCGGCGAGCACCGAGAGCTTCTCGCCTGGCTGTCCCGCTGAGGAGACTGCCTCGCGAACCTCCCTCTCGCGGCTGAGATCGCGCACCGTGGTCCGCACTTCGTAACCGCGTTGCAGCAACTCGACCAAGCACCAGCCGCCGAGAAATCCGGAGCCGCCAGTTACGAGGACCGTCTCAGTTGGATCTGGCATCGCGCGGGAGACTACTTCCCTGCTAGCTCGCGTCGCTCAGCGTTTCACCTTCACGACCGCCTTTGTCTTGTTGTTCTTGGCCTGGGGATCAGGCACACCGGAGCGCACCCTTGCCTTGGCGCGCAGCTTGCCCGGCTTGCCGCCGCTGCGAACGACGATCTTCAGCTTCGCCGCCGCCTTGGCACCGAGCGCGCCGAGCCGGCAGCTGAACTTCCGCTTCCGCTGTTTCGGTTTCGCTTTGGCGAGCCTGCAGGGGCGCTTGCCGTTCACCTTTTTGCCGACGATCTTGCGGGCAGAGGCGGGAGCGGCGCCGTTGACGATCACTCCCGTCGCCGCATTGGGGCCGCTGTTCGACAGCCGCAGCACGAAGGCGAGTTTGCCGCCCGTATGCGGGTGCTTGGGCTTCGGCTTCAGCTTGATTGCGAGATTCGCCGAAGGAATGCTGGGTGGCGCTTGGGCGAGCTCGAAGGCGCCGATGTCGCAAGCCGGTCCCTGCGGCCGCCCGACGCCACGCTGATCGGTCGGCGGACAACCTTCGTTGGTTCCGGCGTCGATTGCCGGGCTTCCCGCCAGTAGCGCCATCGTGTTGGTCGGGCCGCCGTTGTCGCTCAGCGCAGCCAGCCGCGGGTCGGTGTTCTGGCGGCTGCCGGCATCGGTGAACTGGCAGCTGGCGTCGCTGGAGATGTTGTGCGAGGAGGTTGCCGTGACGACGGTGCCACAGTCGGCGCCTGCCGTGCCCGCCAAGTTGCCGGTGACGATCGTGTTCTTCACGTTGAAGGTCGTCACCACACCAGCAGTCGGGTTGTCGATCGTGAAACCACCACCGACGCCGCCGGCACCGACCGAGTTGCCGGCGATCGTCGCGTTGAGCAGGGTCGCCGTCGTGCCGTCGGTCTCGGCCGGATCGATGCCGGCAAGGACGCCGCCACCTTGGTTCGTGCCCGGGTTTTCGACCCTGTTGCCGGCAATCGTCGAGTTGGCGATTGCCAGGTCGCCGAGCGCGTAGACGCCGCCGCCGAGACCCTCCGCGGCACCGCCGCTGACGCGGTTGCCGGAGATCGTGCTGGAGTTGACCGTGACTTTCGTCGCCATGCCGCTCTCCGGGGGAGCCGAAATGCCAGCGCCGTTGAGGTTGGCGACGTTGCCGGCCACAGTGACTCGGTTCAGCGTCAGGCTGGCGGGACTGCCGGAGGCGACCAGGATGCCGCCGCCATCGCCGGCGAATTCTTCGAGAGCGGCGATCGAGGCGAGCCCGCCAGTCACCGTCACCCCTTCCAGGACCACTTCCCCGCCGCTGAAGCTGAATACACGCGACGCTCCCTGGCCGTCGATCGTCGTCGTCCTCGCTCCGGCGCCTCGGATCGTCGTCGTCCCGGCGCCAACGCTCAGCTGCCCCAGCGAAAGTCCGTAGTGGCCCGCGGGAATTTCGATCGTGTCGACCGGGTCGGTGGAGGTGTTGGCCGCCGCGACCGCATCGCGCAGCGAGCAGGCAGGTTCCGTCGTGCAGCCTCCGACGATCGTCGTGTCCGCCTCGGTGTTGACTTTGAACGTCGCCGCCGATGCCCAAGCCGGCGCCAGCAATGCCAGCCCGCAGGCCACGCAGCTGACCAGAATCGTTCGAATCTGTCTCGGTCCCACAGGCCCGCCTCCTGTCCTTGCGTGAAGGCGACCTCTTACCCAGGGCCCAGCGGCCGCAAACCGGCCTAGCTCTTCTTGCGCCGTTCGAGCACTTCGCCGAAGGCCTTCTCGATCTCGGCGGTGAGGGTGAGGCGGAAGGTCGCGTTGAGCGCCTCGGAGGCAAGCGGGCGCAGCTGCTCGACCGCCTCGGTTATCTCGGGCCAGCGCTCTTCGGGCCGGCCGGCTTCGTCGAACGGCTTCCAGAGCTCCTCGACAAAGAGCTTGACGAAGGCACGCGCGGAAGACTGCGAGTTGCGGGTCAGCTTCTCGATCGCGGCGAGCGCCGCGGCGAGCGGGATGCCCCGGCCGAGCACGTCTTCGGCGGCAAGCAACAGCGCCGGGCTGGGCGCTTCGTAGCGGTCCTCGCCGAGCGGGATCAAGAGGCCCAGCTTCTGCGCCTTGGCGAGCAGCTTGTCGTCGTCGGTCTCGAAGCGCTCCGCAAGCTCCTCGCGGGTGAGCACCTCGGGCGCCTCGGCGGCGAAGGGGGCGGTGATCGCTTGGCGCAGGCCGACGAAGCGGTCGGCGTCGACGCCGTGCTCGCCGATCAGCCGCTCGATTGCACTCAGCTTGAAGCCCTCCGCCTGCATCTCCTGGATCAGCCGCAGGCGGGCGACGTGGTCGGGGCCGTAGTAGCCGATTCGTGCTCGCACCTCGGGGTGGGGAAGCAGGCCGCGTGACTGGTGGTTGCGGATGTTGCGCACCGACATGCCGGTCTCATATGCGAGCTGCTCGATCGTCAGCTCCGCCTGCTCGGACTCAGTGACCTGCCTCACATTGCGTGCCATAGGGCCAATGCTACCTGCCTTTGTAACCTCGTTTGAGGTAACGGTTTAGAGGGAACCAAGAACTTGTCGTCTATCTGAGAGGTACCCAGATGATCTCGACCTTCACGACACCGGTGCTTGCAGCGGCGCCCCCCGCCGGGGGAGCGACGCTGGGCCAAGTGGCGATCGCCTCGCTGGCAGCGATGCTGCTCACCGCCGCCCTCCTCTACATCGGCTTCGGCTACCGCGCCGGGCGGCTTGGCTGGCTGCGGCGTTTCGCCGCCCGCGCCGAACGGCGCAGCGGCTACCCCGCCTGGGTCGGGATCCCGGTTGGGATCGCGACCACCTCGCTGCTGGTCGCGCTCTTCGGCATGTACTGGGACATCTCCCTGCACATCGACGTCGGCCGCGACCCGGGCCCGCTCGCCAACCCGGCCCACTACTTCATCCTCGCCGGCCTCTTCGGCATCTTCACCGCTGGCTTCTTTGCCATGGTCCTGCCCGAGGGCAAGCCGAGCGAGACCGCGGTCCGCCTCGGGCCCGACTGGTACGCGCCGCTCGGCGGCGTGCTGATCTGCGCCTGCGGCGCCTTCTCGCTGATCGGCTTCCCGCTCGACGACATCTGGCACCGCCTCTTCGGCCAGGACGTGACGCTCTGGGGGCCGACCCACCTGATGCTGATCGGCGGCGCGGCGATGACCCTGATCGGGATCGGCGTGCTCACGGTCGAGGGCATGCGGGCGCGCTCGCGGCGCGGCACCGTCGCCGAGCACCGCCAGGTCGTGCTGGCCCGTACGGTGGCATCGACCGGCGGCCTGCTGCTCGGCCTCTCCACCTTCCAGGCCGAGTTCGACTTCGGCGTGCCCCAGTTCAGCTTCCTCTTCGAGCCGATGATGATCATGCTCGCCGCGGGCGTCGGCCTGGTTGCCGCTCGCCTCTATGCCGGTCGCGGCGCAGCCCTCGGCGCCGTCCTCTTCTTCCTGCTCGCCCGCGGCACCCTGGCGCTGCTGATCGGCCCCGTGCTTGGCGAGACGACCCCGCACCTGCCGCTCTACATCGTCGAGGCGCTGGTCGTCGAGGCGGTGGCGCTGCGCGTGCCCACCGAGCGGCCGCTCGCCTTCGGCCTCTGGTCGGGCCTTGGGATCGGCACGGCCGGCCTCGCCTCGGAGTGGGCCTGGTCGCACATCTGGATGCCGATCCCGTGGCCGTCGGCGCTCATCCCCGAGGTGGCCATGGTGGGGCTGGCGATCGCCCTGGCGGCATCTGCGCTCGGCGCCTGGATCGGCACCCGGCTCTCGCCCGAGCCCGGCAGGCGCCGGCCGGGCCTGCGCCTGGGCGCCTGCGCCGGGGCGGCGACGATCGCCGCCGCGACCGTCCTTGCCCTGAACACGTCGGCGGACGAAGGCGTGCGAGCACAAGTCGCGCTGCACGACGTCTCCAGCGGCCCGCAGCGTGAGGTAAGCGCGACGGTCACGCTGACCCCGCGTGACGCCGCCGAGGATGCCGCATGGTTCGACGTCACCGCCTGGCAGGGCGGCGGCTTGGCGGTCGATCCGCTCGAACGCGTTGGCCCCGGTACCTTCCGAACCACGGAGCCGATCCCGGTCGGCGGCAACTGGAAGACGATGATCCGCCTGCACAGCGGCGGCTCACTCACCGCGATGCCGATCTTCCTGCCCGGCGACGCCGCGATCCCCGCTCCCGAAGTCCCCGCCAAGCGCCGCTTCACCCGCCGCTTCGTCGACGAGACCCAGCTCCTCCAGCGCGAGAAGACGGGCGGCGCGCCGGCGTTGGTTGCCGCCGCCTACGCAACTGTCGCCGGCATTGCCTTCTCGCTCCTGGCCCTGCTCGCCTGGAGTCTGCACCGCCTGGCCTTCCCGCCGCGACCGGGCCTGCACCGCAGCCGCCGCAAGGCACCGGCGAGCTCGACCCCGGCCCTGCAGCGATAGTCATGTTGCCGCTCGCCCACCACAACCTCGTCGTCGCCCTACCAGCCTTCGGCCCGGTGCTCCTGGTCACCCTGGTGCTTGCGATCCACGCCTTTCGCAACCGTGAGGAGAAGCCCAGAAACGACGCTAGCGACGCTCGACATCGTTAGGCGCCGCGAACTGCCTTGCCGGCGATGTTCTTGATCCGGGTGCGGTCCCGCTGTGGGAGCGTGCCGGGGCGGCCCTTGGACTTCTTCACCAGTCGCCAGAACTCAGCCTGCTCGCGGCTGGTGAGGTTGTGCTCGACGCGCTCGCGCCCCTTGCTCCCGAGCCATGCGACCACGGCCCAGACCATCTTCCAGGGGATCCGCTTCCAGACAGCGGGCGCGGCGCGTCGGGCAATCCAAAATGGCATGGTCCTCCTGCGTCAGCGATAGGCGCTGCGACCGGTGGTCCGGTTGCCGACGATCATCCGGTAGATGAACAGCAGCAGCAGCGAACCGGCAATCGCGATCAGCCAGGTTCCGATGTCGAAGAACTTGTCCAGGTCGCCGATGTTCAGGGCGCTGGCGATCAAGCCGCCGACGATCGCTCCAGCGATGCCGATCAGCGTGGTCACGATGATTCCGCCGGGGTCGTCCCCGGGCATGATCAGCTTCGCGATCGCTCCTGCGAGTAGTCCGAGCACTATCCAACCGATGATTCCCACGAGACCCTCCTTCTCTCCCCGCATTTATTCGTAGAGGAATCTGTACCCGTGCCGGCGGGGCCGAAAACGGGTCGCTCGGAGCCCGCTCTAGGATGGTCGGGACCATGGGAAAAGAGCAAAAGCAGTTCAACTGGCGCGCCTGGATGGTCGGGATCGCCGCCGCGATCGTCCTCATCGTCGCCCTGCAGAATTCGCAGGAGGTGAGGGTCGACGTCCTCTTCGTCACCGTCAACGCGCCGCTCATCGTCACCCTCCTGGCTGCCGTCGCGATCGGTGCCCTGATCGGCTACGTGGCGCCGGTAATCCACCGTCACCGCCGTGACGAGGCTCGCCAGCATCAGACCTGAAAGCGGCTGCGACTGCGGCGACTTGCTGCATTCCCGTCGCCCAGGCCCGGAGGCGGACGGCGGATGCGTTCAGCCGGGCTGTGGGACAGGTTGGGCGTCGGCCACATCGACCGTGTCAGCGGGCGCGTTCTGCCGCCTGGAAAGCGCTAGGCAGGGCAGTGCCAGAACCGAGATCCCGGCGCCGATCAGGTAGGACGGCGCGTATCCCCATGCGTCGGCAGCCCGGCCGAGCAGCGGTTGGGTCCAGACCCCGCCGGTGGAGGACATCATCGAGTCGAAGGAGAGGATCGTCGCCCGCTGCCGCGAGGGGATCAGGCCGTTGAGGTAGGTCTGACGAATCGGCAACGTGGCGGCGAACAGCAGCCCCCAGACCACGATCAGCCCGATCACCGCCCAGAAGCTGTCGACCAGCCCGATCAGCCCGAGCGCCACCACGCTGAGCCCCGCCGTCGCGATCAGCGCCGAGGTGCGACGGCGGAAGAGGCGGCGGATACGAGGAGCCGCGACGCCACCGGCGATCTGAGCCCCGGCGACGATTGCCGCCACCAGGCCGGCGATCTGGTAGGCGTGCGGGTCCCCATACAGTTCGAGTAGATAGGGCTGCAGGGCGTAGAAGGCGTAGATGCCGACGCCGCCGGTGAAGAGGGACTCGACCATCAGCCACTTGACCGCGGGGACCCGCCAGCCGTACTCGATCGAGTTGGAGGCGATCTTCCGCATCTCGGCCAGCGGTCGGCCGCCCTTCTCGGGTTTGAACCCGACGTCGTGCATGAGCCTGAAGGCGAGCGCGAACATTACGATCAGGACGAGGCCGCGCAGCACGAACGGCACGCCCAGGCTGGTCTGCCTGGCAATGAAGCCCCCGGCAACCGAGCCGACCAGCATCGCCGCGCCGGTGACGATCTGGCCACGGCCGAAGACGGTCTCGAGCTCACCGGTGTAGCCCGTCGCGGTGAGCGCATCGACCAGCCACGCCTCGACCGCGCCGGAGAAGAAGGTGAAGCCGAGGCCGAGCAGCATCGAGGCGATCGCCCACTCCCAGAGCGGCGCCTCGATCTGCCAGAGGAACACGTAGAAGAAGGTCGACGCCATCAGCGTCAGCGTGCCGAGCAGGTAGGAGGTGCGGCGGCCGATCGTGTCGGCGACGATTCCCGTGGGAACCTCGAACAGCACCATCCCGGCGGTGAAGAAGGCGTTTGCCGCGAACGCTTCCAGGTTGGAGAGGCCGGCATCGAGCAGGAAGATCGTGTTGATCCCCCAGATCAACGACGCCGCCAGCGTGTTGCCGAGCAGCAGCGTCAGGTAGGTGCGCTGTATCGAGCGGGGCGTTGGCGTCATTGCCCCTTGTAGCACGCCCGTATCCCTGCTCGACCGACCGCGGCTTCAACGTTCGTCGGTCAGTGGGAAGACGAGGGGTCAATAGGGGCGACGACACGCGGTGGTGCGTGACTAGCCCCAGCCCGACCTGAGGGGGACGCGGGGGAAGGTAGTCGAGAGTCGGCGCCCATTGGCATAGGTCGCGGTGATCCGGATCGGAACGTTGACGGGTGGGTCCCCTGCCCAGTGGCCTTTGTCCTTGTGGATATAGAGCGGACTACCTTTCCTCGCCAGCCCGGCGGGCACCAGGTTGCCGACCCAGTCCTTACCCCTGATCCCGTTGTGGAGGCCGGGAGTCCTCAGCGGAACCCGTCTGCCGGCGATCGTGGCCGAGGCATGGACCGCCCCTTTCTTCAAGACGATGTCGACGCCGACCTTGTCGCACTTGCTCCTGCCGGGGGTCCGGCAACGAACCCCGAGATAGGGCCCGTAGCTGACCGCAAGGTTGGCGGCGCTTACCCGACCGGACGTTGTCGGTCCTCCAGGTGTGCCCCCGCATCCAGTCAACGCCGCCGTGATTGCCACAACCACGATGACGTCCCGGCGTGTCACCCCTCGTCTCCGCAACGATCCATCACCACTACTACGTCTGACTCCGCCCCGGAGGTCCCTAGTGCTTGCGCACGCAGCAGGCGTACTGCCTGGCAGCCGACGATCTCTGCATGTGTTAGTACCACGATTCGTTGAGCAGCCGATCGATCGCGAGTTGCAGCACCTGGGACCGGGTCTTGCCACCGTGCTCGACTGCGATGAAGTAGCTGCCGATGAACAACGAGAAGGCCAGCATGCTGCGGGCCTCGACGTCGCTCTCGTTCGTGCAGAACTGTCCAAACAGCGAACGCAGATATCCCATGCGTCGGTTATCGATCCGGTACAAGCGTTCGGCGACGTCGGTGTCGCGCCGCGCCCAGTCCCGAATTGCCAGCTCGACGGCAAAATCAACCGACGGGGCCAGCTCGAACAGTTGCTGCAACTTGGCTCGCGGGCCGGCCGGCCGGCTCTCGACCTTCTTGATGACTTCCTCGACGACGGCTTTCTCCCAGCTGTCGAGCATCTCATCGAGCAGTACCTGGCGATCTTTGAAGTGCCAGTAGAAACCTCCCTTGGAGACCCCAAGGCTGGCGGCCAGCGCCTCGACCCGCACGGCCTCCGGCCCCCCTGCTGCCAGGGCCCGCAGCGCCGCGTCGACCCATGCGCGGCGTGGAGTCCGGACATTGGCCATCGTCATATCTATACGGCACCGTATTGACAGGCGCAAGCGGCCCTGTTAGACATCCATACGACATCGTATGGATCAAGGTTCAGGCAAAAGGCTTCCGAACGCGGCACACGAATCTCGACCCTGGCGTATCCGCGAAATCGCGCCCGACTTCACTCTGGAGGACGTCTGGGTCCTTCCAGTGCACGGTGGCGCCGAGGACTTCCAGGCGCTGCTCGAGCTGATGGCTTCCTCCGACCCGGCCAACGCGGAGTCCTTTCCGACCCGCGTCCTGTGGGGCGTCCGCGATCGACTCGGCAGGTGGCTGGACCTCGGCAGGATCTCGGCCCCGGTCGAGCGCGGCGGGGATGACGCCGCGGGCAAGCTGACGATTCCGGGCACGAACGAAACCTCTCTAGCCGAACGACTACCGGACGATCTGCGCAACACGGCGACGGGTGTGGATTTCGGCTCCCTGCCCTTCGACCCCCTCTATCGCACCGACATCGAGTTTGCCGCGGAGGTGTCAAACCGGACCGTGCACGGCGTGATGCACCTGGCTTGGGTCGAACAGGGCGGCGGCCGCTATCAGGGACAGATGGCCGTCTACGTCAAGCCCCGCGGTCCGCTCGGCAGGGGGTATATGGCGCTGATCAGGCCGTTCCGTTATTGGGTTGTTTACCCAGCGCTGTTGCGGCAGACCGAACGAGCGTGGAATACACGCGTTCCTCAATTTCCGGGTTAGGTCGATTTCAACGATTGTCAGCGGGCTGCTCCGAGGCTGCACGGCTGGCGCGTGGCCGGTACACGCCGTCACGGTGGAGGCGGCTGCGGGCAGCGACTGCGGAGAGGCCGAGGACGGTCGCCGCCTGGCGCGGGCTGAGCTCCTCCCATGCGGTTAGACGGAGCAGCTCGCGGTCACGGGGATCGAGGCGGTCGAGCGCGGCGATCGGCATAGAGCTTGCGGAAGCGCGCCTCGGCGAACTGGCGCGAGAGCGACTCCCTAGGAGTGGTGACCGGGCTCACCGCCTGTATATGTCCGGAAATCACTCAACGTTGCAGCCGGGATGGCGCCGCGGCGCAGGAAACGGTCGACGCGATGGACACGGCTCGCCACTGGCCGGTCCTTGTTGCGCCGGCCTCTTCATCGAGGCGGTCGACGGCTGGAGCGAGCGCTTTCGCGCCGAGGATCGCATCTGGACTTGCCGGCGGGTGGCGTGCGTTTCGCCGTTGCTGAACAGAATGGATTTGCGCCCGGGTGAGGTTGATGAGTGGGTTCGCGGCAACGCCGTGATCGCGCTGGTAAACAGCTTCTCGTCCCGCAACGCTGCGCGCATGTCCTCATACCGTCCCATTGCCCACATCCGGTTCCGGGGCAGCCGCACGACCGGCCCTGCGTCGCGAATCCTTTGGAACGCGCCGTCGAATCTTCGACGACGCTGTCCGGTAGAGATCGACGTCGACCGTCGGCTTCATCGCCTGGCGTCGACCGCCTGGCGCTCAGGCGCCAGCAGGCCTTCGAGCGCCGATGCCGCTGCCTTTGCGCCTCCGGCCCGCCCGAAGGCGTCGCGAACCCGCTCGGCGCCCCCCCGGCAGGCGATGGCTCCCTCGACCGCGCTGCGCAACCGGTTGGGGCGGAGGCGCTTGGCCGGTAGGAACGTGCCGCCGCCGCAGTGCTCGACCCGGCGCGCCACCTCGAACTGGTCGCGCATGAACGGGACCGCGCAGACCGGCACGCCTGCGGCGAGCGCCTTCTGGGTGGTGCCCATGCCGCCGTGGGAGATCACGGCGGCGGCGCGGCGCAGAATCGGGCCGTGCGGGAGATAGCGCTCGACCCTTGCGTTCGACGGAACATCGAAGTCGCCTGGATCGTGCGCGGCCGTGGTGGCGACAATCGCGTAGGGCCGGCCGGCGAAAGCTTCGAGCACACCTTTAATCAGCTTCGCGTCGTCCTGGAACTCGGTCGAAGCTGTGGCCAGGACGATCGGGCGCTGCTCGGCCGCGAGCCACTCGGGCTCGGGGCCAGGCGGCTCCCACAGGGCTGGGCCGACGAGCCGCACGTTCTCGGGCCACTCGCGTGGGTATTCGAAGGGCTCCGCCGAGAACTCGATCAGCAGTGGGGCCACGAGGGCGAAGTCATAGGCGCTGTCCAGTGGCGGCAGGCCCAGAGCCACACGGCGGGAGTTATGGCTGCGCACCATCGGGCGGAAGGCGGGTCTCTTGAACGCCTCCAGCCCGGCGTCGCGAAGGCGCGCGAGCGGGTACCTCGATGGCGCGAAGCCCGGGCCGAAACTGGGGACGCCTGGGGCTGGCAATGGATACGGGTAGGGCATGTAGTGGGCCCACGGCAGTCCGGATGCCTCCGCCACCGCGGCCGCCCCCGGGGCGTTGGTGTCGACCCAGATCAGGTCTGGGCGCTCGGTCTCGATCGCGGCCTGGAGGTCGGGAATCTCGTATCCGGCCCGCCGGACGAAGGTCCTGCCTGCCGATATCAGGGCCCCGATTGGCGTGCGCGCCTTCCAGTCCTCGAGCGCGATCGCCTCGATGCGTGGATCGATCGGCGCCGCGGAGAGGCCGAGCCGCTCGATCGCGTCCACGCTCCCGCTCGCGGTGCGGATCGTGACCTCGTGGCCCCGGTCGCGCAGGGCGATCGCGGTTGCAACCGGCGGGTAGGCGTGGCCCGACCCCGGAGCGGTGTAGACCAACACGCGTGCCATTAGTCGGCTCCGGTCAGCGCATCGACCATTTGCACGATCGCCGCTTCGGCGCGGCGGCGCGACAGCTTCATGTCGAGTCGAATCAGCTTCCAGGTCAGGAGGTCGGTGGCGACGACCAGCTGGATCACGAGCTGCTCCCTGCGCGCGCCCCGGAGCGATCTCAGGCTCGGCTCGAAGATCCGCTCGACCCATTCCCGATGGAATTTCCGCCCCTCGTCGGTCATCGCGCGGACGGCTGGGAACCGATCCTCCTCGGCGAGGAGGTGGAGGATGCGGTTGCCTTCGGTGTCGTAATGATCGAGCAGATTGCGGATCGCGCCCGCGTGATCGCCGACCGGGGCCTCGTCCCGTGACTCGATCATGCGATCGCCCCAGTCTTCCAGCACGGCCGCGAACAGGTCCTCCTTACGGCCGAAATGCGCGATCAGGGTGGGGACGGTTACTCCGGCCGCCTCGGCGACCTCGGCAAGCGTCACCTCGTCGTAGGACCGGGATAGGAAACGCTCCAACGCCACCTCGCGGATCCGCTGCGCCGTCTCCTCCGAGCGTCGCGCCCGGATATCCATCCGGTATTGCCGCTTGTCTGTCGCTGCCGTCTCCATCATTTCACTTATACATAACTATAGCGAAAGTAAGAGCAAAAGAATCGAGGTCTTCCGATCCGGCCAGCGGGCTGCGTAGGGCTCTTCGCACTCAACACTCTCCAGCCAAGGGCCATGAACGCTGGCGCGAACCGGGCGGAAACTCAGGAGCGCGCGTTCGCCAGCCCGGCGGCCAGCGCCCGCGCCGAGGCCTTGATCGCCGCCAGGCTCATCCCCGCCTCCTGGCGCAGGTGGCGCACCACGTTCACGTTGACGGCGTTGAGCAGGAGCTGGGCCAGGATCGGCGCGTCGAGCTTCGGCGAGATCTCCCGGATCAGGTTCTCGGCGTGGAGGGAGAGGACGATGTAGCCGCCGATCGGGGCTTTCCAGCGATCCCTCTCGAGGGCGAGGATCAGCTCGAGGTGGCCATCCTCCAAGTCGAGCAGGCCTTCGAGGAAGACGGCGAGGCGCTCCTTCGGCGGCGCTCCAGGGCCGAGTGGAGGAGGCCCGAACATGAAGGCGTCCTGGAAGACACGCAGGTGCTCGTCAAGGAGGGCTTGGAAGAGGCCGGAGCGATCGCCGAAGCGGCGGAACACGGTCCCCTTGCCGACCCCTGCCCGCTCAGCGACTGCGTCGAGCGTGATCCCCTCAGCGCCGCGCTCGGCCAGTACTAGGCGCGTCGCATCGAGGATGCGGACCCGGTTCGCCGCCGCGTCGGCGCGCTCGCGCCGCTCGCCGGCGATCGGAAGACCACCTTGCTTGTCCATCGCCAAAGCTCACCTGACTCCGTCGCCGTTCGTCTCGGGATCGTACGGGCTCAACGGGCGGCAGCGCGGGTGCCGACCTGCGGGCCCACCATCTCCCTGACCAGGGGCGCCACCTGCGTTCCGTACAGCTCGATGGCTCGCATCAGGCTGTCGTGGGGGAGGTCCCCCATCCCGTACTTGAGGTCGAAGCGGGTGGCCCCGAGGGTGTCGAGGGTGGCGACGATCTTGCCGGCGACGGTCTCCGGCGCGCCGACGTAGAGTGCCCCGTCCGGGCCGATTTCGCGCGCAAACGACTGCCGGGTGGGAGGGGGGAAGCCGCGTTCGGCGGCGACCCGGCCCATCACCTCCGCGTAGTGGGGCCAGAACTCGTCGCGGGCCTCCCGGTCGGTCTCGGCGACGTGCCCCGGCGAGTGCACGCCGATCGGCCGCGGCGGTTTCTCCAGCCGCTCGAGCTCGTCGCGGTGCAGCTGCGCCAGCGGGGTGAAGCGGGCGGGGGAGCCGCCGATGATCGCCAGCATCAGCGGCAGGCCGTGGCGGGCGGCGCGCCGCACGGAATCGGGGCTGCCGCCGACCCCGACCCAGGTGGAGAGAGTGCCCTCGAGCCGGGGTACGATCCGCGTCTCGCGCAGCGGCGGCCGGGTCGAGCCGCTCCAGCTGACCGTCGGGCCTTCCAGCAGCCGCACGAAGAGGTCGAGCTTCTCCTCGAAGAGCAGTTCGTAATCGTCGAGGTCATAGCCGAAGAGCGGGAACGACTCGATCGTCGAGCCGCGCCCGAGGATCACGTCGGCACGCCCTCCCGAGATCGCGTTGAGGGTCGAGTAGCGCTCGAAGACCCGCACCGGGTCGTCGGAGCTCAGCACCGTCACCGCCGAGCCGATGCGGATCCGCTCGGTCCTCGCCGCGATCGCCGCGAGGACGACGTCGGGGGCCGACGCCGGCATGTCCTCGCGGTGGTGCTCGCCGAGGGCGAAGTGCTCGAGGCCGACCTGCTCGGCCAGCACCCCCTCCGCGACGACGTCGCGAAGCGCCTGGGCCTCGGAAACGCGCACGCCGTCCGCGCCCCGGGAGACGTCGCCGAAGGTGTCGAGCCCGAGGGCGATTCCCCCGTCAGGCACGAACGGTCTCCCCCTCACGGACGGACTTCATCGCCCGCGTCCAGGACTCGAGCTGGTCGAAGAGCATGACCGCCGCTTCGTCGTGCTGGGGGCCGGGAGCGAAGACCGAGAAGTCCTCGAAGTCGGTGAACATCGAGAAGCTCAGCTGCTGGCGCACGTGGGCGATCTGCAGCTCGCTGGTGATGCCGCGCAGGTGCTCGATCGCTCGGGCGCCGCCCAGCGAGCCATAGCTGACGAACGCCGCGGCCTTGTTGTTCCACTCGGCGTAGAGGTAGTCGATCGCGTTCTTCAGTACGCCCGAGGTCGAGTGGTTGTACTCCGGGGTGACGAAGACAAAGCCGTCGTAGGAGGCGATCTTCTCCGCCCACGCCTTGGTGTGCTCGCCGGCGTACTGGCCCAGGGTCGGGGGCATCGGCTCGTCGATATGCGGAAGCGGGTTGTCCGCGAGGTCGACGAGTTCGTACTCCGCTGCCGTGCGCCCGGCGGCCTTGTCGGCGACCCAGTCGGCGACGCTTTTTCCCTTGCGGCCGGGGCGGGTGCTGCCGAGGACGATGGCGATCTTGATGTCGGGCACGGAGGTCCTTTCTGCTGAAGTGCTGGCGTCTTCGCTATCTAAACGGACTACTAGTCCGGTTAGGTGAAAGTAGCACAGACCCTCAACCTTCGACGCCGCGCCTCTCGACGACTAGGAGTTGACTAACGAGGATCTGCGTACCGTCAAGAGGTCCGTCCCGCTGCTAGTGAGCTTCATGAGGCTCACCGGACTCGCCCTTGTTCCCGGGGTCCGTGAGGAGATTCGAGTTCCAGGACGATCGCGCGGTCTGCGCCGCTCGCCGGCCCGCTCCGTCACCGCACGAGAAGGTCGTCGGCACCCATTGCCCGACCCCGTAGGCGCCACCCGCGGCCGGCCCGGAGATCGAGGCCGACAGCGCCGCTGCGACCGTCAGGGTGACCATGGCGGTTGCGTAATCGCCTGAGGAGTCGGCTGCCTGATAGCTGAAGTGATCGCCGCCGAAGTAACCGGAAGCGGGCGTGTAGATGAACGATCCGTCGCCGCTCAGTGTCAACGAGCCGTGGGCTGGAGTGCTCACAACGCTCGCGGAGAGCGAATCGCCGCTGGGCGCCGATCGCCTACGCGAATCCGATTGGCGCAATCGCTCACAGCTACCCGTGACGCACACCACAAGCGCAGGCCAGCTAGCGTGGTTCCAGGTCTAAGCGGCCTCTGCTTCTCGCCTCGGGCCCTCTCATCTCGTCCGCCGGCGGAGGGTCCGCCTGCGTGGCTGTCTCGTCGAATTCGACGCCATCTTTCCGATTGGCCGTTGGTTTGAAATTGCAGTAGGGCGTGGTATGAGTACTTAATCTTGAGTAAGGAAGGGATTCTCGATTGCTGGCGAGGCTGGCGCGGGCCGCTTCTTTGGGCGGCGCTCGGTGGGGCCCTGCTCGCGCTGGCGATCCCCGGCCGCGCCGGCGCCGACACGGTCGCGCCGTCATTCGAGGCTCACGGGAGTGTCGAGCAGGTCTATGCGACCGGCCTCCCCCCTGGCGCCCAGGTGTCTCTCTACGACAGCGAAGGTCGGGAAGTCGCGACGAGGAGCGCGAACAACCTCGGCGGAGTCCTCTTTCGCGATGTCGCGCCGGGGGATGGCTACCGCGTCGGCCTCGCTTCCGGGGGGCCGGAATCGCCTCAGCTGCAGGTCCTGACGACCCAACCCGCGCCACCTAGCACCGACATCTACAACCAGTCGATCCCCTCGAGCGGGTATGGGTACCTGACCACGCGCGACGGCGCCAAGCTAGCGATCGACGTCCATCCGCCGCAGGACGTGACGCACGTGCTTCCGGGCGTCGAACTGCCGCCGCTGCCAAGTGGCCCGACGCCGACCCTGATCGAGTACTCGGGCTACGGATACGCGAACCCGGCCGGGCCCGAAAACGGGATCGCGATCCTGGCCAACCTGATGGGCTTCACGGTTGTGGACGTGAACATGCGCGGTACCGGCTGCTCCGGCGGCGCCTACGACTTCTTCGAGCCGCTGCAGAACCTCGACGGCTATGACGTCGTCGAGACGATCGCGCACCAGCCCTGGGCCCTGAACCACAAGGTCGGGATGATGGGAATCTCCTACGGCGGCATCAGCCAGCTCTTCACCGCCGCCACCCAGCCCCCCAACCTGGCCGCGATCTCACCACTGTCGGTGATCGACAGCACCCAGGCGACCCTCTATCCGGGCGGCGTCCTCAACACCGGATTCGCGGTCGAATGGGCCGAAGAGCGGGTCCACGACGCCGAAGCGGCGTCTCCCAGCACGGGCCAGGAATGGGCCTACAAGCGCATTCAGGAAGGCGATCAGACCTGCGCAGCCAACCAGGCCCTGCACCCCGAGGCGGTGGATCTACTCCAGAAGATCGAAGAAAACAGCCACTACAAGCCCGAGGTCGCCGATCCGCTGGCGCCGATCACCTTCGTCGACAAGATCGACGTGCCGACCTTCATGGCCTGCCAGTGGACCGACGAGCAGACCGGCGGGCACTGCCCGACCCTCGCCGAGCACTTCACCGGCACGCGACGGAAGTGGTTCACCTTCACCAACGGCACGCACGTCGACTCGCTCGACCCGGCGACGTTCAACCGCTGGTACGACTTCCTCCAGCTCTACGTCGCGAAACGGCCGCCGATCCTCGCCTCGGCGGCAATCCATGCGGCCGCGCCGCTGATCTACCAGGAAGCGATGGGCATACCCGGAGTCACGCTTCCGCTCGATCCCGTCCAGCTGCAGCCGACCTATGGCTTGGCGCTCAAAGCCTTCGAAAACCTGAAGCAGGTCCGCGTCCTCTTCGACAACGGTGCCGGCGGACTCTCAGCGGGCCGGCCCTACCCCGGCTTCGAGAAATCCTTCGACGAGTTCCCGGCGCCCGGCACCGAAGCCAGAGCCTGGTACCTCTCGCCCGGCGGCAGTCTGAGCAGCAGTTCCCCCGCAGGCTCGAATGCCGATGAATTCACCTGGGACGCCCACGCCCTGCCCAGGACCGATTTCAGCGGCGACACCGGCGCCGGCTCCGGTGGTCTGTGGACGGCCACACCCAAATACGAATGGGCGCAGAGCCCGCCGGGAAGCGCCGTCTCCTACCTCACCGCTCCGCTGAGCGCAAACACGACGGTGATCGGCGCCGGCGCCGTGAACGTCTGGGTCCGCTCCTCGAGCCCCAACGTCGACCTCCAGGCGACGATCAGCGAGGTGAGGCCCGACGGCAAGGAGACCTTCGTCCAGAACGGCTGGGTGCGAGGCAACGAGCGCAAGCTGGACCCGGAGAAGAGCACCCCGCTCGAGCCGGTGCTGAGCCTGCGGGAATCCGACGTCTCCCCGCTTCCGGCCGATCAGTTCGTGCCGGTCACGATCCCGCTCTACTACGAGGGCCACGCCTATCGAGCCGGCTCGCGGATCCGGGTGACGATCGCCGCGCCGAACGGCACCCAGCCGATCTGGGCCTTCGATCAAACCGAACCGGAAGGCGCGGCACAGGTCGCGATTGCCTATGGCGGGGACACGCCGTCGAACCTCCTGCTGCCCGTCGTGCCCGGGCTGAGCGTGCCGACCGCCCTTCCCCCGTGCCCGGGCCTGCGGGGGGAGCCGTGTCGCGACTACCAAGCCTTCGCGAACCGGTTGGAAGTGCCCTGAAGGCGCGACAGTACGTGCCGCATCGGCGCGCTCCAAAGGGACTCGAGTGGGACGAGCGAGCCGTCCGTCTATCCAGTGAGGGTGAGGACCGGATCGAGGCGATTGATTTCACCTGCGTTCTTGGGCATTTTGCGCTCTCGTCGGTAGTGGCTCTTGCAACCGAACCGAATCGACCAGCCGGGGCCTTCTTCGACGAATCGGCCGTCCGCAGCGACCCTGTACCTGCCACTGCCCTGGCTCAGGCGCCCCTTCCCGATTTCTCGAGCGACTTCGAGGATCGTCGAAGCCCAGCCGTTGCCGTTCACCGGCAGCTCATCTCCCTCCCAACCCTTTTCCCGGACCATCGCCAACAGGACAGGCCAGTTGCGGGCGCTACCTAGGCCGCGGGCTGCTTCCTGGGCGCTGGTCAGGTCGTGCTTGCGCGCCGCTGCCACCCAGTCTTCGAGCCAGCCGCAGGTCACGGCTCCGGTCACGGCAGTTCCAAGCCTGTAGCGATCGGTGACCAGCGAGCCATTGGGAAGAGTGCTCGCGTCGAAGTTTGGCGGCATTGGGACGCCGCGCAGCATCTGCTTGACGGTGGTATCAAGCGCATCGGGTTTGACGACCTCGGGGGGCATTGCGTCGAGCCATGCGTTGACGTCGACCCGGCGCAGCGAATTCACAATCCCTTGGTATTCCCGCTTACTGGCCACTGAGCCGCGGAGCGCTATTGCCACCTCGCCCCAAGGGGAGAAGAGCGTCTCGTAGTTGGCGCCGGGTTCGTTGGCGGGGGTCGGATAGTGGACGGTCGTCGCCCTGTGTCCGAGGACGGCCGAGTGGACAGCGGTGCTGCGGTGCTCACGCTCGCGGAGATAGCTGCGGTAGAAACGAGCGGGGTACCAATTGAAGGTGAAGTGGTAGGTGCCGTTGCCGAAGATCGTCGAGCCGCTGTCGACTTCGAAACCATAGGCGTGCTTTATCGACCAGCCAGGTGCGGTGACCAAGAGACGCGGGTTGGCTTCCGCGACCCTGACCGCAGCCGCGGCAAAGGCGGGCTGGGGAGTCGGGCCGCTTCCCCCACTGCCGAAGATCAGGAAGGCGGCCGCAAGTGCGCAGGCAGCGGCCAGGACGGAACCGTAGCGGCGGTAATGGCGAGTTCGGGGGCGGTGCTGGGAAGTCGCAGCGGTGGGCTCGGCTTCGCCGACGAGCGCGGAGAGGAGCTCCTCCTCGCTGGCCGCCAGCGACAGCCCAGCAATGGTGTTGCCCTCGATCGGATTCACCGCGTGAAGCGCGGTGGTCGTGTCACTGAGCTTCATCGTTCCTCCTTGGGTTTGAGGTTCCCTGTCGCTGCAGGTCGGGACCTGAGCTCTCTAGCTCTCGTCGAAGGCGGCGTCGGGCACGGTGGAGGCGGCTGCGGGCAGCGACTGCGGAGAGGCCGAGAACGGTCGCCGCCTGGCGCGGGCTGAGCTCCTCCCATGCGGTTAGACGGAGCAGCTCGCGGTCACGGGGATCGAGGCGGCCGAGCGCGGCGATCGCCTCGCACGCACCGTCATCGGGTGGCGCCCAGTCGCTGATTGCGTCGACCAGTTCGGCGCGAAGCCGCTCATTGAGCCGGGCGCGCCGGAGCTCGCCACGCCGATGGTTGGCGAGAGTGCGGCGGGCGACCCCATAGAGCCAGAGTCGAGCCTGCGGCCCGGCGGGGATGTCGGCGGAGCGTCGCCAGGCGACCAGAAAGGTGTCGGCGAGAAGGTCGGCGGCGTCCTCAGGGTCGTCGACCCGGCGCAGCGCGTAGGCGAGGATCTCGCGGCCGTGGTCGGCGTAGAGCTTGCGGAAGCGCGCCTCGGCGAACTGGCGCGAGAGCGACTCCCCAGGAGTGGTGACCGGGCTCACTGCCTGTATATGTCCGGAAATCACCCAACGTTGCAGCCGGGATGGCGCCGCGGTCGCACCTCAGGTGCGTGATCGGGTAGCCGAGGCACGCGGGGTTGGGACCAGGGTGATCTATACGACCGGTGGCGGCGTTCCTTCGGCGCTCGCGGCGAGCGTCTCGTCCCAGGCGCAGACGAGGCAGGCGTGTTGGAACGCCGAGCGGGCGAATCCGAGCGCGTAGGCGTGCGGATCGGGAGCGGCGCGGACGTCGTCCCAGTCGAGCACGTACTCCGCTAGCCCGTCGTCCCAGCGGGCCGCCTCCGGATCGAGAGTGGCCTCGCCGAAGCCGTTTGGGGCGGGATGCGCATAGGCGAAGAACGCCGCTTTGCCGTAGCGGCCATCGCCTGGCCACCAACCCACCTCGACCTGCTGAACGTCCCCGGCGTTGCGCATTATGAAGTCGTCTGAGGGCGGTTCGACGGAGAGGCCGGAGAAGAGGCTGACGGCGAGGTCGAAGGAGCCCCACCAAGCGTTGACCGGGCTCGAGCGGCCGCGGTAGGGAGCGCGAAAGGCGGCGAGCACGAGGGCTGCCTGGGTCGCGGCGGCGAAGTAGGCGGCGACCTCGTCGGGCTCGTAGGTCGCGTGCTCGGTGTCCTCGTCCAGCGGGATGGTCCAGGTCACCTCCTGCGGCGTCGGGTCGATCTCGACCGTGCCGGCCAGGTCACTCACCGCCGCCAGCAGCTCCCGGGTCACCTCGCCGACGGCGCGGTGCGGGGTCAGCGCCAACCGCCGAGCCCGCCCGTCGCTGTGCTCGGCGACCGCCTCATGGCTGTGCAGATCCAGTGCCACGACCAGCGCCCCCGAGCCGTCCGCCGCCGGCAGCGGCGCCGTCTCCCAGCCGCGCGCGGTCAGCCGCAGCGCCGCGTGCTGGAGCTGTGGCTCAGGCGGTGCCAGCTTCGCGGCGATCTTGCCCAGCACCTGCGTATGCGCGTGAAGCGTGTCGCAGGTCTTGCTCCAGTCCTCGTAGGAAACGGACGGCCACGGGTCAGGAGACGCCATCGCTGGCATCGCTACAAAGCGCCTTCCCGCGCTTGCCGCCAGAGATCGACGCTTCCGTCGGCGGTGACGTGCCGATCGATCTCCGCCAGCTCCTCCGCCGAAAGCGAGAGGTTGTCCAGGGCGGCGACGTTCTGCTCGAGCTGGTCCACCGAGGAGGCGCCGATCACGAGTGAGGTCACGCGCTCGTCCCGAAGCGCCCAGGCCAAGGCAAGTTGGGCGAGGGTCTGGCCACGACGCGACGCGATCTCGTTCAGCGCCCGCAGCCTGGCGATCATCTCGTCGTTGAGCCAGGACTTGTCGAATTCGGGGTCCCGCGCAGCGCGAGAGTCCTCGGGTACGCCGTTCAGGTAGCGATCCGTGAGCAGGCCCTGGGCCAGGGCCGTGAAGCCGATCGCCCCAATTCCGAGCTCGGCGGCCGCGTCGAGAAGACCGTCCGTCTCGATCCAGCGATTCAGCATCGAGTAGGACGGCTGGTGAATCAGCAGGGGGGTCCCGAGGTCGCGCAGGATCGCCGCTGCCTGCCGCGTGCGCTCGGCGTCGTAGGAGGAGACGCCGACGTAGAGCGCCTTGCCCTGGCGCACGGCCGCGTCGAGCGCGCCCATCGTCTCCTCCAGCGGCGTCGAGCCGTCCAGGCGGTGGGAATAGAAGATGTCGACGTAGTCGAGGCCCATCCGCCCCAGCGACTGGTCGAGCGAGGAGAGCAGGTACTTGCGCGAGCCGCCGCCCTGCCCGTAGGGGCCGGGCCACATGTCCCAGCCCGCCTTGGTCGAGATCACCATCTCGTCGCGGTAGGGCCTGAGGTCCTCCCGCATAAGTCGGCCGAAGTTAATCTCCGCGGACCCATACGGAGGCCCGTAGTTATTCGCCAGGTCGTGATGGGTGATCCCCAGGTCGAATGCACGCCGCGAGATCGCGCGCTGGACCTCGAAGGGACGGTCGTCGCCGAAGTTGTGCCAGTAGCCCAGCGAGAGAACGGGAAGGTCGAGGCCTGAACGGCCCGTCCGGCGGTACTGCATCTTTCCTTCGTAGCGATCGGGAGACGCCGTGTAGGTCATCGCTGCTCCACCTCCGTCTCCTCGATCCTACGCTTTGCGACGACACACTCCTTGGATTGCTTGACCGATCAGGTCGGCCGGAAGATGATGGAGGCACCGAGTGAACACCCATGCTGACAAGCAGAAGGTCCGCGTAGGTTTGCTCGGGGTTGGCCTGATGGGATCGGCTATGGCCCATCGCCTCCTCGACCAGGGCATCGAGGTCGTCGCCTGGGACCGCAACCCCGAGCAGGTCACTGCTGTCGAGGAGCGTGGCGCCAAGCGGGGGGATGAGCCGGCCGAGGTCGTGCGCGGGGCCGATGTCGTGATCACGATGCTGCCGACGGCGCCGATCGTTCTCGACGTCGTCGAGCCGTTGCTCAAGGCCTGGCCAGAGGAGACGATCTGGTTGCAGATGAGCAGCGTCGGGGCGAGCGAGGCCGATCAGCTCGTCGAGGTGGCTCGGGCACACGACGTGACGCTTGTCGACGCGCCCGTCTCCGGCAGCACCCACCCGGCGGAGGAGGGCGAACTGACCATTCTCGCCTCCGGGCCTGACTCGGCGCGCGCGCCGGTCGAGCCAGTCTTCGAAGCGCTGGGCTCGCGGGTCCTCTGGGTCGGGGAGGCCGGGATGGGCTCGCGACTGAAGATGGCCGCCAACCACTGGATGATCGCCATGACCGCGGCTCTCGCAGAGTCGATGCACCTCTGCGAGGCGATGGGGCTGGACCAGCAGAAGTTCGTCGAGCTGCTCGACGGAGGTCCGCTGGGCTCGGCCTATGGCCTTCTGAAGCTGGGCGAGATGCGCGCCCACGACTACCCCGTCGGCTTCCCCGTGCGCCTTGCCCTCAAGGACCTGGAGCTGGTGCGGGAGGTCGAGCAGAGCTCGAAAGCCCCGATGCCACTGCTGGACGCGACCTACGAGCGCTTCCTGGCGGCCAATGAGGACCACCCCGATGAGGATCTGGCGGCGGTGTACGAGGTCGGGCAGTCCGGCTAGTCCCCGATCAACCTCGAGCCCCTCGCCCTCCAGCAACTGGAATCGCTCTGAGGCAGGCACCGGGATCGCGTCGGGAATGCTCAAGCGGCGAAGGACGTGATGGCTGCCGCGCACCCCCTTTGCAAAGTGGCCTCAGCTCTGTATAGCCGTGGATGACGGCCGATTACGTCCAATAAAAGCCGCTCGTAGCCCCCAGTGGCCGAAATATCCAGCGCGGCCCAGGTAGGGATGCTGGGTGGCGTCCCTTGGTCCATTCCAGGTCGCTCGGCGCCTTACCTACCGCGGCGGCAACGGGACACCGCGCTCGCGCTGGAGCTTCATCTTCCGCGGCAGCAGCGGCAACCCGAGGCGGGCGCAGGCCAGGCCTTCGGCATGCGCCAGAAGTGACCGCCGGTGAGCGTGCCAATCCCAGTACCCGCCCGGCATCGCCTCCGCCAGTTCCCAGACGAAGGGACGTCCACCTTCGCTCGCCATCTCCAGCAGGATCGGCCAGTGCCTGGAGGTCGCCATCGCCTTCTCGGCTTCGAGTTCCGCTGCGTGGTCGCCGCTCCGGCGCGCCTCCCCCCACTGCCTGAACCAGAGGCAGGAAACGGTGTTCGTGACCGTGGCGGCCACCTGGTCGCGGTCGGTGGTCAGGCCGGGGTCGGGGATCCGCGAGGGCCTGAAGGTGCTGGGCACCGGGATCCCCTTCAACATCTCACGGACCGCGGCCTTGTGGTCGGCGGCTTTGACGACCTTCGCCGGCATCGCGTCGAGCCAGGTCTGCGAATCGACCTTGGTCAGCCAGCCGAGCCGTTCTTCCAAGCCGGCCTGGTCTCGGACAGCGGCTCTCAGTTCAAGCAGGTAGCCGTCTTCGGTCCAGTACGCCGTCATCTGGCGGTCGTTGGGGCCGCCCTGGTTGACGAAGACTTCGTCGCGCGTGTCGACGTAGGCGGTGGTCCCCAGGACGGGCAGCTCGACCCAGCGCTGGCCATGGGCGTGAAGCCTCCGATGGGCGAATGTGAGGGCTTCCCCAAGACTGCCGCGGCGCCAGACGAGTTCGACTTTGCGCTGGCGCACCGCGGCGGGCGCCATCCCGGTCTCGTACTGACCGGTTTCGTCATCGCCGGTGATTTCCATCGATTCGTACTGGATCGGCTTGCCGGTGACGAATTCCATCCTCCCTTCGATGCCTTCGCGCCGCTCTTCCTCGGTGACGTTCTCGACCCGCCAGCCAGGGCCTTCCAGCAGCAGCAGCGGCGTCGATTCGGCGAAGCGGATGACTTCGGCGCCATAGGCCTTGGAGGGCTGGTCGGCGCTGCCGGCGGCGAACAAGACGACGATTGCGACGACCGCAGCCAGGCCGATGCCGCCGAGGATGATCGCGAGCCCTCGCCGGGGCAGCTCGGATTTGCCTCTGCGTTTGGGGGCTGAACGCCGACCGGCCTCGATCTCGGCCGGCAGACGGGCTCGGCGGATTCGTGCCGGAACCGCCTCGACGGCCCGCTGGCGCGCCTCCCCGGTAGCCGGCGCCTCGAAGGCGGCGAGGCGGGCGATCAACGCTGCGTCATTCATCTGTCGTCCTCCAACTCGTTTCGAAGTTGGTCAAGGCCCCGCCGCAGGCGCGAGCCGACGGTGCCACGACGGAGCCCGAGCATCCGTGCGATCTCGTTGGTGCCGTAGCCGCCGAGATGGCGAAGCACGACGACGGTTCGCTGATCCGGCGGCAGCGCCGCCAACGCTTCGCTCAGATCGGGGTCGCTGCCGGACTCACTCACAGGTGGCGCCACGAAGCGTGGGAGGGCCTCGCGGCGGGCTCGCGACCTCGCCCAGTCGAGGGCCCGGTTGCTCACGATCCGGTGTAGCCACGGCCCGAACTCCCGTCGCGAATCGAAGCGGCCGAGCTTGGCGAGCATCGACACCATTACCTCCTGGGTCACGTCCTCGGCGAAGTGAGGGTCGCCGAGGATCGCGAAGGCGATGCGGTAGGCGCCGTCCCAGTGGCGGGTGACCAGTTCCTCGGCCGCGGCGCAGGAACCATTCCTGACCGCACGCACGAGATCGCCGTCAGATCGCCCGGCACGCCCGCCGCGCACCTCTGGCGAGACCGCGCACGGCAATTCACTCGATTCGGTCATCCACTTCTAATACGTCTTGCGCGCCCCAAATGCTCCCTCGCGAATTTGCCCCAGGAGATCGGCGCTTCGAGCACATCGGCTTCAATTCCCTAACCCCGTCGGGATCGCCTGCTCGTATGCCTACGTGCCCGGTACGCAGGTATCCATGCGCCTCTGTGTTGAAGCCTGACCCAGGCGCCGAGCCAGGTCCCGCTTGAGCCGCTCCTCGATGAAGTAACGAAGCGGGTGCGAGCATATACTCGCGGCAGTGGCTGGGGTAGGGGGAAGAGTACGCAGGCGGGCGCTGCTTCTAAGCGCGATCCCGTGTGTGGGCCTTCTCGTCTCACTGGGCGCTCTGCACACCGCGATCGCGACTCCGCGCCAAGCGATCCAGCCGGACCTGATCCTGCGCCTGCATGACCTCCCCCCGGGATACCTCAACGTCGAATTGCAGGAGGAGCTGGGCGAAAGGACCTTCTGCTCGCGGCTACACCATTCGCACGAAACTCCGCCAGCGCTCGCGAGGTTCATCATCCGCTTTCGCCCCAAGGGATGCGCCGCGGCCTATTACCGCCTCTTCACTGTGCCGGCCCAGCCCTCGGGGCCTGTGCTGGCGGGCTCGGGTGTGCTCAGGATGAACAGTGGCAAGGCAGCCAACGCCGCTTGGCACGTCGTGCCGGAGCTGCTCGGCCAGCTGATGCACGACCATCCACCGCAAGCGATCGCCACGCCGGAGAAGGTCGGCTCTGCGACCACGCTGTTTCACGCCAACGACCAACCTCGCTTCTATCCGTTCTTCCGCAAAGTCGGCCGCGCCACGTCGTTCCTCGTCTGGCGTTCGGGGAACACGCTGGCCGTCGTGATGGCGGTCGGCGAGTCGTCCGATGAAAACGACCGGGCAGCCATCGAGGTTGCGCGGCGCCAGCAGGCCCACATCCGGACGCCAACTCGCTACACGCCCTCCGAAAGGTTCGACGGCGAAGTCGCGCTCGACGACCCGGCCCTCGAGACACCCGTCTACTGGCTGGGACGCAACTTCTGGCCCGGCCACGGCCTTCGGAGCGATCGCCTCTACGGTTCCTACGCCTCCGACGGATCCGACGAAGAAACACCTGGAGCGCTGCTGTACCTCGGCTACGAACGAATCTGGCTCGACACCTGGACTGTTGCGACCTGGCCTCAGTACGCGGGCACTCCGGCAGCCCGCACCATCGCCTCTTGGCCCTGTACGAAGGCGAAGACGATCGAACTCCCTAGCGGCTACGCGACTATCTATGGTGGTTACGCGAGGAACTACCGGCCATGCCCGGACCAACCGCCCAATGCCTTCATCGCCCGCGTCTACATCGGTGATCTGGTGATCCTCGTCAATGCCGTCTCCAACAACCCTCCCTCCCCTCCCTCCGTCGACTCCTTCCCACTCTTCATCGAAACCGCCAACCCCTACGGCTCCTTTAAGGGCATGGAAGCGATCGTCCGCAACCTGCGACTGCGGCCAAAGCCGATCTACTGAGCGCCAGGCTCAGCTCCGCAGCACTTCGGCATCGAAGAGCCGCCGGGATGCTGCCCTCAGAGGCTATGGCGAGAACCGTTTCGCTTGCATCGAAGTTACGGCTTCGATGCAAGCCCTGTGGCGTTAGCGCGCCGCCAGGGGCACTTAATTCGCCCCGCCGAACGTAGCTTCATTAGGTTGATAAAGACAGTGAAAATCGGGGTGAATCGACCGCTATCCGTGGCTATCCGCGCGGTTTCAGCCACTACTAGTGGCTGGGATGGAGGTCGATGCAGGGGGTTGTGGGGGATGCCCTAAAGGCAGAAGCCCCCGACGTGCAGGGACTTTTGCTGATGGAGCTAGCCGGACTCGAACCGGCGACCTCCTGGGTGCGATCCAACGGGGCGAAATCGGAGCGGTAGCTTCAGAAGTCCGCGATTAGCAGGGAATTAGCCGTACTCCGCGACCACTCGGCGCGCCGGCATTTCGCAGCCGATACGCAGGGATATGCGGCGATATGCAGGGAGTCGGGCACTCCTGGCGAGAAGTGCCCGAAATTTGCGCAGGGCGGTTGGAAAGGACCGACGCCTACGAATGTCGCAGAAAGATATAGCTATCCTTTATCTATATCTGACGCTCAGCCTCTTGACGCGATCGCCCTGAACCAAGTCTCCTACGGCCAGGACGGCTACTTCACTTCGCGGCAGGCGCGGGAAGCCGGGCTTCAGTCCGCAGCTGCTTGCCCACCAGGTTCGCTCCGGGCGCTACGAGCACATTCGTCGCGGCCTGTACCGCCTGCGTGGCTACCCTGGCTCTCCCCACGAGGAGGTGCGGGAGAAGTGGCTTTCGGTCGGTGCCGAGCGAGCCGTCGTCTGACACGAGAGCGCGGTCGACCTTCACGAACTCTCGGATGTGATCCCGAACAGCATTCATCTCCTAGTCGCTCGCGACGACCGTGGTATCAGGCGGCTTCAGGGTGTAACCCTGCACACGACGACGAAGGCCCTCGAGCCGCCCGAAGTCGTGTCTCGCGAAGGCATCCGCGTTACTGACCCGGTGCGGTCGATCCTCGACGCGGCCACCGCCGGGACGGCCCCCGAGCAGATCGAGATGGCCGTGCGCCAAGCGCTGAACAGAGGCCTGGTGACCCGTCGCTCGCTTCTCTCCCGAACCGATCGGCGTGGAGGCCGCGTCGCCGAACTCATCCGCCATGCTGCCGAGATGGATGGCCGATCGTGGGATACGAAAGGGCAGAGGCGTTCCGCACCGCGCTCGAGCAGCGCCTGAAGAACGAGGCCGGGGCGAGCGGTGTCCGCACTCCTAGGGCGAAAGCCGCAGTTTGGGAAATATCGAGAGCCTCTATGAAAAAGGACGCGGTATAACTCCCGACTCTGCCGAATAACTGCACGCGATGAGTCAGGGGGTCGGGGTGAGCGAAGTGGAGATGGGACTACGCCACGACCACATTCAAGGGATCGGTCTTGTGCCAGGATCTCCACAGACGTTAACGCCTCGACGCCTGAATCCCTATCCCTCCGTACACCTCCGGTAGTAGTCGGAGAAGAGAGACATGGCAGGGATTGAAGCTGATGTTATCGAGGCGTTTCTGGAGCGATTGAAGATCTCCGACGCCGTACCAGTACTAGTCGCGGAGAAGCTCAGTAGTGCGCTAGCTAAGGAAAAACTCCCGAAGGCCGACGAGATAGCCGAGATGTATCGCGAGGGCAGCGGAGATCCAATCGCATGATCCAGCTGCTGGCGATTCGCATCGATGAGTTCCGAGGAATCCGTGAACTGGACCTGAGTCCCGATTGCAGGTCCGTTGTAATACTCGGTCCCAACGGATCGGGAAAGAGCGGCGTCGTTGACGCGATCGACTTTGCGCTCACGGGCAACGTGTCCCGGCTTAGCGGCGAGGGTACTGGTGGTGTCAGCTTGGCCAAGCACGGGCCACACGTCCACCGTCGGGATGATCCGGCAGCGGCGAAAGTGACGCTTACGATTCGCCATGCGGTGAACGGTCAGACCGGGACCCTCAGTCGATGCGTCAAGACGCCTGGTCAATTTACGCTGGAGCCAGAGACCCCAGAGCTACTTGAGGCGGTCACATGGGCGTCTCTGCACCCTGAGTTGACGCTCTCACGGCGCGAGGTCGTCAAATACGTCAATGCGGAGCCAGGAAAGCGTGCGCAAGAGGTCCAGGCGCTACTGAAACTGGAGCGGATCGACGAAACGCGCCGCCTCCTTAAAAGCGCGCTGTCTAAAACCTCATCAGAGCTGAAAGGCACCGGGACGGCGGTAAAGAATGCTGAGGACGCGGTTCGACGTCACTTGGACCTGACCGAGTTGTTGTCTGAGGAGATCTGCGGCGTGATCAATGGGTACCGTGCCACGCTCGGGCTCGATCTGCTGGAGGCGGTGATCGCGGACACGAAACTCGCTACGGGGGTCCAAGGAGCCCCAGGGGGAAGGGGCTACGACAAGCTGTCGGCGCTCCGAGATGTCGACGCGCTCGCCGCATTTATTGCGGAGCACCCAAATCTCTCCGCGGCTGCTGCCGAGCTAGCGGCGGCCCTCGATCTCCTAAAGGCCGATCCGACGATCCTGGATGCACTCAAGCATCGACACCTCGTCGAAGTCGGTCTGCCTTTGGTCGCCAACGCTGTCTGTCCGCTCTGCGATCAAACCTGGCAGGACGTCTCTGAACTCCGTGCTCATCTTGAGGGCAAGCTAGCTCGTTCGGAAGCTGCTGCGACTCTTGAGGGGAGAATTCGAAAGTCAGCGGAGGAAGTCGCGGAAGAGTTGCAACGACTTCGCGGTCTCATACAAACGGCGCAGCCGCATTCCGTAACCGTCGGGCGCGGCGGGGACCATGCCGCATTGCTCGAGTGGTCGAATGACCTGGCTGCCTTCGAGGCCAATCTCGGCAGTCTGGAGACGCTTGCTCAGGTGGGTTCCCGCCTAGAGACGAATCCACTTGGCACGCCAACTACGCTGACGAGCACGCTCTCTGAGCTCCGGGTGGACATAGAGGCCCTGCCGGATCAAAGCACCGCCGAGGATGCGCGGATTGCACTAACGATCGCCGAAGAGAGATGGTCACAACTTCGACAAGCGCGCGCTTCGAAAGCTAAGGCCACGGCGGCGCGGACGACTGCAGACGCTGTATATCAGGCATACAACGAGGTCGCCGATAGCGCTCTCACCAAGCTGTACGACTCTGTCGAGAGCAATTTCAGCGACTACTACCGACAGATCAACGCTGACGACGAGGCGGCCTTCACGGCGGGACTCGCACCTTCAGCGGGGAAATTGGACCTGGAGGTCGACTTCTACGGCTTGGGCATGTTCCCACCTATGGCGTACCACAGTGAGGGTCACCAGGACGGAATGGGAGTATGCCTTTATCTTGCATTGATCGATCAGGTGCTGGGTGAGGACTTTCGGGTCGCCGTCCTAGACGACGTGGTGACGTCGGTCGACACCAATCATCGCCGTCAGTTCTGCAACCTGCTGAAGGAAGTCTTTCCAGGGGTTCAGTTCATCATTACGACCCACGACGAGGTTTGGGCGCGACAGATGCAATCGTCTGGACTGATAGATCGCCAGTCCTTGGTGCGGTTCCACGGCTGGAGCGTAGAGGGCGGGCCATTGTACGGCTCGGCTGGGGACTTCTGGAAACAGATCGAATCAGACCTGGATCGTGACGACGTTCCCAGCGCGGCCCACAAATTGCGAAGGAATCTAGAGGCCTCGATGGCAGACATCGCCGAGTCGTTGCAGGCTCGAGTGGTGTACAGGCCCGATAATAGCCATGACCTCGGCGCACTCTTCAATGCGGTCAAAGGTCGGCATGGCGAACTCTTGAAGAAGGCAGCGAGCTCCGCGAACTCGTGGAGTAACGAGGTTGCCGAGCAGCAAGTCGAATCGCTCAAGGCTGATCGAACGCAGGCGATACAGGCCCAAGGCGACGAGAACTGGGCGATTAATGCCCTGGTTCACAACAATGACTGGGCGACGATGACGAGGGCCGACTTTGACCCTGTTGTCGAGACTTGCAAACAGTTCGTGGACCTGTTCACTTGCAGCAGCGCGGAGTGCGAGTCATGGATCTACGTCAGCGGGACGCCCGGCAATGAGGAGGCGCTACGCTGCTCATGCGGTGCCCTCAACGTGAACCTCCGGCAGAAGTGAATAGCTGTTTGGCATGGGGAAGCCGTCTTCGAGCATCACTTCGCAGTGATCTCAATGGCCTTCATGACATATCCGCCGCTCCTTGGACCGCCTCCCCTGGTGAAGACGCTCGGCAACTCGGGGACAACACGCTGAACCCGCCTTCGGGCTCGGGCCGCACCTGATCTCGCACTCACGCTCGACGCTTATGCCATAAACCAGGCTGGGCGGAGTTCTGCTGCCCTTCGATTCAAGCCCGGGATAGACGCCAGACTGACGCCTTCGAATCGCCGCCATTCACCCACCAGTGGCTAGAATGAGCGCTCCGCCCATTTGAGCAAGCGGCTGTGATTGAGGTTGAGGTCAGCAGCAGTCCACGAATGATCGGCCGTTGGACCACAGCCCTCCCGATTCCCCAAAGATCAGACGTGAAACCGTTTCCAGAGCACGCTCGGGCCTCCGCAGTGGCGCCTACCCTCGGCAACGAAGCGGGGTCACAGGCGCACACAAGCGGAGACCACGCTTCAACGTAGAGGGCGTCGACTGACGAGTGGCACGCAGATCGAGCCGATTCGATCCTGTCCTCGTGCCGTCTCGCGCTCCGTTATCGGTGGGGGCGCCGCGTGGCTGCATAGGATCGCTCAATGCCCGCAGCGATTTCTAATCAGACTTCTCCCTCGCTTCTTGATCCACCAGCTCTTGGAAGCAGCGTCTTCACGTCCAATATGCGCTTGCCCGTCCATCGATGGTTTCGCTATTCCGCTGGATTCTCGGCAGCATGGGCCGAAGCAATCGTGGCATCCGATGCGGGGGACAAGCCTCGGGTCTTCGATCCCTTCGTTGGCTCTGGGACCACGCTGATAGCGGCACAAGTGAAAGGCGCTGAGTCGATCGGCCTTGAGACCCATCCGCTCGTTCGACGAATCTGCCAGGCAAAGCTGTCATGGAACTCCGACCCAGAGGAGCTAGAGCAGCGGGCGACCGCCATCCTTCGGACCGCAAGCCCTCGAGTTTGGAGTGATCCCCCTGTACTCCTAACCAAGATTTTTCCTCCAGCGACGCTCGCGACGCTTGTGGGACTTCGAGACTCAATCGACGCAGTTCAGATGGACGATGGAGTGGACGAGTTGCTCTGGCTAGCGCTACTCGCTGTCTTGCGCCCATGCTCGCCCGTCGGCACGGCACAGTGGCAGTACGTCTTGCCCAACAAGTCGAAGTCGAGGGTGGCGGAGCCTATGGCTGCTTTTGAGGCTCAGGTCAGAATGATGGCTCAGGATATGAGGGCGATGCCACTAGATGCGGCCGCGGCGAGCCTTTCTTCTGAAGACGCCCGGACAGCAGGAAACGTCGATGATGACTCAATTGATTTGGTGATCACCTCTCCTCCGTACCCAAACAATTTTGACTATGCAGATGCAACCCGGGTGGAGATGACCTTTCTTGGTGAAATAGAACGCTGGGGGGACTTGCAGGAGAGCGTACGAACCCACCTGATTCGTTCGTGCTCGCAGCACATGGGGGGCTACGATCCGGCGGAGGCATTAGAGGCACCCGAGCTGACGCCCATTCGCAGCGAACTCTTGGATGTCTACCAACGGCTCGCGATAGAGCGCGAGAGTCGGGGCGGCCGGAAGGCCTATCACACGATGGTCGCAGCCTATTTTCATGATCTCTCCCGAACCTGGATAGCTCTAAGGAGAGTTTGTCGCCGTGGTTCGACGGTGCACTTCATGGTTGGTGATTCAGCTCCCTATGGGGTGCATGTTCCCGTCGAGCGTTGGTTGGGTGACCTCGCAATCAATGCTGGCTTTTCAGACTGGCGCTTCGTCAAGCTTCGGGACCGAAATACAAAGTGGCGCAACCGCAAGCACCGCGTGCCACTCCAAGAGGGCGTGCTTACGGTGCGTGGCTAATGGCACAAGCACCAGGGCATCGGCTAGGTCAGATCATTGGAGACACGCTGGAGCTTGCCATCAGCCCTCCATTGCAGGAGTTCGCGGACGAGCACGGCCTTTATCTAGATGCTCGCGGACCAAGGCCGGCCCGACCGGGCAAGAAGGTGACTTGGAAGGACGACCTCGGGAACACGCATGATCTTGATCACGTACTTGAGCGGGGAGGCAGCAACCAGGAGCGTGGCATCCCCGTCGCCTTTATCGAGACCGCATGGCGCAGATACACGAAGCACAGTCGTAACAAGGCGCAGGAGATCCAGGGTGCAATCTTGCCGCTACTCGCGACGTGGGCACATGCACGACCTTTCGCGGGGGTGGTTTTGGCTGGCGTATGGACCAAGGGATCTCTAAACCAGCTTGCGTCAAATGGTTTCTCGATTCTTCATGTTCCTTACGACACGGTTATTGACGTGTTTGGGGCTCGGGGCATCGATGTCTTCTACGAGGAGTCGACCAGCGATAGCTCTCTCAGGAGCCAGATCGACAAATGGGAAGCGCTGTCCGCCGCAGACCTGCAAGGCGTCGGGCTGGCTCTTCGTGCAGCCATCCACGACGATCTCGCGGAGTTCATGGCTAGCCTGGGAGGCACCGTGTTGCGCCGCATAGACAGCGTGTCCGTGCTTCCGCTCTACGGTACGACCACTGATTGCCGAACCGTCAAGGATGCAATCCGGTTCATCACCGAGCGGAGCAATGAGCCATCGGCTGGCCCCTTTGTGCGATTCGAGGTGATCGTCCGATACGACAACGACGATCGGATCACGGCCAATTTTTCTCTCCCAAACGATGCCGTGTCGTTCCTTGAATCGTTTTTGTAATTAGGCTCATATTGCTTGCGATCAAGACAAGGCGACATCGTCGCAGGCGATTTTCTGCGCCGTGAGAGGGGACCGGGCTGAGCGCTAAGGCTTAGACTTAGCTGGCCAGGATGGGATCGCGTCGCTGGCCAACAGGGACCAACCGCACCGACTGCCCTTCGACGTGGCTCGCCACCCTCACTCGGCGCTGTACCGCCTGCGTTTACTCGTCTAAGTCCGGCCGACCGTAGCTCCGGCGTCCCTAAAGCGAGGCGGAATCGCCGGTAATCCCTTCATATCGCCGCGATTTCGGGCACTAGTGCCCGAAATGAGCGCAGATTCCGGAGGCGGTTTGGAAAGGGCTCCAGAAGCGGAAGATGCCCACGTGCAGGGACATCCTCCGATGGAGCTAGGCGGATTCGAACCGCCGACCTCCTGGGTGCGATCCAGGCTGGCGGATTCGCTAGAAAACGCCGATTTGCAGGCATTTAGCGACCATCCCTCAACCTGTGAGTAGTGCTGGATTGCCGTAGATTACGGCCGATTGCGCGCAATTGAGCCACTCGCTGGCCTCGAGTGGCTCAAGTCCCCAACCTCAGTTGCCCGCCCTGATAATATTGTCCGACAGAATGGCTAGCCTGCCGTTGTGAATCTCAAGTGGGCTCGCTCCGCGACCAAGCATCGGATATCTCGTGAACGATCGCCCTACGTCATCGAGCAGTGCGGCCTGCGCTTCAAGCAGGAGCCACCCCTCAACGCGCCGGTTGGCGCCAGCTCACGGCTCGTCTTTCTCGGTGATGACACGGACGGAATCGCGCTAGAGGTGATGGCGGTCGAGCTTGACGACGAGAACCTGCTTGTAATCCACGCGATGCCGCTGCGTGACCGCTATCAGAAGCAGTATGAGGAGGCAATGAAATGGCGAAGGTAAAGAAGGCGACTAAGCATCCAAGGACGAAGTCCGGCGAGGAGATCACTCCCGAGATTGCCGATGCCCTTGCAGTCGAGGCCGAGCGGGGTTATGACCTTTCGAAGGCCAAGCGCCAACGAGTCGGCCGGCCTTCCCTTGCTGGTATCGGAGCATCTCCGCGATTGAGCTTCCGCACGACCCCCGATCTCTATCGCGCTGCTCAGAAGCGAGCCAAGGAGGAAGGCCGCTCAGTCAGCGACCTCGCCCGCGAGGCCGTGGCTCAGTTTGTCAAGTCCTAGCTGTTGCCCACTACAGGCGCTCTACCTAGCCTGAGCTGGCTGTTTCGTCGGAGGACGAGTTCTGTGCTTTCGCCGCTCCCTCCGATTGTGGTGAGTTTTGGTGTTGTGCGCGCAGTTCCTCTATCAATGGTTTCACCAATTCATTCACAACGTCGAGCGGAATCACATTCGTGAGTCCAGAGTTCTCCTCAAAGGTAACTCGCGGCCGCCCGGTTTGCTGAGAGATAGCTGTGTCAATAAATGGGACGTAGCTCGACACAATTCCAATGACGTGAGTATTTGAACGATCCGACGTCCCTACTAGCGACACGCCTGCTGGTCGGAGAATGACTGGACCACCGCTGTTGCCGGGAAAGACGGGGCAATCGATCAAAAATCCCCCCGTCTCCTTAACGATCTCTCGATCAACGCGAGCTATCACTCCACCACGCACAATTGCGTACTTCTTTTGGGTGCCCGCAATACCCATCGGAAATCCTAGAACGAAGACCGGGTCACCCTCCACAACCCCCTCTGACTCAAAGCCATCCATATCCAAAAACGCATGCTCTGGAAGGGGCGTGAACTCGGCGCCTGCATCTTGCAATCCTCTGGCATCTAGCCCAGACACTGCGACATCAAACTGGTCGTTAACAATGAACATATCGTTGCCTTGTTCATCCTTAACCCCTATGCGGAACCGTCCTGAGCCAGCACCCTGGTTGAATCGAATCCATAGTTCGGTCTTACCCTCGATGACATGGCGATTAGTGACGAGGAAGATGATGCGAGTTGTTTCGTTTTCCCCAGCCTCGGATTGATCGGGAGACTCATAGCCCAGTAGCGTGCCGGTGGCCACGGCAGAAAACTTTTGCTCGTCCCCTTCTGTATGCGCCTCTTCGAGGACTCCTACGGCATCTAGGTAGTGAGCTGGCAGCAGGGCCACGGAAGGAGAATAGGGCCGAATGAAACAGCTCGCGTGGCTGAGTCACTCACACGCGCGATCAAGCCGCGCCCGACCCGCTCCTAACAGGAATCGCTACGAACCGGCGGCGATTCGCGGGATTTGAGCCACTAGTGGCTCAAATGGAGCACGATACCCGAGGATCGGCGGCGATTCCAAAAACGCAGAAGCCCCGACTAGCAGGGGCTTCTGCTGATGGAGCTAGCCGGACTCGAACCGGCGACCTCCTGGGTGCGATCCAGGCGCTCTTCCAGCTGAGCTATAGCCCCGAGTGCGTGGGTGGGAGGATCGTCCCAGGGCCCTCGCAAGGGCAAGGATAACCGCATAGGCTTTAGGTTCCCGCTTTGGGACGCAGCCATGGGCATCCTTGACGAGGCAATCCGAGAGCATCTGGAACTGAAGCGCCAGCACGGCGCGGGCGATTCCGAGCTGAAGCAGCTCGAGGACGAGGCATTCGGCCAGGCGGAGCGGCCCGGCGAGGAGCAGGCGGCAGATCCGCTTGCCGAGGCGCCGACCGAATTCATGACTCAGCCAGAGACGCCCGAGGGCGAGGCGTCGCGGCCCGAGCCGACGATTGCCGACCTACAGGAGCCGCCTCCGCCGCCCGCACCGGAGGAGCCCGCTGTCGCGGAGCAGGACCCGGCCGCACAGGAGCCCGATGAGGCCCCAGCCGCGGAGGAGCAGCCGGCGATGGAGCACGAGATCGTCGCCGATATTCCCGAGGCCGAGGAGCCCGAGCCGGCTGGGCCCTCCACCGAAGAGCGCCAGGCGATCGCCGAACAGCCAACCGAGATGTTCGACGTCGAGGAGGAACTGGGCGGCCCGCCGAGTCCTACCGACGAGGAGATCGTCGAAGAGGAGATCGCCGAGCCGCGCCTCGCCCCAGCCGATCCGCTCGCCGGTCTCGAGGAGTCCGAAGAGGCCGAGGTCAGCGTCCAGGGTCCGGCCCCGGACGACGATGACGACTACGACGACGAGGACGATGCCTTCTGGAACGAGCAGCGCCTCTCTGACGAACTGGATCAGGCGCTGGAGGCGCCACGCGAGTCGGAGCCAGACGACCCAGAGCCAAAGCTTGAGGATGATCCGGAGTCTGGAGCTGTGGAGTCAGAGCACGAGGAAGAGGTGGAACCCGTCGCCGAGGCCGAAGCCGAAGCACCCCAAAGCGATGACGACGTGCTGGAGGAGACTCCCGACTTCCTCGAGGAGACCCCCGAGGACGACCAGCTCTGGTTCGAGCAGAAGCCCCCTAAGGACTTCGACTTCGACGACTAGCCTTGGGCTAGTCCAGAAGCTCCTACCCGCCTAAACTCTCAGGTACGGGGCCATAGCTCAGCTGGCAGAGCGCGGCGTTTGCAACGCCGAGGTCGCCGGTTCGATCCCGGCTGGCTCCACTAACCGCTCGGCTCGAGCCCAGGCAGATCCGTAGTGCCCGGCTCCACGGGGAACGACCCACTCGCATCGGCCGCCATCACGATCCGCTTGTTGACCAAGTCACGGGTCGCAGCCATGGCATCCTGCCGAGCCCTCTCTGCGTCAATCCCAAAGCGAGTCCGAAGCGCGCTCTCGGCATCGGCCAGCGTTCCGCCGTCGAGCGCATCCATCACAACTCCACCCGATTCGTTCAGCCGCAAGTAGCTCCCATCGCCGGTCAACCGAACGAACCGCTGCCGCGCGCTCCCACTCCACCGCAACGGCGCGTGCCGGTACCTCCGTCTCGCCGCCAACGAATGCACCTTCTCCCGAGCGTCCCGAAGCTCCTCAGATGGATCGACTGACTTTGGCGGAGTCGGTGCAGGCACCTTCGCTTGCCGACCGGAGCTGCTCGTCCCGGATCCCCCCGCCACGGGTACCTCCTCGTCAAGGTAGGCGACGAGGTCCGACTTGGCCAGGTCTCCCGGCTTCTTCATCGAGTCGGCCCAGCGATTGATCCGCTCGTCGTCCCATCCCCCGCGGATCGCTGCCCAGCATGCCGCGACGCCGTCCCCCGCTGCGTTGCCGAAGCTGAAGGGCCGCATCGAATCGGGTCGCACGTCGCCGTTCGGCCGCACCAGGTAGCTACCGGGTGCCTGGCGGCCCTGCAGGCTGATGTCGCCGCCTGTCCCTGGCTGCAGGACGATCCGCATCGCGCTCCCGCGCCGCCGCCGGAACTCGTCCACCGCTTCCCCCAGCGCCTTGCGGGAGACGTGCCAGTCGCCGCCCCGCGCCGCCGCCCCTGTGACCACCACCGGCGTCACCCGCACCCAGGGCACTCCGAGCGCCCACATCTGCTCGAGGAGCTCAGGGACCGCGCTCGCGTTCGCCGGTGTCACCACGTGGACGACGCAGACGCCGACGCCGGCGCCGAGCAGAGCGTCGATCCCCTCGATCGCGCGTCGCCAGCTCCCCGGCACCCCGCGCGAGCCGTCGTGCAGGCCCGCCCGCGCCCCGTCGAGAGAGACGTGGGCCGTGACACCCCGCAGCACCCCAAGCCGCCGCGCCACCTCCTCGTCGACGAACCAGCCGTTGGTGTTGAGTGTGACGCCGACGCCTGCCGCGGCCAGGTCCTCGATCACGCCCAAGGTCAGCTCCCTGCGCAGGAATGGCTCGCCGCCAGTGACGACAGCCTCGACGATGCCGAGATCCAGCGACTGGCGCACCACCTCACGCCATTCCTCGTCGCTCAGCTCCGGCGTGCGCTGCAGTGTGTGGCGCGGCGAGTCCGTGTAGCAGAAGCCACAGCGCAGGTTGCAGGCGTAGGTGAGCTCGAGCTTCGCGCCGATCGGTCGCTCGGGTGGCTGGGTAAGGGCACGCGGGGGCCGGCGGCCGAGCCGCCAGAGCAGCCGGCCCCAGGTGAAGCTCTGCTCGCTCTGCCTAATTGCCGACGCTGATGACGAGGCCGGGAGAAGTCGCAATCGGCTTGCCGTCTGTCTCGATCTCCTCGACGCTCGGGGGCTCATACGGCGGCGCCTGGTGGTCGGTCATTTCGCTCTAGCCCGGGATCTGCAGGCTGGTGCCAGCCGCGGTGCTAATTGGGTAGCCGCCGGTGTCGATCTCCTCGACGCTGGGGGCTTCGTAAGGCTCAGGCTGCTTCTCGCTCATCTCTCCCCTTCCGTGGTGGTAACCCTGGCGGGGAGTCTAGCTTCGAACACACGTCGAGTCGAGGAACCTTTGGCATGCCTCGGGCAGGGCATCGAGGTCGTCGGGCAATGAGATCTGCAGCGCCGGCACAGTGCCGAGAAGCCTGGCGAGCCGCTGAAACGCGGCGGCGATTGAGGCCCGTCCACCGCTATGGACGAGATTGGGTGTGAGCAGGGCAAGGGCCCGCGCCGGCTCCAGCCGCTCGACTTCGAATGCCGCTCCGCGCTCTGCGAGCAGTGCTACCGCGGCAACTGGACAGGGGTCCGGCTCGCCGGGGCCGGGATCCTCCAGCAAGAAGGCCCGGTGCCGTCCCTCGCCGTCTTGGCTGCGCATGCGCACGCCACGCGCCCCGGGGTATGCGATCGGACCTAGCGCGCCCAGTTCGATCGCGATCCCGTCCTCGCCAAGCAACCGGCAGCCGCCCTCCCCCAGCGCCCGTGCCAGCGTCGACTTGCCGCGCAGGGTGGGACCGCAGAAGACGATCGCGCGCCCGTCCGCCTCTACTGCCGCCGCGTGGAGGACGAGGTCGTCACGCCGCGAAAGCAGCGTGCAGATCGCCGAGGAGACGATGCGGTGCTCGCGTAGTTCCGCATCTTCGTCGCTGGAGTCGACCACGATCCGGCCGACGGTCGGGCTCAGGAGGAAAGACCCGGTGGGCGGCATCAGCAGCAGGCACTCGCCTCCGTCAAGCTCATAGGAAGCGAACCAGCAGTAGCCGTCGTCGGTGATCAGCGACCCGGTCGGCTCCCCGTTAGGCGTTATGAGTGACTCCGCCGCCGCCTCTACCACCAGCGCGCCCCGAGTGCCGCTCGCCGTATTTAGGCGCCGCAGCGGCAAGTCGCTCTTAACTTCGAATCCATAGAGGCTGCTCATGCGGTCTTAGGGTATGGATCGTGGAGAGAATGCAGATCGAAGCGGGCACAACGCTGCGTCGCACGGATCGTGCCGTGCACGGCGACCTGCCCGAGGAGACCGTGCTGCTCGACGTCGATGCCGGCACCGCGGTGCGGCTGAACCCGACCGGCGCCTGGATCTGGGATCAGCTCGCGCAGCCATGCCGAGTCGGCGACCTGGCCAGCGGTCTGGCCGAGCGATTCGAGATCGACGAGACACGCGCTCTCGGCGATGTCGTCGCCTTTGCTCGCGAGATGGAGCGGCGCGAGCTGCTCGCCGCGTCCTAGCCCGCCAGGGCCCGCTCAGGCAGGTTTTGGTCGGCGTGGTAGCTC
This sequence comes from Solirubrobacterales bacterium, assembly GCA_033856275.1. Lineage (GTDB taxonomy): Bacteria > Actinomycetota > Thermoleophilia > Solirubrobacterales > 70-9 > VRUE01. The sequence goes on from JAWVFJ010000051.1 coordinate 107,637, forward strand.
GACCGCACCAGCGGACCTGAGGCAACCGACTCGAAGCCGAGCTCATACGCCGCCTTCTCCAACGCCGCGAACTCCTCCGGGTGCCAGTAGCGCACCACGGGCAGGTGGTTTTCGGTCGGGCGCAGGTACTGGCCGACGGTGAGCACCTGCACACGGTGCTCGCGCAGGATCCCGAACGCCTCGACCATCTCCTCGAAGGACTCGCCGAGGCCGACCATCAGCCCCGACTTGGTGACGACGTCGGCGCCGCCCATTTCCTTCGCCATCTTCAGTACCCGCGCCGAGCGCAGGAATTTAGAGCCGCGCCGCGCCACCGGGTAGAGCCGCGGCACCGTCTCGACGTTGTGGTTGAAGACGTCGGGGCGCTCGTGGATCACCTTGGCGAGCGGCATCTCCTGACCGCGGAAATCGGGAGTGAGGATCTCTACCTTGCAACCCGGCGCCTGCATGCGGATCGAGCGGATCACGCCGACGAAGGCGCTCGCCCCGTAGTCGGGCAGGTCGTCCCGATCGACCGAAGTGACGACCGCGTGGCGCAGCCCCATCCGCTTCACCTGGTTGGCGACTCGCAGGGGCTCCAACGGGTCGTTCCAGCTCGGCACCCCCGTCTTCACGTTGCAGAAGCCGCAGCGTCGGGTGCAGACGTCGCCGAGGATCATGAAGGTGGCGGTGCCGCGCTCCCAACACTCGCCGACGTTGGGGCAGTTTGCCTCCTCGCAGACCGTGTGCAGGTTGTCGCTGGCGATCATCGACTTGAGCCGGCGGTAGGTTGGCCCGCCCGGCGCAGGCACCTTCAGCCAGGGCGGCTTGCGGGCGCGACGAAAGGGCACGGTGTCGACGCTCTCTGGCGCGGTCCCGCCCGGCTTGGCCCGGGAACGGGTGACGTGGACGCGCTCAGCCGTGGCGTCGGCGGCTGCAGGCTCTGCGGTCGACTCGCTCATGCGACTCCGAGCCTAGCGTTGTCGAGACCCAGATCGGCTGGGCTGGCGGCGGTGGGCTCGCGCTCGTAGACCTCGGCGTAGCGGGCGGCGACCGTATCGGCGAACGGCGCGAGTTCCCGGTCGGTTCCCGTCTCGCGGCTGAGCGAGCTGACCTGGCAGCCTTCGATCCCGCAGGGCACGATCCACTCGAACGGCTGCAGGTCATTGTTTACGTTGACCGAAAGGCCGTGCGTGGTTATTCCACGATTGACGTGGACGCCGATCGAGCCGATCTTGCGGGCCTCCCGGGCCGGCGGGCCGATCCCGTCGGACCTTTGCACGCCCTCGGCGCCGCCGCTGGTTGTCCCCGGCGGCTCCCCCTCAGTCCATACTCCGGTCAAGCCATCGAGCGTTTGGGCAGCGACGCCGTGCTCGCCGAGCGCCGAGATCGCTACCCGCTCCAGCCGCCGCACGTACTCGTGGACGTCGTTGCCGTATGGGCGCAGGTCGACGATCGGATAGGCGACGAGCTGGTCCGGCCCGTGGTAGGTGACCCGACCGCCGCGGTCCGTGTCGCGCAGCTCGATCCCCTGCATCTCGTACCACTCGGCCGCCATCGGTAGCTCCTCGGGCGTGGAACGGCGACCGCGCGTGTAGACGGGTGGGTGCTCGAGCAGCAACAGCACGTCCGGGATCGAGCCGTCCTCGCGCGCGTCGCGCAGCCAGCGCTGCGCGACGAGGGCCTCGTCGTAGGGGACCAGGCCGCAACGGACTACGAGGACTTCGGTGCTCATCCTCGAAATCGTTGCACGGCGCCGCTCTATCCTTAGCGCCGCTCCCCATGATCCAGTCAAAGGCCCTCCGACCAGACTGGCTTCCAGCCGTCACTCTAAGCGCTGCGCTTGCCGCCGCGATGGTCGCCTGGAACCCACAGGTCGGGGACCTGGCAGCCCAGGTATTCCGCGCCGAGCTCTTCCAGCACGCCGGCCTCTCGATCTGGAACGGAAGCTGGTACGGCGGCCACTACACGCTCACCTACAGTTTCCTTTTCCCGCCGCTGGCGTCGCTGCTCGGCGTGCAGTTGGTCGGTGTGCTCTCGGTGGTCGCCTCCTCCTTTTTCTTCGACAGGCTCGTGCGCGACCGCTGGGGCGCGCCGGCCCGCTGGGCGACGCTCTGGTTCGCGGCCGGCGTCGTGACGCTGCTCGCCGATGGGCAGCTCACCTTCGCGCTGGGCATCGCCTTCAGCCTTGCCTCGCTGCGCTGCCTGCAGTTGGGGCGGGCGAGGCTGGCGCTCGGGGCAGCCGCTGCCTGCGCCCTTTCGAGCCCCGTCGCCGCCGCTTTCCTGGCCGGCGTGGTGCTGATCGGGGCGTTGGAGCGGGGGCGACCGCTGAACCGGATCGCTGTCTGGATCGCGGCGATCGCCCTGGGACTGATCGTCGTTCCGAACCTCGCCTTTCCCGAGTCGGGACAGTTTCCCTTTGCTTTCTCCTCCTTCGTGGCGATCCCGCTCTGGTGCGGCTCGGCCCTTTACGTCACCCGCGGCTTGCGTGGGGAGGAGCGGCAGCTGCGCTGGGCGATCGCTGCCTACCTGATCGCGTCGCTCCTCGTCTGGCTTGTGCCGAACCCAATGGGTGGCAACGCGGTGCGTCTCGGCGCCCTCTTCGGCGGGCCGGTGCTGGCCGCGGCTGTGCTTGCCCGGCGCCCGCGTGTCTCACCCTGGTTCCTGGCCCTCTTCCTTGCGGGCGGTCTCTACTGGCAGGTGACCGCGAGCGTCAGTCAGATCGTCCGCAGCGTCGGCGACCCGTCGACCTCGCGCAGCTACTTCCTGCCTGCCTCCCACTGGCTGAGCGCCCACGGCGGCCATGGGGTGCGGGTGGAGGTACCACCCACCGCCAATCACTGGGAGTCGGCATACCTGGCGACCAATTTCGAGCTCGCCCGCGGCTGGCTGCGCCAACTCGATACCACCCGCGACGACGTCTTCTATGCCGACAGCCCGCTCACCGCTGCCGCCTACCAGGATTGGCTGCACCGCAACGCGATCTCCTACGTTGCCCTGCCCGACGCTCGGCTCGACTACTCCTCAGAAGCAGAGCGCAGGCTGATCCTGCGCCAGCCCTCTTACCTGGACCTGCGCTGGACCTCGCCTCACTGGCGGATCTACGCGGTCCGCGATCCAGAGCCGCTGGTCGATGCGATGGGGAGTGCGACCGCACGCACACTGTGGGTCGGCCGCCAGGGCTTCGGCCTCGACGTCAGCCACCCCGGCGACTTCCTCGTCCGCGTCAACTTCACCCCCTACTGGTCGATCGACCGCGGCGCCGGCTGTCTGCTCAGGCGCGGCGACTGGACCGTCGCGCGGGCCTCTCATCCCGGCATCCTCAGAGTCTCCGCCGATTTCTCGCTCGGCCGCGCCTGGAACGCGGTCACCGGAGCGAAGAAGACCTGCTGAGGGGCGCCTACGGCTGGCCGGGCGGCAGTCCCGCGTCGCGCATCGCTAGGGCAAATTTCGCGAATTCGCCCTGGAAGTGGTGCAGTTCGAGGGGGTGACCGGCCCCGTCGGCGGCGGGCGAGGGCCCCTGGCCTGTTCCGCGCCGGCTTTCCCGGGCTTTCACCCGCCATTGGATCATTTCTTGGTGTAGCTCGGCGCGAGTGTCAATGTCTTTGCGCGGCTCGGCCTCCAGCAGCATCCCCAGGTGCGGCGCTTTCTGTACTCGCTCGGGCATCGACCCCAGTGCACGCTCCGGGTTCGCCGCGAAACGCCGCAAGATCGTCGCGATCAGGCTGGTGTGCTCGAGCGTCTCGTGGCAGACGAACTTGCGCACGCGCGGCCCCACCACCAACGCGGGGACCCTGACCCCCAGGGTCGGATAGCCGGAGCCGTCGTCGACTGCCGGAGGAGGGACATGGTCGTAGAAGCCGCCGTGCTCGTCATAGGCGATGACGAGGACCGTGTCCTCCCAGGCGGGGCTGTTGGCCAGCGCCTCGTAGAGCTCCAGCACCAGCGACTGCCCGGCCCTGACGTCAGAGGGCGGATGGTCGTCGTTGGAGTTGGGGTCGAAGACGCTGAGGTCGATGAAGTTGGGGTCGATCCAGGAGACGTCGCGCAGCTCCCCTTTGGCCGCGTCGTCGAGGAAGCTGTCGTGGCTGACAACCGCTGACTCGAGCGCCTGTGTCGCCAGGCGCAGCTTCTTGCGGTTGAAGTAGGTGAAGTTGTCGCGCTTGAGGTCGCGGATGCGGCGGTAGAGCTTGTCGGCTGCGCGCAGGGTTGCGGGGTCGTGCGAGTACCAGCGCCACTGCGAGTCCTGCAGCTGGCGTGTGAAGGCCTCGACCTTGAAGATCGGCGCGTCGGCGATGGCCCCGACCCGGGGCAGCCCCTTGATGACCTTGAACAGCTCGTCCAGCAGTCCCGGTTTGTACCCGATCGGGTCCTCCTCCTGCCCAGCAAGCGAGTAGAGGCGGTTGGGCCAGGTGTCGCCAGGGATCGAGGCGTGCCAGGCATCGCATACGCAGAAGTTGTGCGCCAGGTGCTTGTAGACCGGCAGGTGGCCACCGCCAAAGTGACCCATTGGCACTTTCAAGAACTCGGAAGCCAGCTCGATCGGTTGGCCTTGCTCGTCCTTACGAGTGGAGGCGAAGTTCTTGACGAAACCGGTGTTGCCGTTCTGCAGCTGACTGTGCACACAGCTGGGGGAGTGGCAGGGATCGAGGATCTTCGGCTTGTGCCCGGGTGGCGGGTCTGGCGCCGTTTCACCTGGGCCCCATTCGAACGGGTCGTACTGGTTCCCCGCGGCATCAAAGTTCGGTTTCGCCGAGCCGAGGCCGTCGACGTCGAGGCCTTCGCCCTGGAGAAAGCCCAGCATCTGGTCGAAGGATCGGTTCTCCATCATCAGCACGACGATGTGCTTGACGGAGCGCAGGCGCTCAAGCGCCTCGTCCGCCGCCGGAGTCATACGCCTCCACCCTTTCGTCGAGGGGTCAGGTTGCTCTTGGGCGCCACCATCTGGCGCACCCTTTCAGATCAAACCTGACTACACAAGTCTTTCTAAACAGTAGGCCCGAATTAACACGTAAAGAGCTACAGAGCCAGGGACAGCGGCTCTTCCAGCAGAGTGCGAACGCGGGCGAGGAATTCGGCGGCAGGGGCGCCGTAGAGGATGCGGTGGTCGCAGGCGAGGTTGACGCGCATCAGGTGCCCGGTCGTGGCCTGGCCGTCGCGGACGGCGGGACGCTCGCTGATCGTGCCGACGGCGAGGATCGCCGCCTGCGGCGGATTGATCACGGCGGCGAAGCTATCGATCCCGAACATCCCCAGGTTCGAAACGGTGAAGGTCGCCCCCGAGAGCTCCGGCGGTGTGATCTGCCCCTCCCGCACCCGTTGCGCCAGGGCCCTGGAGTCTGTAGCGATCTGCCGCAGGCTCTTCTGATCGGCATCGAAGATCGTCGGAACCACGAGCGCATCGCGAGCCGCCACCGCGACCCCCACGTTCACCCGCGAGTACAGCTCGAACCGCCCATCCCGGTAGGCCCCATTGGCGCGCGGATGCTCGCGCAGGGCCAGCGCACAGGCCTTGACCACCATGTCGTTGAACGACGGAACGACATCTCCGTCTTTGGCCCCGCCCTTGATCTGGCCGCGCGCTGCAACGAGCCGACTCATGTCGATCTCGGCCTCCAGATAAAAGTGCGGCGCCGTCGCCTTCGACTCGGACATCCGCCTGGCTACCGTCGACTGCAGCTTCGAAAGGTCTTCGTAGCTCACCGTCCCCTTCGCTGTTTCAGGGCTACTAGCCGGGGGCCGAGCGGTCGCAGGTTCAAATCCTATCTCCCCGATTGGTGCAGTCTCAGCTTTCTCCACATCGGCCTTGACAATCCGCCCGCCGGGTCCGGAGCCCTCGAGCGTTGCTAGGTCAAGGCCCTTCTCCTTGGCAATCCGGCGAGCCACAGGGGACGCCTTCGGACGGCCACTTCCGTTGGCGGCTGGGGGAGTGTTGATTGCTCCTTCTGCGGGTGGTGCGGGGGTGGGGGGGGTCGAGGACGACGTCGCCCGCAGCGCCCCCCCCACCCCCGCGACAGGACCCGCAGCCGAGCCGTCAGTCCCTTCCCCGTCCCTCGCAGAGCTCTCCGCGGCGTCCCCGCTTGGCCTGGCCGAATCGCCAACCCGCGCAATCGGGGTCCCGATCGCGACCGTCTCGCCCTCCTGGACCAGGATCTCGCTCAAAGTCCCGGCCACATCAGATTCGTAGGCCATGTTCGCCTTGTCGGTCTCGATCTCCACCAGCTCGTCCCCGATCGCAACCTCGTCCCCGACCTGCTTGAGCCACTGCAGGATCGTTCCCTCCTCCATCGAGTCCGACAGCCGCGGCATCACCACATCGGCCACTAGATCGAACCCTCCATCGCCGCTAGTGCCGCCTTCACCACATGCTCCTCATGTGGAATCGCCGCCTGCTCCAGCCGCCGCGAATACGGCATGTGCACATCCGCTCCGGTAACCCGTTGCACGGGCGCGTCGAGATGGTCGAAGGCCTGCTCGGCGATCAGGGCTGCGAGGTTGGCGCCGAAGCCACCGTGAGGCCAGCCCTCCTCGACGACCACCGCCCGGTTGGTCTTGCGCACCGAGGCGAGGATCGTGTCGAGATCGAGCGGGCGCAGGGTGCGGGGGTCGATCACCTCGGCCTCGACGCCGTGCTCATGGGCCAGGGTCTGCGCCGCCTCCTCGGCGATGTGCGCCATCTTGAGGATGCCGACGATCGTCACGTCACTGCCCTCGCGGCGCACCGCCGCCTCGCCGAAGCGCAGCACCGCATCGCCATCGCCGGCTACCTCGCCGCGGGCGCCGTAGAGGCTCTCGTGCTCAATGAAGATCACCGGGTTGTCGTCGCGAATCGCCGCCTTCAGCAGCGCCTTGCCGTCGGCTGGCGTCGACGGACAGGCGACGAGCAGTCCAGGCACCTGCAGGAAGAGCGCCTCGAAGCTGTGCGAATGGGTCGGGCCGAGTTGGTGGCCGCCACCACCTGGCATCCGCACCACCATTGGCACCCGAGCCTGGCCGTTGAACATGTAGGGGATCGCGGCGGCGTGGTTGACGATCTGGTCCAGGGCAAGCAGCGAGAAGTTGACTGTCATCAGCTCGACGATCGGCCGCAGGCCGCCCATCGCCGCGCCGACGCCGGTGCCGACGATCGTGTTCTCGGAGATCGGTGTGTCGCGCACGCGCCGCTCGCCGAACTCGTCGAGCAGCCCTTCGGTCACCTTGAACGCCCCCTGGAAGACGCCGACGTCCTCGCCCATCACCAGCACCGCCTCGTCGCGGCGCATCTCCTCCGCCATTGCGTCGCGCAGGGCCTCTCGCATTCGCAGCTGTGCCATCAGTATCCCCTCCGGTAAGTCCGGTGCCGATTTGGCGAGCGAAAACCGAATTGGCCGCGGACGCAAGGAGGCCAAATAGTGGTGACTATTTGGTCGACTGAGGACAAAGGCCGGCGAAGGTTTGCAGCCGCGAAATCGGTGCTGGGGTTTGCCGGAGGGAGCACTTAGTCCTCCACCTCCTCGGCGATCTCGGACTCGGCTCCCTCCTGGGCATCGCCGTGAGTAGCCGGATTGGGACGCGGTCCGTCGGGCTGCCCGGCATAGGCCGCCCCGGCTTCGGCCAACTCGCGCGCCGCGGCGGGCATGTTCTCCTCGCGCTCACCGCGGTGGGGCTCGGGGCTGCGCTCGTCGACCGCGTACCAGCCGGCATCGCTATCGACCACATAGAGGTTCTCATAGAGCGTGTCGAGCGCCGGCTCGGGTGAGGCGTCGGCGAACTCGACCGCGGCCAGCACTGTCTCCTCGGCCTTGTCGCGCACCTCCTGCAACTCGCGCTCGCCAAGCACGCCGGCCTCGATACAGCGCCGGGCGAAGCTCTCGATCGGATCCTTCTCTTGCCACTCCTCCACCTCCTCGCGCTCCCGGTAGACCTCGGGATCTGCGGCGGAGTGGCCGCGGTAGCGGTAGGTGAAAGCCTCGAGCAGGGTGGGACGGCGCTCCTCGCGGGCCAGTCGCACACCCTCGGCGACGCTCTCACGCACCGCGAGCACGTCCATGCCATCGATCCGCTGACCAGGTATGCCGTAGCCCTCGGCCTTCTTGGAGAGGTCGGTCTGGGCCGAGTGGCGCTCGACCGAGGTGCCCATCCCGTAGAGGTTGTTCTCGACTAGGAAGAGGACCGGCAGGCTCCAGAGAGCCGCCAGGTTCATCGTCTCGCCGAAGTTGCCGGCGTTGGAGGCGCCGTCGCCGAACATGCAGACGGTGACCGCGTCTTCGCCCTTGAAGTCCGAGGAGAGCGCCAGTCCGGCTGCGATCGGCAGGTTGCCGCCGACGATCCCGTAGCCGCCCATGAAGCGGCGCTCGGCGTCGAAGATGTGCATCGAGCCGCCGCGCCCGCCGCTTGTCCCGTCGACGCGGCCGAACAGCTCCGCCATTACGCGCTTGGGATCGGTGCCGCGGGCAATCGCGTGGCCGTGCGTGCGATAGGTGCCGATCAGGTAGTCCTCCTCGCGCATCACCGAGGTGGTACCGACGATCGTCGCCTCCTCGCCGATCGCCAGGTGGAGGAAGCCGCCGGCCTTGGCGCGCTGGTACTGGCGCCCCGCCTCCTCCTCGAAGCGGCGGATCAGCGCCATGCGGGCAAGGAGCGCGTAACAGGTGGCGGCGTCGGGCAAATCTGCCATTGAGGCCACCTTAGCTAGCCGCGGAGACCGCCTCCTCGACCTTGTCGTCGCCCCAGAAGACCTTGCCGTCCATGACCAGCGAGGGGACGCCGCTGACGCCCAGCTCGGCGGCCCGATCGGTCGCCTCGCGCAGGGCGTTCTTGATGCCTTCGGTTTCGACCGCTTTCAGCAGCGCGTTCGGATGCAGCTCGCAGGCGGCGGCGGCGATCAGCACGTTGTCGGTCTCGCTGAGGTCGCGCCCGGCGGCAAAGGCCTGTCGGAAGGCGGCAAGGGCGAAGGACACGGTTCGCCCGGTTTGCTTGGCGAAGGTGGCGGCGCGCATCGCCATCAGCATGTTGCCTGGCCACGGCTCCGGCCAGGCCAGCGGCGGCAGTCCGTACTCGGCGGCGCGCTGCTCCACCTCGGCCATTCCCGCCCCTCGCTCTGAGCCGTTGCCCCAGGAGTCACGCCCGAAGCGCCGGAACAAGCCGCCGAGCAGGATCGGCTGCCACTCGGGCTGCTCCAGCTCCGCTTCGGTGAAGAGCGCGCTGACCCGCTCCGCGGTCAGGTACGCGTAGGGCGAGCCGAGGTCGAAGTAGAAGGTCGCGGGTGGGGCCACGCGGACACTTTATGCGCCGAGTGCGCTGGGATCTCATATACGTTCATAGCCAGGGGGAAGCGCGTGAGTATGGGCAGAGGAGGGGAGATCTCGATCCCCGCACCGATCCGTATGCCGCCAATGCGCTCGCTGGTCTAGTCCCCGACATCGACCTTGAGGAAGTGCGTCGCGAAGAGCGGGAAGCCGAACTCGAAGCCGAAGAACGGAAGTTCAGCCTGCAACGCGCAGCGGCTCAAGCGTGGATGGCCCAGCCATCGACCGCCCGGGCAGCGTCGAGGATCGCCTCCGAGATCGTCGGGTGGGGATGGACGATCTGCGCCAGCTCCTGGTAGCCGCCCTCGAGCGCCATCACGGCGACCAACTCGGCGATCATGTCGCAGGCGCGGTTGCCGACGATGTGGGCGCCGAGCAGCTCGCCGTACTTGGAGTCGACGACGAGCTTGACCAGGCCGTCTTTGTCGTCGTAGACGGTGGCACCGCCGACGCCGCCGAGCTTCTGCTTGCCGACCTTGACGTCGTGGCCGCTCTCCTTGGCCGCTGCCTCGGTTAGGCCGACGCTGGCCACCTGCGGGTGGCAGAAAGTAGCCCCGGCGACGAGGTTTTGGTCGACCGGGTGAGCCGGCTCTCCCGCCGCGTGCTCAACCGCGACGACGCCCTCCTCGGAGGCCTTGTGGGCGAGGGCCTTGGCGTTGACCAGGTCCCCGATCGCGTAGACCTTTGGATTCGAGGTGCGCTGGTACTCGTCGACTTTCACCTTGCCGCTCTCGGCCAGCTCGACCCCGGCGCCCTCGAGCCCGAGCCCATCGACGTCGGGCGCCCGCCCCCCGGCGATGCAGAGGTAGTCGACCTCGATCGTCTCCTCACCGTAGCTGAGCTTGACCGACTTCTCGCTCGCCTCGACGTCGGTGACCGGAGTACCGGTTGAGATCGTGACGTTCTGCTTCTTGAAGGCGCGCTCGACCACCCTTGCCATGTCCTTGTCCTCGGCGGGGAGGATCTGCTCGAGCATCTCGATCAAGACCACCTCGGTGCCGAAGCGGCCGTAGGCGGAAGCGATCTCACAGCCGGAGGCGCCCGCGCCGGCAACGGCGATCTTCCGCGGCTGCTCGGGCAGCGACCAGGCGCCCCAGGTGTCGACAACGCGACCGCCGAACTCGACGCCGGGAATCGACAGGGCCACCGAGCCGGTCGCCAGCACCACGGTCCCCGCCTCGTAGACCTCGTCGCCCACCTTGACGTTGCCCTCGGGCGTCAGCGAGCCCTCGTCCTCGATCAGTGTGATCTTGTTCTTGTCCCAGAGCATCTTGACGCCGCCGGAGAGCGACTCGGAGACGGCGGCGCGGCGCTTGCCCAGCGCTTCCCAGTCGATCGAGACGTCCTTGGCGACGACGCCGAGCTCGGCACCCTCGCGTGCCTGCTCGTAGATCTCCGCCGTGCGCAGCACGGTCTTGGCCGGGATGCAGGCGTAGTTGAGGCAACGCCCGCCCGGCTTGTCGCGCTCGACGACCGCGATCTTCTTGCCCAGCTGGGCGGCACGGATCGCGGCCACGTAGCCGCCCGGGCCCCCGCCAATGACGATCACGTCGAAGGAATCTGTCACTACGCCTGAGCCTATAGAACGGGCGGTGCTTACTCGCGCGTGGGCATCTGAATTCGCGCCATCGCCTTCACCATCAACCAGAAGAAGGTGCCGGCCACGGCGAGCAGCGCGAGGGTGGCTAGGACCTGCGCCACAGTCGCCGCCTGCAGGGCCAACCCGTAGACAGCGCTGAAGATGAGGAAGACGAGGACCAGTTGGAAGCCGAGTACGGCCCAGTAGCGGGAGCGCCACATGCCCCAGGACATCAGGCCCATCAGCAGCGCTGGGGCCAGCACCTGGACGAAGCGCGGTTTCTCGCCGTTTACCTCGGTGCCGGCGAGGTAGCCGACGACGATCGAGATGGCAATTAGGGCCGAAATCACCGCGCCGACCGTCACTACCAGTGGCCGCTCGCCCTCTGCCAGCGGATCGAGCGCTTCGCGCGCCTCCTGGTTTCGCTCCTCGGCTCGGGCGTAGCCCTGCTCCATGCGCTCGCGCGGCGCTGGGGCCCCGCGCTGCTTGCGCTTGCGCGGATGGTCAGCCACCCGGTGCGGCCTCCCCGAGCGGAGCGAAGGCGCCGCGTAGCTCTTCGGCGACTGCGGCGGGATCCTCCGCGTCGCGGATCGCCCTCACCACGCAGAGCCGCCTCGCGCCGGCCTCGACCACCTCCGCGGCGTTGGAAGTATCGATTCCGCCGATCGCAAAGAAAGGGCCGGAGACCCTCGCCGCGGCGAGGGCAATCAGCTCGAGACCGACCGCGGGACGCCCCTCCTTCGTCGGCGTCTCCCAGATCGGCCCGACGCTCACGTAGTCGACAGGCAGCTCGGCGGATGCGGCGATTTGCTCTTCGGAATGGGTTGAAAGGCCGATGATCGCGTCGGGCCCAACCGCGGCACGGACGGCGGCCGCGTCCATGTCGTCCTGGCCGACGTGCACCCCGTCGGCGTCGCAGGCTCGCGCCAGGTCGGGATCGTCATTGACGATGAAGAGGGCACTGTAGGTGTCGCAGAGGCGTCGGAAGGTCTGCGCCGAGCGCTCGATCTCGCGCCGCGGCAGCGACTTCTCGCGCAACTGAACGATGTCCACCCCTCCGCGCAGGGCCGCCTGCAGTACTGGCTCTGGGTCGGCGCCGCGCGGCCGCGCCTCGCAGCAGAAGTAGAGGCGCGCCGTACGTAGGCGCTCACGACGCAGCGGTCCCTCGCCCTCGGGCGGTGCCAGGCTCACCCCCCAAGTATCGCTCTGTAGCATCGGTGGCGTACGGGAGCCCACGAGGCTGAGAGGGTGGCAGCAAGGCCACCGACCGTCTGGACCTGATCCGGGTAATGCCGGCGGAGGCAAGCTTGAGCGACAGAGGCACTTATGACGTGGTGATCGTAGGAGGCGGGGTAATCGGCCTCTGCTGCGCCTGGCGACTTGCGCGCCGGGACGCTGGCGTCGTAGTTCTCGATCGGGCCGAGCCACCGGCCGGCGCGACCCGAGTGGCTGCCGGCATGCTGGCGCCAATCGGCGAGCTCGCCTTCGGCGAGCCTGAGCTGTTGCGGATGACGGTTGCGGCCGCGGAGCGCTACCCCGACTTTGTCGCCGAGCTCGAGGCGGCGAGCGAGGTCGGTACGGGCTATGCCCGCCGCGGCGCCCTCCACGTCGCCCTCGACCGCGATGAGGCAGCTGAGCTGCGCCGCGTCCACGACCTCCAGCGCTCGCTCGGTCTCGGCGCCGAGTGGCTGCCGCCGCGCCGGTGTCGCGAGCTGGAGCCCGGGCTCACCCCGTCCTTCAACGGCGGCGTCCACGCCCCGGACGAGGCGGCGATCGAGCCGCGCCGGATGACCGCCGCCCTGCTCGCCGCTCTGGCCGCCGAAGGCGTCGAGGTGCGCACCGATGCCGATGTCGTCGCGCCGCTGCTCGGCGGCGAGCGGATCGAGGGCGTGCGCACCGGCTCGGGCGAGGAGCTTCGAGCCGGCTCGGTGGTACTCGCCAGCGGCGCTTGGTCCGGGGCGGAGGGGTGGCTGCCAGAGAGCGCCCGCCCGCCGGTGCGCCCCGTCAAAGGCCAGATCCTCGAGCTGCGCTCGCCGCAGGGAGAGGCCCCCTGCGAGCGGATCGTCGCCTCCGAGCGGGTCTACCTCGTACCCCGGCCCGACGGGGGCCTGATCGTCGGCGCGACGACCGAGGAGCGTGGCTTCGACGCGACTGTCACGGCCGGCGGCGTTCATGAGCTGCTGCGCGAGGCATACAGACTGCTCCCCGACGTCGCCGAGATGGAGCTGGTCGAGTCAATGGCCGGCCTGCGTCCGGGCACGCCCGACAATTTGCCGCTGATCGGTCCCGGCGCGCTCGATGGCCTCGTCCTCGCCTGCGGCCACTACCGCAACGGCATCTTGCTGGCGCCGCTCACGGGCGAAGCGGTAACCGCCCTGCTCACCGGAGAGGGACTGCCGGACACGGTGGCCGCGGCCGACCCGGAGCGGCTCGCCGGCGTGGGGGCGGCGCGATGAGGATCGAGCTGAACGGCAGTCCGCGTGAGCTGGCCGAGGGCGCCAGTCTCGCGGACGCCGTACGGGCGGCTGGCGCCGATGAGGCTCGCGGGGTTGCGGTCGCGCTCGACGCCGAGGTCTGCCCGCGCCGCGAGTGGGCACAGACGCAGCTGGCCGAGGGCAGCAGGGTCGAGGTGCTGGCGGCGATCCAGGGTGGCGCCGAAGACGTAACCCGCTTCGTCTCTGCTCCCTCGCGGAGAACCAGACGATGACGCTCGGTCGCTCTGCCTCGCAATGGGAGTTGGGCGGAAGAACCTGGACCTCTCGCCTGATCGCTGGCACCGGGGGCTTCCGCTCGCTCGAGCAGATGGAGCAGGCATTGCAGGCCGCGGGCGCCGAGATCGTCACCGTCGCCCTGCGCCGCATCGATCCCGACGCCAAGGGCTCGGTCCTCGACGTCCTCGACCGGCTCGGCCTCGTCGCGCTTCCCAACACAGCGGGCTGCTATACCGCTCGCGACGCTGTCAATACCGCCCGGCTTGCCCGCGAGGCCTTCGAAACCGACTGGATCAAGCTCGAGGTGATCGGCGACGACCGAACCCTCTTCCCCGACGCGGTGGAGTTGCTCGACGCGGCCGAGGCCTTGGTCGGCGAGGGCTTCACCGTTCTCCCCTACACCAACGACGACCCGATTCTGGCTCGTCGCCTCGAGGAAGCCGGCTGCGCGGCGGTGATGCCGCTCGGCTCACCGATCGGCTCCGGAGCGGGTATCCGCAACCCCTACAACATCGCGATCATCGCCGATCGCGCCGCCGTGCCCGTTGTTCTTGACGCCGGCATCGGCACGGCCTCCGATGCTGCCCTTGCGATGGAGCTGGGCTGCGACGCGGTGATGGCCGCGAGCTCGATCTTTGGTGCCGCGGACCCCGCAGCGATGGCCAGCGCGCTGCGCCTCGGCGTCGAGGCCGGCTACGCCGCACGCCGAGCCGGCCGCATACCGCGCCGCACTCACGCCGAGGCCTCGACCCCTGAGCAGGGCCTGCCCGAACTTTCCTGACCGCAACTCGGAGTCCTCGGCGCCCGACTACCATTGACCGCTGAGCCCCTGTAGCTCAGCTGGTTAGAGCGGCGGCCTTTTAAGCCGCGCGGCGCCGGTTCGAATCCGGTCGGGGGCACTGGGCCAGCGATACATAACCCTGGTTTCTCAACACGAGGGGCAGGGCTTTCCGGTCTGTGGGATCCCGGCTGGGTGGATCCGAGCGCCAGAAGCAGCTCCGTAGCTCCGCATAGAGCAAGCCGCCGCGCTAGTGCCGGAAGTGGCGATGCTTGGTGAAGACCATGGTGACGCCGGCGGCCTCGCAGGCCTCGATCACATCGGCGTCGCGCTTGGAGCCGCCGGGCTGGATCACCGCATTGGAGCCGGCCTGGATTGCCAGCTCGGGCCCGTCGGCGAAGGGGAAGAAGGCGTCGGAGGCGACGGTGGAGCCGGCGAGCAGGCCGCCGGCGTCCTCGCCGCGAGCATCGCGGCACTTCTCAACGGCCAGGCGGACCGAATCGACGCGGCTCATCTGGCCAGCTCCGATGCCGAGGGTCGCGCCGTCCTTGGCGATCACGATCGCGTTGGAGCGGACGTGCCGGACCACCGTCCAGGCGAAGCACATGTCGTCCCACTGGCTCTCGCTCGGTTGCGCCTTGGTCACCACCTCCATCAGCTCGCGGGGCTCCGGATCGCCGTCACGGTCCTGGATCAGCAAGCCGCCGAGGACGCGTTTGACGTCTCGTTCTCCCGGGTCGCGCTGGCGGCGCTCCTCCTCGCAGAGGATCCGGATCGCCTCCTTCTGCTGCAGCACGGCAAGCGCGCCGTGCTCGTAGTCGGGGGCGATCAGCACCTCGACGAAGTTCTTGTGCAGCTCCTCGGCCAGTCCCTCTGAGACCGGCCGGTTGAAGGCGATCACCCCACCGAAGGCCGACATTGGGTCGCAGGCGAGGGCTTTCGCGTAAGCCTCGGCTGCGTCGGCGCCAATTGCCACGCCGCAAGGGTTGTTGTGCTTGACGATCGCGCAAGCCGGCTGCTCGAAGTCCTCGACCAGGCGCCGTGCGGAGTCGAGGTCGAGCACGTTGTTGAAGGAGAGGGCGCGGCCGTGCAGCTTGGAGACGCGTGAGAGCACATGACTGCGCACACCAGCTTCGGAGTAGAGCGCCGCCCGCTGGTGGGGGTTCTCGCCATAGGCGAGGTCAAGCACCTTCTCGTAGGCGACGGCGAGGTGCTCTGGGAAATCCTCGTACTCGGCCGAGAACCAGCGGCTGATCGCAGAGTCGTAGCGGGCGGTTTGGGCAAAGGCCTCGTTGGCGAGCCAGTGCCGGGTCGTGGCCGATACCTCGCCGCCCGACTCCTCCAGCTCGGCCAGCACCGCGTCGTAGGACTCGGGCTTGACCACCACCGCGACCCCGGCGTGGTTCTTGGCGGCGGCGCGGATCATCGTCGGACCCCCGATGTCGATGTTCTCGACCACGACGCCGGGCTCCACGTCCTGCGAGGCGACAGTCTCCTCGAAGGGATAGAGGTTGACGCAGACTAGGTCGATCGGCTCGATCGCCTCGCGCTCCAGCGTCGCCATGTGCTCCGGGTCATCGCGCCGGGCAAGCAGGGCCGCATGCAGTCGCGGGTGCAGCGTCTTGACCCGGCCGCCGAGGATCTCTTCCTGGCCGGTGAATTCGGAGACGTCGATTACCTCGAGTCCCGCCTCGCGCAATACCGCGGCCGTGCCGCCGGTGGAGAGGATCTCGACGCCGAGGTCGGTGAGACCGTGGGCGAAGTCGGAGACGCCGGTCTTGTCGGAGACCGAAACGAGCGCCCGGCGCACCCTGATCGCGCCGTCGTCGACGGCCTCAGATCGGGTATCTGCGGGAGCCTCACTCATCGATTACGACCGAGCGCGGGTCGTCGGCGTCGATCCTAACCCTGCCCGCCGCGATCATGCGGATCGCCTCCGGGTAGAGCTCGTGCTCGGTGGCGTGGATCGCCCACTCGAGTGCCTTGCGGTCGCGATCGGCAGGCACGCTTACCTCGCGCTGGACGATTGCCGGCCCAGTGTCGACCCCCTCGTCGACGAAGTGCACGGTGACGCCGGTGACCTCGACACCGGCATCAAGCGCCTGGCCGAGCGCATCGAGGCCAGGGAAAGCAGGCAATAGCGCCGGATGCACGTTGACGATGCGGTGGCGAAAGCGGGCGACGAAACTCGCGCTGAGCAGCTGCATGTAGCCGGCGAGGACGATCAGGTCCGCACTCCGCTCCTCGATCCAGTCGCCCATCGCCCCGTCGCGCGCCTCGCGGCCGGGGAAATCCTCACCAGGGAAGACGCTCGCGGCGATGCGAGCGGCACGAGCCCGTTCGAGCGCCGGCGCTTGCGGCTTGTCGGAGCAAACTCCGACGACTTCGATGCCTTCGCGCATGTGGACGCGATCGAGGATCGCCTGCAGGTTGGACCCAATTCCGGAGGCGAGAACGACCAGCTTGAACGAGTCGGCCACGGCGGCATCTTCGCGTAGTCTCGCCGCGTGACGTTTCTCGAGCGCCTCGGCGTCGCGTTCCCCGTGGTCCAGGCTGGGATGGGCGGCGGGTTGAGCCGCCACGAGCTCGCCGCGGCAGTTTCAGAGGCTGGTGGGTTGGGGACGATCGCGGTCAATGGCGCCGCCGCGATCACGCGTGAGCTGGCGGAGGCCCGGGCGCTGACCGGCAGGCCGATCGCCGTCAACCTCCTCTTGCCCTTCGCCCGGCGCGACTGGTTTGCGGCCGCGGAGGCGGCCGACCTCGTTGTCACCTTTTGGGGCGCTCCAAAGCGCCGCACCGCCGGTGTCTGGATCCACCAATGCGGCTCAGTCGAGGAGGCGCGCGCCGCTCACACGGCGGGCGCCGACGCGGTGATCGTCCAGGGCATCGAGGCTGGCGGCCACGTGCGCGGCAGCGTCTCCTCCTTGGAGCAGCTTCGCCGGGTGCGCGCAGCCCTTCCGACCGACTATCCAGTGCTGGTCGCGGGTGGTATCGCCGAGCGCCGTGACGTCGAGCGCGCCCTCGAGATGGGTGCAAGCGCCGCCGTTGCCGGCACTCGGTTCCTGCTCGCGGACGAGAGCCGCGCCCATCCTGAGTACCGGCGCCGTCTGCTCGCCGCCGAGCAGACGATTCTCACCGAGCTCTTCGGCGCCGCCTGGCCGGCACCACACCGCGTGGTCGCCAACGCGGCCACCGAGCGCTGGCTCGGCGGCAACCGTCGCGGCCCAGCGTTGAACCGAGCGCTCAACCGCCTTAGCGCACCGATGGCCCGCCGCATGCCGGCGTCGATCCAGGCGCGCCTCGCTCGCGCCCAACGCCCCGGCAGTCGCCTGCTCTCGCCGCAGGCCGCCACTGACGACGGTCCTGAGAACCTCATCGACGCCGGTCCGCTCTATGCGGGGGAGACCATTGCCCGAATCGCCGACGTCCGGCCCGCGGCCGAGGTCGTCCGCGCCCTTGTCCCATAACGGTTGGTTTGCCGCACCGGCGCATCTTCGCCGCAAGGAGGGGGTTGGCTTAAAGTGTCGGGTCTCGGCAGCGCACTCAAACGGTGGGGGTAGAGGATTTCTGTGGTAGGGGACACGCGTGCAGTGCTGCTCACAATCGGCTTGGTGGCCGCGATCCTCACCTTTGCGTCTGCGGCCCATGCGGCCCCCGCGAACGACGCCTTTTCCGCGGCGACGACCCTGCCAGCCGGGCTGCCGAATAGTGACGCGGGCAGCAATGTGGACGCCACCAAGGAGCTTGGCGAGCCGAATCACGCGGGCGATCCCGGCGGCCACTCGGTCTGGTACTCGTGGACCCCGTCGAGCAGCGGCCGCGTCGGCGTCCGCAATTCCTGCTCCGGCCTCGACGCCCTGATCGCCGTATATACCGGCACGGGGGTCGGCGCCCTTGCTCCGGTCGCCAGCAACGAAGACGTGCTCGGGCTCAGCTGCTTCTTCGCAAGCCCGGAATTCGAATTCGACGCCAGCGCCGGGACGACCTACCGGATCGCCATCGACGGCAAGGATGGAGCACAGGGGTCGTTCAACCTGCAACTCAATCCGCCGCCGTCCAACGACGACTTCGCGGCAGCCACATCGGTCGGTGGCAGCCTGCCGCAGTCCGTCTTCGGCTCGACCAAGGTCGCCGACAAGGAGCCCGGCGAGCCGAATCACGCGGGCGATCCCGGCGGCCACTCGGTCTGGTACTCGTGGACCCCCTCGAGCAGCGGCCCGGTGGATATCTCGACTTGCTCATCTTTCTTCGGGGGCAGCTTCGATACCGCCCTCGCCGTCTACACCGGTTCGAGCCTCGGCAGCCTCACCCCTGTGGCGAGCAACGACGACGGCTCGGGACAGAACGCCTTCCCGCAGTGCAGTTTCGCGGACAGCGAAGTCGAGTTCGCCGCAACCGCGGCGACGACCTACCGGATCGCGGTCGATGGGGCCTCCGGCAGCACCGGAAACTTTACCCTTCGCCTGGACGGCCGGCCGGCCAACGACGGCTTCGACACTCCTCAGGTGCTCTCGCCCTCGATCCCCACGAACACGACGACCGTCACCAACAAGTTCGCGACCAAGCAGGGGGGCGAGCCCGACCACGCCGGCGATCCCGGCGGCGCGTCGGTCTGGTACTCGTGGACGCCGGCGAGCAGCGGCGAGGTCGCGATCTCGACCTGCAGCTTCGACGAGGACTTCGAAGCCCTGCTCGGTGTTTACACCGGCTCGGCGGTGAACGCCCTCGTCCCGGTGGCCAGCAGCAGCGAGCCCGTGACCGGGCCCTGTGGCTCCTACGGGGTCGAAGTCCGCTTCAGCGCCGTCGCCGGCACCGACTACAAGATCGCCGTCGACGGAAAGGGAGGCGCCGAAAGCCGTTTCAGCCTCACCATCGAAGGACCGCCCGCGAACGACGCTTTCGCCGCTGCCCAGCCCCTAGGCCCGGGCCTGCCCACCGGCATGGCGGGAACGACCAAGCGGGCTTCGAAGGAAGCGGGCGAGCCTGACCATGACGGCGATCCCGGCGGCCACTCGGTCTGGTACTCGTGGACCCCCTCGAGCAGCGGCCCAGTCGACGTCTCGATCTGCCCGTACAACGAAAACGGCACGCGCTTCACCCTCGCCGTGTACACAGGCTCCAGCGTCAACGGCCTGACGCCCGTGCTCAGCGAGGAGAGCCTCCCCACTGGCTGTGGGTCGGGGGCCGCCACGGAGGAATTCGCCGCGAGCGTCGGCACGACCTACCGCATCGCCATCGACGGCAAGGGCGGCGGAGAGGGCATCTTCTCCTTCGAAATACGCGGCCTGCAGGCGAACGACGACTTCGCCGACGCCCAGGTCATCAGCCCGGAACCACTCTTCGTCCCCGGCTCCAACCGGTTCGCCAGCAAGGAGGCGGGCGAGCCCAACCACGCCGGCAACCCCGGCGGCCACTCGCTCTGGTACTCGTGGACTCCCTCCGCCAGCGGCCCGGTCCAGATCGAAGGTTGCGACTCCAGCGGCAGCCTCGACACCCTGCTCGCCGTCTACACCGGCTCGGCGATGAACGCTCTCACCCCGGTGGCCGCCAATGACGACGCGAGCGGCGAGCAGTCGAACGAAATCTGCAAATCGTCGAATCGCAGCGAGGTGGTGTTCGAAGCTCTCGCCAGCACGACCTACCGGATTGCGGTCGACGGCAAGAACGGGCAGGAAGGCAAGTTCGTCCTCATCTTCAAACGGGGCGGCGAAGCGACCAACGACGACTTCGGGTCGGCCACCTCGCTCACCTCGCCCCTGCCGCTCTTCGCCAACGGCGACACGAAAGTGGGCAGCAAGGAGTCCGGCGAGCCCAATCACGCCGGCGATCCCGGCGGCCACTCGCTCTGGTACTCGTGGACCGCCCAGAAGAGCGGGCCTATAGCGATCTCGGCTTGCGCCCGCGGCAGCCTCGACACTCTGCTCGCCGTCTACACCGGCTCCGCCCTCGACGCGCTCACCCCAGTTGCGGCCAACGACGACGCCGCGGAAGGCGCATGCAGCGCCACCGACAGCGAAGTCCGCTTCAGCGCCGTCGCCGGCACCACCTACATGATCGCTGTCGACGGCAAGGGCGCGAGCACCGGCGCCTTCGAACTGCAAGGCGTAGGGGTCGAACCGAACGACGCCTTCGGCAAGCCGTATGCGATCGGCAGCCGACTCCCGGGTTGGAGTCAGAGCTCCAACCGCTTCGCGACCAAGCAAGCGGGTGAGCCCGACCACGCCGGCGGGGCGGGGGGCGCCTCGGTCTGGTTCAAGTGGACGGCGCCGCGCACCGCGGCGGTCAGCGTCGACACCTGCGGCAGCAGCTTTGACACCCTGCTTGGCGTTTACACCGGCCCCACCGTCGATGAACTTGATCCGGTCGGCGCGAACGACGACGGGGGCGGGCTCTGTGGCACGCGCAGCAGGCTGACCTTCGACGCTGTCGCCAACACCGTCTACAAAATCGCCGTCGACGGCAAGGGCGGCGCCGAGGGCGCCGTCGAGTTGCGACTCGACATGCGCCCGCGCGGGGACGACTTCTCCGACGCCAGGACTATCCCGGGTTGGATGACGCTCTACGACCAGGGCTCGACGCGACTCGCCACCAAGGAGGCCGGTGAGCCCGACCATGCGGGCGATTCCGGCGGACACTCGGTCTGGTACTCGTGGACGCCGTTCGACAGTGGGAAGGAGGTGCTCAGCTCTTGCGCTGGGGACTTCCAGCCACTGCTCGCCGTGTACACAGGCTCGGCCGTCGACGCCCTGGTGCCGGTGCCGGCGGAGCCCGTCGCGACGTCGGACTGCGCCGCCGGCAGCTCCCTCGTCCTAAATGCGGTTGCTGGCACGACTTACCGGATCGCGATGGACGGTGTCGGTGGGGACTCGGGCCACTTCGATCTCTCGATCGAACCGTTTTTCGCAGAGCAACCCGAAACCGGGTCGGAGCAGCCGCTGAGCGTGACCGCTGGTCAGAGCAATCTGGGCCCGACTGCTGTGCCCCCGCCCGCGCGGCGGCCGAAGCCACTGAAATGCAAGCGCGGCTTTGTCAGGAAGGTCGTCCACGGCAAGCCGAAGTGCGTGAAGAAGAAGCGCCACCCTCACCGCCATCGGCGCCGCGCCGCCTGAGTTAGCCGCTGGCGGGCACGACGGCGACGTCCTCCAGGGCGAACTTCCCGTTCGCGTCTTCGGGATCGCCCAACGGGTAGTGGCCGCTGAAGCAGGCGTCGCAGTGGTCCTCGGGCGGGGTGCCAATCGCCTCGTAGACGCCGTCGAGCGAGAGGTATGCGAGCGAGTCGGCGTCGAGCTCGTCGGCGATCTCCTGCACGCTGCGCTTGTGGGCGATCATCTCCTCGCGGGTCGACATGTCGACGCCGTAGTGGCAGGGGTTGCGGATCGGCGGCGCCGAGATCCGCAAGTGCACCTCACGGGCGCCGGCGTCGCGCAGCATGCCGACGATCTGCCGCGTCGTGTTGCCGCGCACGATCGAGTCGTCGACGACGACGATCCGCTGGCCGGAGACGATCTCCGGCAGCGGGTTGAACTTGAGCCGCAGGCCGTGCTTGCGCAGCTCCTGGCCGGGTTGGATGAAGGTCCGCGCCACGTAGCGGTTCTTGATCAGACCGTCGTCGCGCGGCAGCCCCGAGGCGCGGGCAAACCCCGCCGCGGCCGGGTTGCCGGAGTCCGGCACGGAGATCACCAGATCGGCCTCCACCGGCGCCTGGCGCCAGAGGATCTCTCCCATCCGCCCGCGCACCTGCTGCAGCACCTTGCCCTCGAGGCGGCTGTCGGGGCGGGAGAAGTAGATGTGCTCGAAGACGCACATCGCCGGGCGCTCGGCCTTCACCACCTGGCGGGTCTCGAGGCCGCGCTCGGTAAGCGAGACCATCTCGCCGGGATGCACTTCGCGCATCAACTCGGCGCCGATGATGTCGAAGGCGCAGCTCTCCGAGGCGACGACGAAGCGGTCGTCGAGGCGGCCCAGCGAGAGCGGCCGCACGCCGTGGGGGTCGCGGAAGGCGACGATCGCGCGCTTGGTCATCACCACGGTCGAGTAGGCGCCCTCCAGTCGCGGCATCACGTCGGTGACCGCGTCCTCGATCAGTTTTCCGTCGTGGGAGGAGAGCAGCGCCGCGATGATCTCGGAGTCCGAGGTGCCGCGGAAGGCGATGCCGCGCTCCTTCAGCTCACCCCAGAGCTCGACCGCGTTGGTCAGGTTGCCGTTGTGGGCGAGTGCCAGCTCGCGGCCGTCGTCGCGCCAAACCGGTTGCGCGTTCTCCCAGGAGCCGCCGCCGGTGGTCGAGTAGCGCACGTGGCCGATCGCCATGTCGCCCTCCAGCGCCCGCAGCTTCTCCTCGTCGAAGACCTGGGAGACGAGCCCCGAATCGCGCAGCGTGGTGATGTGGCCGCCCACGCAGGTGGCGATCCCGGCCGACTCCTGGCCACGGTGCTGCAGCGCGTAAAGAGCGAAGTAGGTGAGGCGGGAGACGTCGTGCCCGGGTGCATATAGGCCGAAGACCCCGCATTCCTCGCGCGGGCTGTCGGGATCGGTGAGGACCCGCTCGGTCAAGGGAAGGGCGCGTTTCCTCGCGTTTAGAAGGACGTGACGCGCAGGCGGACTGCCTACCCGTGGAGGGTACCAGCGGGGAAGGACCGGACCGGCCGGGGCCTATCCGCGGTCCTGGCCCGGCAGTTTGACCGTCAGGACCTTGCTTGCGACCCGACCCGCAAGGTCGATGGTGCTGGCGGTGAGTTGTGCCTTCAGTGATTGGCTCGGCGGTATCCGGCCCAGCCGGCGCCTCACCGATTTGGGCAGCTTGACGTTGAAGCGGCCGATCTCGCCTGGTGTGACCGTTTGGGTCCCACCGGCGAGGCCAACCGTCAAGCCCGTCAGTTTGCCACCGGGACTCGCCTTCGAGCTGCGGGCGCTGCCTTTCGGCTTCAACTTCCAGCTGACCTGCCCGAAGACTTGAACCGAGCTTGCCGAGCTGGCGCTGACGAGAACCAGGACGGATCGCTTGAGCACGATCGGGAAGGCATCAAGGGTGATCGTCGGGCACTCGCCTTGGTAGGCGGCGCTCTGCGGGCACTTGTCCTGGGTCTCGTCGCCGTAGCCGTCACCGTCTTTGTCGGGCTCGATCACGGCGAGCATCGGGACGCGAACTTGCACGCCGGCGGCGAACGTGTGGGTGGAGCCGGTGCCGACGCTGCCATTGAATGACCAGGTCTGGTCGCCGTTATTACCCGTCGCGCAGAAAAGGGGGCTGTCGACGGTGACCGCGACTGGCCCGAATCGGTCCCCCGCCTTGACGGGGATTCGGGTCGAGAAAACGTTGAGGCCCTGGTTGACGTTCTCATCGCTGCTCTCGCCGAGGACCTGGAACGTGCCAGCCGTGCCTGTTGGCCGGAAGGCCGCCATCCGCTCCGGCACCGGTTCAGGGCGCGCGGAATTGACCTTCCAGCTCGTCACTACGCCTCCGGTCGGAGTGGCCAACGGCAGGGCGCTCGCCGACGCGCGTGCCTCCGGGATCAGGCTGTACGGACCTTCGGCGGTATTGCCGACACATTCATCGCCGACTTCAGTCGCCGCCGTGGCAGCCGGGCCGCCGGACAGCGCTATGGCAAGGACCGTTCCTACAAGACCAACTGCGCGCAGTGACCGCATCCGCTTCCTCCCGATTGGACGACGACCGCGCGAAGGTTAGACGGCTAACGCGACACTCGCGAGCCTTCGAGCAGCCTATCCAGCGCATGTCCGAGCCCCCCGATCGCCGAGTCGAGCGGCTCCTGGCTGCCGGCGGCGCGGGCGCGCAGGAGGGCACCCTCGACCGTCGAGACGGCGAGGCCGGCAAAGGTCTCGGCGTCCTTGGCGCTGATGCCTTCGTCGCGCAGCGCCGCCGCGATCGGCCGTTCCCAGCTCTGGAAGGCGGCGGTCGCGACCGCGGCTAGCTCGGGATCCTCGGGTCGCGCGAGGGCGACAGCGGCGACGGGGCAGCCGATCCGCTCGGGGTAGTTGGCGACGCGGCGGCGGAAGACGTCGCCGAACAGCGCCAGGGTTTCCTTCAATCCGCGCTCCTCGAGCGAGCGTTCGATCATGTCGCGGATCGTGGTCCCCTCGAGTTCGGCCGCCTCGCGGGCGAGTTGGACCTTGCCACCGGGGAAGTGATGGTAGATCGAGCCGCGCGGAGCCTTGCCGCGCTCGGCGACGTCGCGCAGCTCCATGCCGGCGTAGCCCTTCTCGGCAAGCAGTTGCCTGGCCCCATTGAGCAGCAGGGCGCGGCCGTCGCGGCGCTTGCGCTCGACCGGCTCCCCATCGGCGATTCTCGCTATGCCCACGGTCATAGTCTATAGTCCCGGCCGATGTATGACCGTGGTCATAGAAGTGCCGTGGCGATTGCCTGTGCCGGCGCCTTCCTCGCCTTCCTCGACGCGACGATCGTCAACATCGCCTTCCCCGACATCTCGCGCTCGTTCGCGGGGTCCGGGCGAGATGCGCTCTCCTGGGTCCTCGACGGCTACTTCGTCGTCATCGCCGCGCTCTTGGTGCCAGCGGGCGGCCTCGCCGACCGCTTTGGCCACAAGCGGATCTTTCTGCTCGGGGTCGCCGGCTTCACCGCGGCCAGCCTGCTCTGCGCGGTGGCGCCTTCGCTCGAGCTGTTGATCGCCTTCCGCGTCCTCCAGGGCCTCGGGGCGGCGCTGATCGCGCCCACCTCGCTGGCGCTCGTCCTCGACGCCTTTCCGGCCGAGCGGCGCGCCGCCGGCGTCGGCCTCTGGGGCGCGGCAGCCGCGGCCGCCGCGGCAATCGGCCCGACTCTTGGTGGCGCGCTTGTCGAGCTCTCCGACTGGCGCCTCGTCTTCCTCGTCAACCTGCCGCTTGGCGCCGCGATCGTCTTCGCCGGCACGCGTCGCCTGCGCGAGCGTTCCCAGCGCGACAGCCGCCTGCCCGATCTCCCTGGCGCGCTGATGCTTGCCGTCAGCCTGGCGCTGGTCACCCTCGCCATCGTCGAGGGCAACGACTGGGGCTGGACGGCGATTCCGACCGCCGCTGCCTTCACCGCCGCCGCGCTGCTGCTCGCGGCCGTGGTCTGGCGCAGCACTAGCCACCCTCGCCCGATCGTCGAGCCGGCGCTGTTTCGTCACCGCTCCTTCCGCCTCGGCAACCTCGGCACCTTGCTCTTCGCCGCCGCCTTCTTCTCGCTGATCCTCGGTAACGTCGTCTTCCTCACCTCGATCTGGGGCTACACCGTCCTTCAGGCTGGCGCCGCCACACTGCCGGGGCCGACCCTCTCCACGCTCGTCGCCGGACCGGCAGGCCGCCTCGCCGATCGCTTCGGCCACCGCGCCGTGATCGTCCCCGGCGCACTCTTCTTCGCCGCTGGGGTGATGGTCCTCCGTTCGGCCGGCGCCACGCCCGACTGGCTCGGCCTCTGGCTGCCCGGTTCCTGCCTGACCGGCATCGGCATCGGCCTAGCCTTCCCGACCCTTGGCTCGGCCGCCGTCCGCGACGTTCCCGACGACCGCTTCGCCACCGCCAGCGCCGTCAACGCCGCCTTCCGCCAGGTCGGCGCCGTCCTCGGTACCGCGATCCTGGTCGCCATCGTCGGCGAACCGGCGACGCTGCAGGCCGCCCTTGGCGTCTCCAATGACGCCTACCTCTTCTCGGTCTTCGCCGCCCTAGCCTCAGGCGCCGCGGTGCTCATGCTCACGCCCATGGCCGGTCGCGAGCGATCGAGCGGCGCCGCGGACGTACCCGCAAGCGCGGCACCTGGTTACGAGCCGGCATCGGGCTAGGCCGCGGGCCCAGGCTTCGACCGCGCCATGCCTATCGAGATCGAGAGTCAGCTCTCGGAGCGCGGGCGCGTCTGAAGCCTGGATGTCGATCCTCCCGCTTGACCCCACAGGGCACGCTCTTCATCTGCGGGCGGCTTCGGCCTGGGACGACAGTGACCGCCAGGCGCTCTCGGCGGCGCCGACCCCGACGGTGAAGCTGCGGTCGCCGGCGGCGACTTCGATAGTGCTGCCGCCGACCTCGCCGATTGGGATCGCGCCCAAGGAGTCGAAGGAGTCGCGGTCGCCACTGATGAGGAAGCCACCGGTTCCCTCGCCGAATAGGGCGTCCTCTGGCGAGCAGCCGCGTTCGCGCAGCGGCTGCACGTCGACGCGACAGCCGAGGCCGCTCGCGATCGCGGACTCGGCAAGCGCGCAGGCAAGGCCGCCGTCGCTGATGTCGTGGGCCGAGGAGAGCTTGCCGTTGCGGATCGCGTCGCGGACGGCCGTGCAGGCGGCAGCTACGGCGGTGATGTCGGATCGAGGCAGGCCCATGTCGAGCTCGCCGCGTTGCTTGGCCAGCTCGGTACCGGCGAGGCTCGGTGAGAAGGGGCCGAGCAGGGCGATCGCGTCGCCCTCCCGAGCGAAGGCGCTGCCGGCCGTCACGGCCGGGTCTGGCAGCTCGCCGACCATGCCGACCACGGGAGTCGGGTAGATCGGGCCTTCCGGTCCCTCGTTGTAGAGGGAGACGTTGCCGCCGACAACGGGGACACCGAGTGCCTCGCAGGTATCGGCGAGGGCGCTGACGGCGCGGTCGAGTTGCCATGCCGAAATGGGCTTCTCGGGATTGCCGAAGTTGAGGCAGTTGGTCACGCCGAGCGGCTCGGCGCCGACGCAAGCGAGGTTCTGGGC
This sequence comes from Solirubrobacterales bacterium, assembly GCA_033856275.1. GTDB lineage: Bacteria > Actinomycetota > Thermoleophilia > Solirubrobacterales > 70-9 > VRUE01. The sequence continues at coordinate 134,630 of JAWVFJ010000051.1, forward strand.
GCACTCGAGCACTGCCTCGACTGTGCCGGCGTAGGGGTCGCAGGCGACACGGCGGCCGTTGCCGTCGATCGAGACGGCGATCGCGTTGCCCGCCTCGGGGATCTGCAGCACCGCGGCGTCTGCCGACTCGGGCCGGCGCACGGTGCGTGAGCCGACCACGGAGTCGTACTGCTCGAAGGCCCAGCGCTTGGAAGCCACGCTGGGGGCGGCCAGCAGGGCGAGCAGAATCTCCTCGCTGGTCGCCTCCTCGCGCAGCGTCGTCCTGTTTCCGTAGATCCACCCCTCGGGCTCGGCAGGGTCGAGGTCGTAGAGCGGGCAACCGTCGACCAGCGCCTCGACCGGCATCTCGCCGACGAGGGTGCCGTCGCGCAGCACCCGCATCTGGCCGCTGTCGGTGACGACGCCGATCTCTGCCGCGCCCGTCTGCCATTTCTCGCAGACTGCGATCACCTCGGCTACCCGCGCCGGTTCGACCACACCGAGCATGCGCTCCTGGGACTCGGAGACCATGATCTCGAATGGCTCCATGTCGGCCTCGCGCAGCGGCACCCGCGCCACGTCGAGGTCGATGCCAACGCCCCCGGCCGAGGCCATCTCACTCGCCGAAGAGGTCAGCCCGGCGGCGCCGAGGTCCTGCAGCGAGACGAGCAGGCCCTTCTCGAGCAGCTCAAGGCAACATTCGAGCACCTTCGACTCCTCGAAGGGGTCGCCGATCTGCACCGTCGGCCGCTTCGCCTCATCGCCCTCGCCCAGCTCGGCCGAGGCCAGCACCGAGGCGCCGCCGATCCCGTCGCGCCCGGTCGAGGCGCCCATCAGCACGACCGCGTTGCCGACCCCGGCAGCGGCGGCGCGGACCATCTCATCGGTTTTCGCCAGCCCGACGCACATCGCGTTGACCAGGCAGTTGTGCTCGTAAGGTGCCTCGAAGTAGATCTCGCCGCCGATGTTGGGCACGCCGATCGAGTTGCCGTAGTGGCCGATCCCGCGCACCGCCCCGTCGAGCAGATGGCGCGAGCGAACCGAGTCGATCTCTCCGAAGCGCAACGAGTCGAGGATCGCGATCGGCCGCGCCCCCAGGGCGAAGACGTCGCGGAGGATGCCACCGACCCCGGTGGCCGCCCCCTGAAAGGGCTCGACCGCGCTGGGGTGGTTGTGGGACTCGACCTTGAAAGCGACGGCATGGCCGTTGCCGATGGCAACCGCTCCGGCGTTCTCTCCGGGGCCCATCACAACGCGCTCGCCCTCGGTCGGCAGCCGCCGCAGCAGCTTGCGCGAGTGCTTGTAGGCGCAGTGCTCGGACCAGAGCAGGCTGAACATCGCCAGCTCGACGTCGTTGGGCTCGCGACCGAGCTTCTCGACGATCAGCAGGTACTCGGCTTCTTTGAGGCCGAGTACCTCATACGCCGCCGGCTGCTCTGCTCCCGTGGACGGCAGAGAAGTCAAAGATGGACCGCCGTCCACTCCCGCGTCCGCGCCGGCGCGGGTCATGCTGGGTTCCCAGCCACGGCCTGAAAGACCCTGAGCCCGTCGGTCGATCCGGTGAGCGGGTCAACGGCGTGCTCCGGATGGGGCATCAACCCCAGCACATTGCCCGCCGCGTTGCGCACCCCGGCGATGTCCCGCGCCGACCCGTTCGGGTTCTGTCCCGGCGCATAGCGATAGGCGACCTGCCCGTTTGCCTCGAGCCCATCGAGCATCTCATCCGGCGCGTAGTACCGCCCTTCCCCGTGCTTCGCCGGGATCGAAAGCGTTCGACTGTCCACTTGAGCGCTCTCTGGTGTGCTCAAGTGGACAGTCGTGGTGGACTCCTCAATCAGATCTAGTTGGCGGCAGTGGAAACGGAGGTCCTCGTTGAGCAGCAGGGCGCCCGGCAGCAGCCCCGCCTCGCAGAGGACCTGGAAGCCGTTGCAGATGCCGAGCACCGGGCCGCCCGCGGCGGCGAACTCGCCAACCGCCTCCATCGCCGGTGAGAAGCGGGCGATCGCGCCGGCTCGCAGGTAGTCGCCATAGGAGAAGCCGCCCGGGATTACCACTGCGTCGATGCCGTCCAGGTCCCGCTCTTCGTGCCAGACGAGCCGCACCTTGTCGCCACTCAGCGTGCAGGCGCGCAGGGCGTCCCGCTCGTCGCAGGAGCCCGGAAACTGGAGCACCCCCCAACGCATCAGGCGGCGCCGTCTAGCTGCTCGATCTCGTAGTCCTCGATCAGCGGGTTGGCGAGCAGCTTCTCGCAAAGCTCGGCCAGCCGCGCGGGGTCCTCGGCCTCCAATTCGACCATGCGGCCGATCCGCACGTGCTCGATCCCCTCGAAGCCGAGCGCCGGCAGCGCTCGCTCGACCGCCTTGCCCTGAGGGTCGAGGATCCCCTCCTTGGGGCGGATCAAAACCCGCGCCCTCGGCACTAGAAGCTGCGCTCCGTGATCCGCTCGTAGGCCTCGACGTACTTCGCCCGCGTCTGCTCGACCACGTCGGGCGGCAGCTCCGGGGCCGGCGGCGTGTGGTCCCAGCCCGCCTCGTTGGCCCAGTCGCGCACGTACTGCTTGTCGAAGGAGGGCTGCGTGCTGCCCGGCTGGTAGCGATCGGCGGGCCAGAAGCGCGAGGAGTCCGGCGTCAGCACCTCGTCGGCGAGGACGATCTCGGCGCCGGCGTGGCTGCCGAACTCGAACTTGGTGTCGGCGAGGATGATCCCGCGCTCGGCCGCGTGTTCGGCCCCACGGGTATAGACCTCGATCGAGATCCGGCGCAGCTCCTCCATCAGCGCCCGGTCACCGACGATCTCGGCGGCGCGGGCGAAGTCGACGTTCTCGTCGTGGTCGCCGATCTCGGCCTTGGTCGCGGGGGTGAAGATCGGCTCGGGCAGCTTGTCGGACTCGAGCAGGTTGGCCGGCAACTCGATCCCGCAGACGGCGCCGTTAGCCTTGTATTCCTTCCAGCCCGAGCCGGAGAGATAGCCCCGCACCACGCACTCGACCGGGTACATCTCCAGCCGCCGCACCCGCATCGCCCTTTCCGCGACCTCTTCCGGCACGTCGGCCGAGACGAAGTGGTTGGGGACGATGTCGCCGGTCAGCTCGAACCAGAATTCGGAGATCCGGTTCAGCACCTTGCCCTTGTCGGGGATCGGCGTCGGCATCACGACGTCGTAGATCGAGATCCGGTCGGAGGCGACCATCAGCAGGTCTTTCTCCCACTCGTAGATCTCGCGGACCTTTCCCGAGGAGTGGAGCTTTAGATCAGAAATGGGTGGCACCGGCGCGATGCTAGCGGGGGGAGAGGCGGGGAGGGGTCGGGGGGTCGCTCCCGCGGCGCTGGGTTTTTCGCCTGCAGAGTCTGGAGGCCGTCCGAGGATGATTGGTGGGGCGAAAAAGAGGACGCCGCTTGCGGGAGCGACCCCCCGACCCCTCCGGGTCTGCGATCCTTCGAGATCGTGAGCTTGCCGCCAGAACCCAAGAGCTCCCCGCTTGTTCAGACGCTTAGGTGGAGCTTCCGGCCATTGCCTTTTATGCAGGAGAACCGGGAGAAGTACGGGGACAGCTTCAGCGTCAAATTTCTTACGTTTGAGCGGCCGATGGTGATGATCTCCGATCCGGCCGCGATCAAGGCGCTCTACATGGAGCGCTCGCACGGCCTGCCGCCGGGGCGCGACATCATCCTCACCCCGATCGTTGGCGCCCGCTCGCTACTGGTGACCGAGGGCGCCGACCACCTCGCCCACCGCAAGGTGATGCTGCCGCCCTTCCACGGCGAGCGGATGCGCTCCTACCAGCCGATCGTCGAGGAGATCGTCGACCGTGAGATCGACTCGTGGCCGATCGGCGAGGAGTTCGCGATCCACCCGCGCATGCAGGCGGTCACGCTCGAGGTGATCCTGCGCGTCGTCTTCGGGGTCGCCGACGGGCCGCGCCTGGAGCGCCTGCGCGGCGTTCTCACCAAGGTGCTGGAGGAGACGGCTTCCCCCATTGCCCAGCTGACCGGACTTGCCTCGCGCCGCTTCGGCGGCCGCGGTCCTTGGGCAAAGTTCGAACGTCAACTGAACGCGGCCGACGATCTGCTCTACGCCGAGATCGCCGAGCGCCGCGCAAACGGCGACTTCGAGGAGCGCGAGGACATCCTTTCGATGCTGATGCAGGCCCGCTTCGAGGACGACAGCGAGATGAGCGACACCGACCTGCGCGACCAACTGATGACGCTGCTGCTCGCCGGCCATGAGACCACGGCCACGGCGCTGGCCTGGACCTTCGATCTGCTGCTGCGCCACGCGGCGCCGATGCAGCGCCTGCAGGAGTCGCTCGAAGCCGGTGGGGAGGACTACTTGCGGGCTACGATCAGCGAGTCGCTGCGTCTGCGCCCGGTAGTGCCGCTCGCCGGCCGCCGCCTCAACAAGGACCTCGTCTCCGACGGACTGACGCTGCCGGCCGGCACTGACGTGACCCCAGCGATCTGGCTCGCTCACACCCGCGCCGACGTCTATCCCGAGCCCTTCGCCTTCCGCCCCGAGCGCTTCCTCGACGACCCACCCGACACCTACGCCTGGATCCCCTTCGGCGGCGGCATCCGCCGCTGCATCGGCGCCGCCTTCGCCGAGTTCGAGATGCGGATCGCGCTGCGCGAGGTCCTCACCCGTTGCGAGTTGCACAAGGCGAGCCCGGCGCCGGAGAAGATCGGCCGTCGCAACATCACCCTCTCGCCGCGTGCCGGCACTCCCGTCGTCGTCACCGCCCGCCACCCGGCGAGCGAGCGCGACCTCGTCCCGGCTTAGCTCTTCGCCGCCGCGCGGGCGGCTGGATGTTCCTGTGCCCAGCGCGCGATCGTCCCCGAGCCGGAGATCACTTCGCCGTCGTCGAGGACGAGGATCGGCACCTCATTGGTGCCGCTCAGCTTCTTCACCTCAGCCCGGTCGGCGTCGCGGCTGCCCCAGGTCCAGAGCATCAGCCGGTACCCACCGACCGTCTTCAGCTCATAGTCGTAGCCGGCGGCGTCGAGCGCCTTTCCTGCCTTTCCGCACGGATGCGCGAACGCCGGCCCGTGGGTCTTCTGTCCGCAGGTGTAGAGGATCACGGCAGTCCCAACCCTAGCGGTGCCGGTCTCTACTCCACGTCCAGATCGGAGTCATTCGACTTTGACCCACGTCCCGCAGTGTTCCGTTTTGAAGTATGGAGCGTCGATCTTGATCAGGATGTTGTGTTCACCTGAGCCATAGTTTTCGTTGAAGCCTTCACCGGCGGCTTCTCCTCCCGCCTGCTGGTCCTGCTCCCACCAGCAGGCCGAACCACCGGGTGCTCGGTACATGCCTGGTTGGTAGTCGGCGTCTCGCCGCCACGTTCCATCGGGAATCGTCGTCGTGCTTGGCGTGTCTCCAGCCGTTCCGGCCGCGGGTTCTGAGGTCGACGCGCCCGTCGTTTCTTCGGTGCCAACCGTTTGGGTAACGGTCTTGGTTTCACTTGAGCCGCAGCCGGCGATTGCGAACAGGGTCGCCAAAATTGCGGCCAAACTCATCGATCGACGCATCAGAACTCCTCCCGTTCCTGAACAGAGACGCCAGAATCCTATGCCGCAGCAGAGATTCGAGGTGGGAAAGGAAGGATCAGTCCTGCAACGCTTCGAGCCGTTCGAAGACCTCGGGCAGGTTGGTGAGGTAGGCGCTGTAGTCGAAGACCGCGTCGAGGTCGAGATCAGGCGCGGCCACGGAGAGGAGGTCGCGGAACTCGGTGCCGGTGTCCCAGGCCTGCTGGGCGTTCTCCTGGACGATGCGATAGGCGTCGTCGCGGGTCAGGCCGGACTCGACCAGGGCGGTGAGGGCGCGCTGGCTGAAGAGGGCGCCATGGGTGAGGTCGAGGTTCTCGCGCATCCGCTCGGTGCGGATCGTCATCCCGTTGACCACCTTGGTCGCCAGGTCCTGCATGTAGTCGAGGGCGATCGTCGCGTCGGGCAGGATCACTCGCTCGGCGCTGGAATGGGAGATGTCGCGCTCGTGCCAGAGGGCGACGTTCTCCAGGCCGGTCTGGGCGTAGCCGCGCAGGACGCGGGCCAGGCCGGTGATCCGCTCGGTGCGGATCGGGTTGCGCTTGTGCGGCATCGCCGAGGAGCCCTTCTGCTTGCCGGAGTCAAAAGGCTCTTCGACCTCGCGCACCTCGGTCCGCTGCAGGTTGCGGACCTCCGTGGCAAAGCGCTCGAGGCCGGCACCGGCGATCGCTGTGCGGGAGGTGAGCACCGCGTGGCGGTCGCGCGGGATCACCTGCGTCGCCACGTCCTCACGGCGCAAGCCGAGCCGTTCCATCACCCGCGCCTCGACCGCGGGTGGCACCGACGCATAGGTGCCAACCGCGCCGGAGAGCTTGCCAAAGGCGAGCTGATCGAAGGCATCCGTGAGCCGGGCAAGGTTGCGGTCGGCCTCGAAGGCGAAGCCGGCGAGTCGCAGGCCGAAAGTCGTCGGCTCGGCGTGGACACCGTGGGTGCGGCCGACGCAGAGCGTGTCGCGGTGCTCGAGCGCCCGCTCGATCAGGGCGTCGCGGTAGGCGCGCCCCCCCGCCAGCACCACCTCGCCAGCCTCGCGCAGTTGCAGGGCCAGCGCCGTGTCGAGCACATCGGAGGAAGTGAGCCCGTAGTGAATCCAGCGCCCGTGCTCCCCGACCGAGGCCGCCACGACGTCGACGAAGGCGGCGACGTCGTGGTCGGTGACCTTCTCGCGCTCCTCGACCGCCTCGACCGTGAAGGCGGCATTTGCCCGCGCCGCCTCGGCCGCCTCGCGCGGCACCACACCCTCTTCGGCCCAGGCCTCCGTCGCCGCCAGCTCAACCTCCAACCAACTCTCCAGCTTTCGCTGAGCCGACCAAACCTCGCCGATCGCAGGCCGTGTGTATCTGGGAATCAACCGAGCACCTCCCTCGGACGGGTGGCGTGTGGGGAGGGGGGCCGAGAACGGACGCCCTGCGCCCGCCCGCTGCCCCCCCCCCCCACGCGACAGGACCCGCCCGCCTGGAGCTTCACGGTCATGCGTTGATGATCCGGGCGGCCAAGATACCGGCGTTCTTTGCCCCGTCGATTGCCACGCAGGCGACCGGGATACCCGGCGGCATCTGAACGGCGGAGAGCAGCGCGTCGAGACCCCCGAGCGATTTGCCGAGGATCGGCACGCCGATCACGGGCAGGTCGCTGTGCGCCGCGGCGACGCCGGGAAGCGCCGCCGACATGCCGGCGCCGGCAATGATCACCTTCAGGCCCCGCATCCTTGCGTTGGTGCAGTACTCGCGCACCAGCTCGGGATCGCGGTGGGCACTCATCACCCGCACCTCGTAGCGAATGCCGGCATCGTGCAGCGCCGCCCCCGCCGGCTGCATCTTCGGCTTGTCGTTCTTCGAGCCCATGATGATCCCGACCAACGGCTCGTCGACCTCGATTTCCTCGAAGGCCTCCTCAACCGCTGGCATCGCCACGGCCTTGCCGACCTGCGGCTCTCCCGCTTCTCCTCCGCTGGGCTGGGGTTCCTCTGAGATCTCGCTCATCTCGTCCTCTCTATGACTGGCTAGCTGGCGACGCGGTCCACCGCTCGCGCGGCAATATCGGATCGCATCTGCATTCCCTCAAACTCGATCCGACCCGCGGCATCGTACGCGCGATCGCGGGCCTCGGCAGGTGTCGCCCCGAGCGCGGTCAGGTTGAGTACCCGGCCACCGGCGGTGACTATCTCGCCGCCGCGCTCAGCCGTACCCGCATGGGTGATCTCGACGAGCTCCCCGGCGCGATCGAGGCCGCTGATTACGTCGCCCTTCGATGACGACGCCGGATATCCCGCTGAGGCGAGCACCAGCGTCACGGCCCAGTCCTCCGCGAACTCCGCCTCGGCCCCCGCCAGTCCTCCGGGCTCGCGCGCGGCGAGGCAAAGGTCGACCAGGTCCGAGCGCAGCCGCGGCAGCACCGCCTGCGTCTCCGGATCGCCGAAGCGGGTGTTGAACTCGAGCACCTTAGGACCGTCGGTGCCGATCATCAGGCCGGCGTAGAGCACGCCGTGAAATGGGCGCCCGCGGCGCGCCATCGCGGCGACGATCGGCCGGTGCACCGCATCGACGATCTCCTTCACCTCGGCTGCGCCAAACCCAGGCACCGGCGAGTAGCTGCCCATACCGCCTGTATTGGGCCCCCCGTCGCCATCGAAGATTCGCTTGTAGTCCTGGGCGGGCGCCAGCGACACCACGTTCTCGCCATCGCAAAGCGCCAGCAGTGAGAGCTCTTCCCCCTCGAGGAACTCCTCCAGCACCACCGTCGTCTCGCCAAAGCGCTGCTCGGTAAAGAAGACGTCAATCGCCTCACGCGCCTCCTCCTCGGAGTCGCAGATGATCACTCCCTTGCCCGCCGCCAAACCATCGGCCTTCAGCACCGCCGGGTAGGAGGCAAGGGCGATCTGCCCAAGCGCCTCCTCACGACCACGCAGCAGCACGTGCGAGGCAGTGGGCACGCCGGCCTCGCTCATCAGTTCCTTGGCAAAGGCCTTCGACCCCTCAAGCTCAGCCGCAACCGCACTCGGCCCAAACGCCGGCACACCGGCATCCTCCAGCGCATCGACGACACCGGTCACCAGCGCCGCCTCCGGCCCGACGACGACCAGATCGACACCCCGCTCAGTAGCCGCCGTGACAATTGCCTCCACATCATCCGCCGCGATCTCAGTCAGGCACTCAGCATCCGCCGCGATCCCCGCATTGCCAGGAGCACAGAGCAACTCAGGCGCATGAACGGAACGCGCCAGCGCCCGCACAATCGCGTGCTCCCGTCCACCCCCGCCGACGACGAGAATCTTCAAGCTGCGTCCCGCCTAAAGCGAGCCGGCCAGCTCGTCGGCAGGCATCGCCGTAAGCGTCTGACTAGTCATCGTCCCCCGAGAGCCAAGCTCAACCGAGACCTTGGCCATCGTCTTCTCATCGGGTGCCTCGACGATGGTGATGAAGTCATACTGGCCGAGCGTCGCGTACTGGGCAATTACTTTGGCGCCGATCTGCTCGACCTCTTTGTTCACCTCGGCAACCCGCCCAGGATTGTTCTTCAGTGTCCGCACACCGTCGGCGGTCAGGTTGGTCAGCATCACGTAAGTCGGCATCGAAGATCTCCTCTCGCGCGGGGTCTCGCCCTAACCTACGCGAGCGAGTACCGCGGCGTCTACACGCCTCAGACGCCGAGCGCCTGCAGCAGCGAGAACATCTGGAGACCTCCCTGGGTCACCTTGCCCTCGAAGTATTCGCCGTGGCTGAGCGGTGTTCCCGCCGCATCGGCGAGGCCAATCTCGATCGAGCCGCCAGGCCTGAAGGTCGCGATCTGCTCGCCCGCCTTGACCGTCTGGCCGGGCTGAACCGTGGCATCGATGCCCTCGTAGACGAAGATCGTTTCGCCCTTCAGCGGGCCGTCGAGCAGCTGGTAAAGCACGCCGCCTTCTTCCGGCCAGCCGGGGGCGCCGACCTGCAGCACCTTGGCATCGCCGATCGCGACGATCGCGCCGGTTCCGGTGAAGTCGACCCCCTGGTCGATGCGCCCGGTTACGAGGTTGGTGCTGAGCCCGAATGGGTTGACATAGTTGGCCGCGGCGGCCGGCAGCGCCAGCTGCCAATCGACGTAGTGCGCCCGGCACTGGCCTTCGATCGCTTCGGCCTCTGCGAGCACCGTCTGCACATACCAAGCGGCCTGGTTGTGGGCGAAGATGCCGGCGTGCAGGCTTCCCTGCGACCAGATCATCCGTGCCAAGGTCGCGGCCGAGTCGGCTGGGTTGGCGTGGGTGATCTTGCCGTCACCGTCGCCATCGACGCCGTACCGGTTCCACTCGCTCGAATCGAGTCCGAGCGGCCCCGTCTCTTCGAGCTGTCCCGCCGACATGCCGCGGCCGAAGTTCGACTCGAGCCGAGCTATCGCCGCCAGCGCCCAGACGCCTCGCTTGCCGAGTTCGTAGCGTCCCGCGGCGCTCTCGAGGGCGGCGAGGTACTCGGGCGGAATCTCTTTGCGCCACGGCTTGGCCGGCTCGCAGTTGAGCACCTGCAGTTGGGGCGGCGCGGCGAGCGCGGCGGCTGAGCCACCCAGCGATGGCGCATAGCAACTGGCGTTGGCAAGAATCTCTTGGACGTACCAGTCGGCGTGGTTGTAGGCGTAGATCGCGCCGTAGGTGTCCCCCGGCATTCCGGCGGCCTTCAGGTAGCTGGCCGCGGCGAAGATCGCGTCTTCCGGGTTGTAGGGATCGCGCACCCCGTCGCCGTTTGCGTCGACGCCATACGTTTCCCAGGTCGAGGCAAGGAACTGCATCCAGCCGATCGCCCCTGCCGAGGAGACGTTGAGGTTGGTGCCGAAAGCCGTCTCCACCTCGTTGATGCCGGCGAGGACCGAGGCGCCCTGGGGGCCAAGGCCATAGGCAGCGGAAGCGCGCTGGTAGATCGGAATCAGAACCGGTGGCACGCCGGCGGCCGCGCAGGTCGAGGACGGGATCGAGGGGATCGGGAAGACGGCGGAGGGGGGAGGAGCGGTCGTGGCGCCGGGAGCCGCTTCGCTCGATTCTTCGCTTTCACCTTCGCCTTCTCGGGGGCCTTCCGATGAGCCTGGCGAGGTGCCGCCAGTTGCTTCCGGTTTGCCGGGTGTGGGAGTCGGCGTCGGTGGGGAGAGAGTCGTGCCTTGGTGCACTCCCGGGGTGATCGGTGCAGGGACGGTTGTTTCGCTCGCTGGTTGCGGCGTGGCGACGGCCGCTGAGGGATCGCTTGGAGCGGGGGCTTCGGCGGCGCTGGCGTTGGAGGCGGTGAGCGCCGCGCCGACCGCGGCTGCAGCGAGCGTATTGCGTAGCCGGCCCATCAGCCGAGTACCTTCGTCACTTGCCACACGCCCGTCTTCGGATCGCGCTGCATTTCGAGGCGGAGCTCGCTGGTGACCCCGACCCGCAGCAGCGAGACGCTGAGCGTGTAGGTGCCGCCGTGGTGAGGCCCGGAGACGACGTTGACGACCTTCGCCCGGGGCACCTTGACTCCAGCGGGCAGGCGCGGGGGACGGCGCAGCAGCGAGTGGGCCAGCTGCGGCGTCGCCGTGGCAGCGAAGGTGGTGCGGACCTTGGCGCTGTTCTGCCCCGTCTCATAGAGGACGAAAGCGCCGGCAAACCGGTGCGCAATCGTGGTCGCGGGCGGGCCGGCGGGAACCACAGATGCGGAACCCGATGCGCCCGGCGAGCTGCTGATCACAGTTTCAGTCGAAGCGGTCTTTGGCGTCGCCGAGTTGGTCGCCGCTTCCGTGCTGCCCGGGGCGCCGACTTTGTCGCCGTTGGACAGGCTGGCCTTGGGCTGTGTGGTGAAGTCCGGCTTGACCCCATGCAGAAGCGGCGCCGGAGCCGCGGCCTCATTCGGGATCTGCTGAATAACTGGCGTCGGTCTTTGAGCCGCGGTCTGGGTTGCACCTCGCGTGCTGCCGCTGCCCGATGCCCAGACGAGCCCAAGCACTCCGGCTCCGGCCGCGAGCAGCGCCAGGGCGACGACGCCGAGGACGCGCAGCGGCACCCCCCAATCGCCGGTCCGCTCCTCGAGCGGCCAGACGAGCCCACGCTCGATCGCCCAGATAATTCGCTCGAACGGCCACTTGGCCGCGTCGAGGAGACGACGCAGGACGTCGGCACCGCCCCAGAGCACGCGCTCCTCTACCGCGAAAGCGGCATTGGCAAGCGAAGAACGGAGTGGGGCGGTGGTGTCGATGCGACGGCGTCCAAGCATTGAAAAAGTTCGGGCTGAGAGCTTATGTCGGATTCTTACCCGGTTCCCTTAACACCACATAATGGGCTGTAGTTCCCATCTCGTCTAGACAGCCGCCGCATCGGCGGCCTTTTCGAAGGCCATCTCGCCGTCCTCGACGCTCACTCGCACCACGTCTCCTTCGCGGAACTCGCCCTCGAGCAGCTTCAACGCCAGCTTGTCGACCAGCTCCTTTTGGATCACCCGCTTCAGCGGCCGGGCGCCGTAGGTCGGGTCGTAGCCGAGGTTGCCGAGCAGCGTCTTCGCCTCGTCGGTCAGCTCGATCTCGATCCCCCGCTCATGCACGCGGCCGATCAGTTGGTCCACCTGCAGCTCGACGATGCGGGCGATGTCCTGCTTGGACAGTCGGTGGAAGATCACCGTGTCGTCGATCCTGTTGAGGAACTCCGGCTTGAAGGTTTCGGCCAGCACCTCTTCGATCTGCTCGCGCATTTTCTCGTCAACCGACTCAGCGACGATGCGGTCGCTGCCCACGTTCGAGGTCATGATCAACACCGTGTTGGTGAAGCTGACCGTGCGGCCCTGGCCGTCGGTGAGCCGGCCGTCGTCCATGATCTGCAGCAGGGTGTTGAAGACGTCGGGGTGTGCCTTCTCGATCTCGTCGAGCAGGATCACCGCGTAGGGTCGCCGCCGCACCGCCTCGGTCAGCTGGCCGCCCTCCTCGTAACCGATGTAGCCGGGCGGGGCGCCGATCAGCCGCGCCACCGTGTGTTTCTCCATGTACTCGGACATGTCGAGGCGGACGATCGCCTGCTCGGAGTCGAACATGAACTCGGCCAGCGCCTTGGCCAGCTCGGTCTTGCCGACCCCGGTTGGACCGAGGAAAAGGAAGCTGCCAATCGGCCGGTTTGGGTCGGAGAGTCCGGCCCGCGAGCGTCGCAGCGCGTTGGACACTGCCTCGATCGCCTCGTCCTGGCCGATCACCCGTTCGTGCAGGCGCTCCTCCATCTGGATCAGCTTCTCAACCTCGCCCTCCATCAGGCGGCTGACCGGGATGCCGGTCCATTTGGCGACGACCTCGGCGACGTCCTGCTCGGTCACCTCCTCGGTCAGCATCGTGGCGCCGCTGGCGTGCAGCTCGGCCAGCCGCGCTTCCTGCTCGGCGACCGTCTTTTCCAGTTCGGGGATCTCGCCGTAGCGCAGTTTGGCGGCCCGCTCGAGGTCGGCGTCGCGCTCTGCCCGCTCTGCCTCGCGGCTGGCCTCCTCGAGGCGTGCCTTCGCCTCCTTGATCGCGTCGATCGCCTCCTTCTCGTTCTGCCAGCGCGCTTTCATCTCGGCGGAGCGCTCGCGCAGCTCGGCCAGCTCGGACTCGATCGCCTTCAGTCGTGCCGCCGAGACTTCGTCGCTCTCTTTCTTCAGCGCCTCGCGCTCGATCTCGAGCTGCTGGATGCGGCGCTCGACCTCGTCGATCTCGGTCGGCATCGAGTCGATCTCGATCTTCAGCCGCGAGGCCGCCTCGTCGATCAGGTCGATCGCCTTGTCGGGCAGGAAGCGATCGGCGATGTAGCGCTCGGAAAGGGTCGCGGCGGCGACGATCGCCGAGTCGGCGATGCGCACGCCGTGATGCACCTCGTAGCGCTCCTTCAGCCCGCGCAGGATCGCGATTGTGTCGTTGATGTCGGGCTCGCCGACCAGTATCGGCTGGAAGCGCCGCTCCAGCGCGGCGTCTTTCTCGATGTGCT
>JAWVFJ010000052.1:0-2967 GCA_033856275.1 Solirubrobacterales bacterium
CGCATACTTGAAAACTTCCGCGAACTCGGGCGCTGTTTCGTCTGTGCCGAATTCACCCTCTACACCCGCGCAAAAGAAGTTGTGAACGACAGTTTCATAGGTCGAACCACGCTTACAGGCATACGAAAAAATATCGTCGACCTTGGCTTTCATTTCTTCAATGCTGGGGGCCTTTGGCTTGAAAATGCCCTGAGCAAAAGCCAGGAAGTCATCAGCGGTCAGCCAGTTGTGAAAGATTGGCGCGGTGGTTTGAGACTGGGTATCAATGTTCATTGAAAGCTCCTTCGCGATTTACCTGGGCGGTTGCCGCCGCTGGTTCCAGGCTGTCTTAGCGGTATTGCTTCGACGTAGAAATTATCGCAAATCCACCACCCCAAGTCAACTATTGGTAAAATCTAAATTGACCGTCGGTCGCTGTTCTCGCATGCGAGAAATTCGCTAATTCGCTTGCTTTTGGCGTGCTTTTGGAACTGCTCAGAGGCCGAGCGTTGGGCGCGGGAAATAAACGCTTTTCAAAGCAGCAGCCGCAGGCTGCATCAAAACCCTTGGGACTGGAGCGCGCTGCCGGTGGTGGGTCTGCTCGTCAGCTTCGGAAGGTCGCGGTAAGCCCGGACTATCCAGAGCCGGGCCGCGTGCAAGGGGTCGTGGAATACCGCAGGCGCGAAGCGACAAGGATATGCCGCGAAAGCCCCTTGCAGGCAAGGCCGGGCGGCGGATAGGCCATTGGGGCGATCCGCTACCTTCCGATGATGATGAGCCTACCTGGTGATGCGGAAGGACCGGCAAGCGGAGCGCGCAGGCCGCAGGCCGGAGACGTGAGGATCGAAGCCCGAAGGGCCAAGACCTGGCGCGCTTTTGGCCAGGGCTTGGTTCACGAGAGCCGCCCCCCGAAGGGGGCACGCAAGAGAGGGTATTAGTTGCGAATTTCCCATGGTTTGTAACGCAATACACCGCTTAAAAACACGATGACGATGACGGCAGACATTTCGTTATCCACTTTTCAATTCAGCCAACTCTGCTAACAGCAGCGTGCTTTGGGCTGAACTGAGTCGTCCCTGGTCTTTCAGTTCACTGATGACGGCAGATAAAGCCCCGTAGCCCTTCAAGGGGTAATTGGGCTCATGTTGTCGCCTCGAAATTGAATCGTGTAGCCGCTCCATAGGCTCGCAAACCTCGGGATACTTTGTAGGAAGGTCGGCCAGCTTGAGTGGCGCGATCACCAGCTCCGGGAAGTAGATGGCCAATGCTGGTCTATCGGACTCCATCAGAGCTTGAATGCCGTCGCGCAAATCCATTTTGGTGGATCCGCTGGCCAGCCAATAGGCTCCAGCGATTTCGTCCTCAGACGCGGTTTCGAGCCACATGAGAACATCGAGGTAATCGTTCGAGCGCTGCGCATTTGTGTTGTCCATTACTTCGGTCCTCAGAGGTCCATTTCATCGCGTGCGGAATCGACCAGCGAGCGGCATAGTTCGGCCCTTCGCATGTAGGTCAAGCCGTTGCCAGGCCAGATCGAGGCGGCGGCCTCGTAAAGTTCCGCGGCTGAATACCACTTCTTGTGCAGTTCTGCCAACCGCGCAGCGGATTGCAGTGCATGGCAGGAACGTTCGGCTTTGCTTTGAGTGAGGTCACGAAAGTGCATTTGTGGATCTCCTTCACTGATTTCCCGGGGCGGTTGCCGCCGCTTGTCCTAGGAAGATAAAGCGCCCCGTCAGGGGCGCAGATTCATGCTGCGTTATCGAGGTGATTGACTAACGAAAGGCCAACGGCCACTGGGCGAACCCATACAGGCATATGGCTGAGCAAGAAGGTTTCCCCTTGCTTGGCGAGCAGGATGGTTTGAGCCATTACACCGGCAATGGCTTCAGCAGCCTTTGGTGGAACCGCGTTCCCGATCCGTTCCCGCCATGCTTGATCGCTCAAGCCATCCAGTTCGAGCATTTCCTCGGGGTCGACAAGGCTTTGCAATGCAGCCATTTCAAGTGTGGTGAATGGGCGGTGCCAGGTGCCGTCGAGGCTTCTGATCACGCATGTCAGTCGATCATTGGCTGCCGGCATTCTTGGATCGGCGACACTCCAACGGCCATTGTCCAAGCGCGCACTGGCGGACACAGCACCGGCAGTGCTGTCCCAAGGGACCACGCCGTAATGCCCGCCAGTGAGATAGGCATCCCCTTTCACGCGGCGCAGGCCGGAGCGAGGATCCTGCACAGCGAAGGCCCCCTGCCCTGTTGTACTGCCCGCGATCACAGTTCGAGCGCAGCCATTCCAACGGGTTACGTTGTACTTGCCGTGTCCACCAGCTGCGCCACGCGGATCCGCAACGCTGAACGTGCCCTGACCTGGTGACTTGACCCCAATAATTGCGCCGCTGGTGTCCTCCCACTTGCGCACGCCGTATTGATGATATTGCGGGGCGTCTATGGGGCTGCGCGGATCTGCGACAGAGAATGCCCCGTTGGTAGGGCCTGATTGGCCCGCCACGGTCCCTACGGCTTTATTCCAGGCATTTACACCCAAATAGCCTGAGAACGCCTCTGGCACGATCACAAAGTCCCGCAGATAGCCGTCATGGATCGCCAGTTGATCGAGGCTGCGCCAATCCTTGCCCGCTTCGACAAGCGCGAGCCGCACCCATGTTTTCCATTGCAGTGACGGCACGCGGTGCATTGGGCCTGCGCGCTCGATGTCACCTGGCATCGGCATGCGGCCGAGGACGGCACCGACGGATTGCAACGACTTCTTTTCCGGCTCGTACAGGAACGGAGGAACCTTCTCGACGTGGCGGGCGACCAGCAAGAACCGTTTCCGGGATTGGGCCAGTCCCCCCAGTTCGCCGCAGTCGTGGGTCGTCTCCGAGACGGCGTAGCCGAAGAACTCAAGGATCTGCCCGATCTGATCAAGCAAGTGTCGGCCACGGCTGGCCAGACGCGGTACGTTCTCGAACACGATCAAGCTGACTGGGTT
>JAWVFJ010000053.1:0-2818 GCA_033856275.1 Solirubrobacterales bacterium
GAAGCCGGCTACCGGGGCGGTGATGTTCGTGAGGTAGTACAGGCCGGCGGTGGTCAACGAGACGTGTAAGTCGTTGACAAGGAACAGGGTGATCTGTGGCGCGGCAGCGGACGTCCCGAGTCCTGACACGAACAGCGCGATGGTCGCGCCACGATAAAGAGGCGAGGCCCAGACCAGGTGTGCTGCGGACGGGGTGGCCGCGGCATCGGCGCCGGCGGGTGCAGGTGACAAGTCGGGTCCCCCGAGGCTCAGAGTGCGAACGTGCGGTTCCGACGACGCGACGCGCGCTGCGCGCGCCGGCGAGCCCGGCGACATCGCCGACGCCGCCACCTTCCTACCCTCCTCCGCGCCCAACGGATCACACGCATCCGGAATGCGCTGCCCACCGACGGGGCACAGACCACGACTCAACTCGCCCGCGCGCTCGCTGTCACACAGCGACGAGCGCGCGGAACCTCGGCCGCTGAGACGGCTGAGAACGCTGCACAAGTCGATCTTCTGAGAGGGAGACGATACATGCCTGCGCAGGCACGTTCTCTGCTAGCGTGGCTCGCGACGAGGAGGCGACCCCATGGTGACTCAGGCGCCCGCGGCTAACGGGACTCACCGACCTGTGACCGTCGCGAACGCGGGACAGTCCGTGGACGGGCGCGGCACCGCTGGCGCCGAGAAACGCGGTGCCGTCAGCGGTCAAGTCGAGACCCGTTCTCCTCCGCCTGCCGCTCTATCTAGCAGGTCGCCGTTCGAGCAGCCGCCAGTCGCGCACCGGGCGATCGGCGAGACCGGAATTCGCTCTCGCCAAACGAGTGGGCTTGACAACCCACTTCACCCGATAGATAGCGGCTGTGCAGCCCAGTTTGCGCCCAGGTGCTGGACCTGGCCTAGGAGGTTGGAATGTTCTCGGTCTTGTTCGAGGTCGACCCGCGGTCTGACCGATGGGACGACTACCTGAACTACGCGAAGATGCTGCGCCCTGAGCTGGAGAATGTGGACGGGTTCGTCGACAACATTCGCTATCGCAGCTTGAACCGCGACGGCTGGATCCTGTCGCTATCTAACTGGCGAGACGAGAAGGCACTGGTGCGTTGGCGCACCACGGCCAACCACCACGAGGTGCAGATGAAAGGTCGCACAGAGGTGTTGGCTGACTATCACCTGCGGGTCGGTCAACTCACCTCCGACACCACGCCACCGGCGGGCATGGCGCTCACGGAACAGCGCCTCGATGAGACCGGTGTCGGCGCAGGTACCACAGTGACGCTCCTGACGGCTCACTCCGACCACGACTGGATCGCTGGGCGGACTCCCGACGAGGTCGCGTCATGGCTGGGGTTGCCCGCTCCGACTCACGACTTGGTGGGCTGGGAGCTCTTTGAGGCGGTGTTGGAACCGGGCGCGCTCGTGCTGATGCTCACCTGGCGCGATGCGGGCGCGGCTCGAGAGTACATCGACCACGCCGCGACACCCGAGAATTCGCGGCTGCGCACCATTCGGGTCATCCGTGATTACGGAATGCGTGACCGTCGCGAAGCTCCACAATACTACCCGCCTGCCCAGCCGGGCAAGGTGCCGGCACCAATCGGTTCCTGACAGCTTGGATTGTGCGCCCGCGCCCTGTGGCGGTGGATATCACTCATTGAAAGGAAATTCCGTCATGGCTCGCCTGAACATCCCCGACAGCACCGAGGCTCCGGAGTCGACTCGGTCGACCCTCGCGGCGGTGGAACGGCAGCTTGGCTTCACTCCCGCTCTGCACCGTCTGATGTCTAATAGCCCGGCAGTCCTGGCTGGGTTCACCGCGCTACAGGGTTCTCTGGCTAAGACTCTCGACGCCAAGACTCGGCACAGCATTTCGTTGGCGGTCTCTACTGTCAACGACTGCGGTTACTGCCTCACCGCTCACACTTACGTAGCAGCTATAGCCGGGAAGATGTCGCGCGAAGACATCGCACTGGCTTGCGAGGGCAGCTCGGAGGACCCTAGGCGTGCCGCTGCCGCCCAATTTGCCAAGCGGGTGATCGAGACCCGCGGCAATGTCGACGAACAAGACCTCGCTAGTGTTCGCGACGCTGGCTACGACGACAAGCAGATCATCGAGATCACCGCTCTCGCCGCACAGTTCCTGCTTACCAACTTCCTCAACAACGTCGCGGGGACAGAGCCGGACTTTCCCTCGCTAGCCGAGTCGGCTCATTGACGCCAACCGCGAAAACGAACCACCGCGCCACGACACAGCGCGCTAGAAGGAGCAACAGACGATGTCAGAGGTCCAGCTCATTGCTCGTCACACCATCACTCCCGGCAAGATCGACGAAGTCCTGCCCCTCCTGCCCAAGCTGGCAGCCGCCGCGCTGACCGAGCCGGGCTGCCTTGCCTTCGACGTCTTCCGCAGCCTCGATGACGAGCACAGCTACGTCTTGCTTGAGCGCTATACCTCCCGGGCTGCCCTCGATGCCCACCGCGAAACAGAACACTTCAAGGACCTCGTTCTCGGGCAGATCGTGCCTCGACTGAGCTCCCGGGTCTTGCAAGCGTTCGACGTGACCGACGGCGACAGCTGAGACCGGTACTCGCCCGTGACAGGACGCCGTACCCGTACCTCAAATCGCGACATCTGCGAGACTTACAGAAGCATTACGGACGCGATATATGAGCCGAGTCGTGACGAGAAGGTGACGCCTCGTCCGGGCCCCTTGATGAAGGCGCCGCGGTCCGTAGAGTCGGCCCCGCGACTATCGCCATATAAGGACCCGAAGTCGGAGGAGGACCGGAATCGTGTCACACCACTTCGACACCACGACCGCGAAGGATGACTCGC
>JAWVFJ010000054.1:0-2510 GCA_033856275.1 Solirubrobacterales bacterium
GGACATCGATCCGAACGACGTGCTCATGGGACTGGGCGGCGTGACCCTCATCGCCGGCGAACCAGATCAGCGCGCGCTGGCCGGCCGACTGCTCGACCTGCTCATCGACGGCCTCAGATACCGGGGCCAGGACAACTCGCAGCCGGTCTAACCCCGTGAGCGCGCACGTGCATACGGCCGTAGTGCCCGATCGATCTCGGGGGCCGGGAACGGTGTCTGCTTGCTCTCCTCGAGCAGGCGGCGGTGGAACTCGTCGAGGATGAGGCGGCCAGGCGCGCGGCGTACCGCACGGCAGGTTGCTGCATCGAAGTCCCCTCGGTGCCCGCACGCCATGGCGTTGGCCCTCGCCCGACTCGGTCGACCTTAGCCACGGGGGTCTGCGCTCAGCTCAGAGGCCGCGGTGCGCTGACCTGCCGACGCCGCCGACCGCCTCGTCGAGCCACCCGGAGAGCGCCCGCAACAGGCTCGCCGCGGATTCCGCTGAGGCGTCAGGTCCAACCCAACCGATGTGCCCGTCGGGCCGAAGCAGCACAGCGCTGACGCCCCGCCACTCCGGGCGGGTCGCCGTGGCCATCGCGGACGCGGCCGCCACGTCGAGTGCCGGACTCATCCCGGTGAACCGCTCGCCGAGCTGGCCGCCGGTCAGGTCGAGCAGCACGAACCGCACATGGCGAAGCAGCGCGAACACACTCGGCGCCGACGTTCCCGTCAGCGCGAGGTCGGGCATACGGCGCCCCACCAGCGGATTCTCATCCGACAGCGACTCGTAGGTCAGGTCCACGCCGGAAAGTCGTTCCGCGAGTTCCCGGTTGAGGGAGGGATGCTTGGCCAGCATTTCGTTGAACCGGGCGCGTAGCGCCTTTCCGTCCGGGGTGTTAGCGGTGACCAAGGCGGCCTGCGTTCTGGTGTCTTCGACGACACGCTGGCCGATCGGATGGCGTTCGTCGTGATAGCTGTCCAGCAGCTCGGGCCGGGCCCAACCGTGGACCACCGCGGCGAGTTTCCACGCCAGGTTGCCGGCGTCCGCGAGGCCGAGGTTCATCCCCTGTCCGCCGAGCGGCATGTGGATGTGCGCGGCGTCCCCGGCCAGCAGCACCCGGTTGCGGCGATAGGTCTCGGCCTGCAGCGTGGCGTTGCCGAACTTGATCAGATATCCGGGGTCGAACATGCCGAAGTCGGTGCCTGCCACCCGGATGGTGCTCGCCCGGAGTTCCTCGAGGGTGAGCGTGTCGTCCTCGGGTTGGAAGATCGTGGCATGGTCGAACGGCGAGACCCGGTACCGCCCGTCGCCGAGTGCCGCGAGGAAGAGCGCACCGTTGTCCCGGTTCAGGGTCAGCGACGGCACAGGGGGTGGGTCGGCCAGCCGGACGTCGCCCACAGCTACCCGCATCGTGGTCGGGGTGCCGAGGAACTTCACCCCGATTGATTTGCGTACCACGCTCGACGGACCGTCGCAGCCGACTGCCCAGCGCGCCGAGAACGTGGCGCTGCCCGCCGCCGTCTCGGCCTCGACGACGACCAGATCGTCCTCCTGCCGCACAACGCGCACCGCATGCCCACCGAGCACCGGAACACCGAGCTCGTCCAGGTGTTCGCGCAGCAGTGCCTCGGTCTGTGGCTGCGGCAGGAACAGCGCAAAGGGAAACGGCGTGTCCAGGACCGTGAAGTCCAGCCGGTTGTCCAGCAGTGCGAAGTGGTAGCTGGGCAGCTGTCGCCCGACCGCGAGGAAGCGCTCCTCGAGCCCACGCATCGCGAACAGCTCCAGGCTGCGGGGAAGGATCGTCAGCGCCTTGGTGTGCGGCGCCGGTGTCGCCAGCTTCTCCAGCACGAGCACCTCGACCCCGGCCCTGCGCAGCTCGGCGGCCAGCCACAGCCCGACAGGCCCGGCACCCACGACAATCACATCCACAACACGGACTTCACGCACCGCGGATCCCATCGCTGTCGGGCTCGTCCGTGACACGTGTGATGCGGGCTGAGCCCCTGAGCTCACCTCACTGGCCAACAATGTGGTCCGAGCGGTCGCTGTTCACGCGTAGTCCACTACTCGACTTCGCCGAAGTTGCTACTCGCGCGGACGGCCACGGAGATCTGCGCTCCGCGGTTCGAGGGGGTGTCACCACGGTGCGGAACCTCGGCGACCGCGGCTACCTGTCGCTGGGCCGCCGCCGAGCGTGGTTTAACCCTGGTGGTCGGCGTGGCCGCAGGCGCGGTGGAGAGTTGTTTCGTGCGTGGCGGGCACCGTAATCAGCATAGGGAACCCCGCGGTGGTCAGTGCCCTGGCGATTGCCGTATTACGGGTGACCAGTACGGCGATAAGATTGTCCAGGTGGGTGTAAAGTGTGGCCACCGCGGCGGATCCCATGAAATTGACCTGTGTCAGATCGATGATGAGGCGTGGGCAACGACCGATGGCGCGCCGGACTGCGTCGTGAAATGCGGTGGCATTGATCAGGTCGATCTCACCGACCACGACCAGTCTCGGCTGATGGCCACGCTCGTGAAAGGTG
>JAWVFJ010000055.1:0-4794 GCA_033856275.1 Solirubrobacterales bacterium
TCTCCGGGTAGCCGTCCGGCGGGGTGTCGTCGTGGGGGTGGGCGTAGGTCAGCTCACCGAAGTGCCGGCCGAACCTGATCTGTCCCGCGTGGTCCAGCTCCTGGTCCCGGAAGAAGATCACCTTGTACCGGTGCAGGGCATCGGTGAGCCGCGCGACGGTGGCCTCATCCAACGGGCGGGAAAGGTCGACGCCGTCAATGTCGGCGCCGATGTGGCCGGAGACCGGGCGGACGGAAAGTTCAGTGCGCTCGGCAGCGACAGTCATCAGGGCAGTCCCTTTACATGGAGCGAACAATTAAGAGCGAATAGGCACGCATTCCGGCCGCGGCATCGACGTGGACGCGGCCCGCTGGCTCACCCGATGAGCCCGGCCTCTAGAGAACGACTGAGCCGGTCGACTGCCGCCGTCGCAACGCCCTGAGGTGGCGCGTGGGTCTGGGCCGATGATCCGGTTTCAGGCGGAAGACCTGCTCGTGACCTGCAAGTTACTGCGTTGCATGACGCCGGCAGGTCCGAAAACTGCTGGTGGACATTGCCAGTTCTTGCGAGCAGACTGATTCGAAAGTCAGGATTGAACGCAAGTCCTTCTGGGCGATGCCGCCACGCCGCGGCTGGCTTCTCGGTGTCAGTCAGGGTCACCGGCCTGTCCCGTGAACGCGATGGTGGGTGGAATGTCCGAAAGATCCAATGAGTCCGCGACAGAGCGGCCGCTCGAAATCGAGCACCGATCGATCGACTACATACCGATCCGCGAGCGGCACGGCAAGGTCCGGGACCTGTGGGCGGTGTGGTTCACCGGGGAGGCTCATCTGGCCACCCTGGCCGTGGGCATGGTCGGCATCGGGCTCGGGCTCAGTTTCGGCTGGACGGTTCTCTCGGTGCTTGCGGGGAACGCGGTCGGCACGTTTTTCATGGCCTTCCACTCCACTCAGGGTCCGCAGCTGGGCCTGCCACAGATGATCCAGTCACGGCCGCAGTTCGGCTATCGGGGCGCACTGCTCATCTGGGTGTTCGCGCTCCTCTCCTACCTGGGGGTCAGCGCGTTCGGCGCGGTTCTCGCCGGGCAGTCGGTCCAGGTGCTGGCCGGTGCGCCACCTCGGTTGTCCTACGTCGTCTACCTGCTGTTGGCGCTGGTAGTCGGGGTGTTCGGCTACAACTTCATCCACAAGATCCAGCGGTGGCTGTCCTACCTGCTGCTTGCCGGGCTCGGCTTCTTCACCGTCGCCATCGCCGCGACCGGACATCTGCCCGCACTGGAGCTCACACTGGGCAATTTCCGGGCGGCGCCGTTCCTGGCCCAGTTCGCGGTGGCCGCCGCGTACCAACTGTCCTGGGCGATCTACGTCAGCGACTACTCGCGCTACCTGCCCAAGGACGTCGGCGTGCGGGCGTCATTCTGGTGGACCTATACCGGGGCGGGCATCGGCGGCGCGTGGATGATGCTCATCGGCACCGTCGCGGCCGCGCTCAACGTCGGGTCCGGACTGGCCGAGGCGGTGCGGCAGGCTGGTGATGTGCTCTTCACGGGGTTCGGTTCGGCGCTGCTGATCCTGTCGTTGCTGGGCATGATCTCGATCGTCGGGCTGAACTTCTACGGATCTTCGCTGACCATGCTCTCGATCGCCGACAGCTTCCGCCCGGTACGCCCGACCCGCCGCAACCGCGTGGCCACCCTGGTCTTGTCCGCGGTGGTCTCCGGCGTGTTGGCCTTCTGCGCGTCCGGTTCGTTCATGGCGCAGTTCAGCAACTTCCTCACCTTCACGCTGTACCTGTTCACCCCGTGGACGGCAATCAACCTCGTCGATTTCTATCTGGTGCGCCGAGGGCACTACTCGGTGCGGGCGATCTTCGATCCCGACGGCATCTACGGCCGGTGGGAATGGCGGGGCATCGGTGCCTACCTCGTCGGATTCGTCGCGATGATCCCGTTCTTCAGCACCGGCTGGTTCGTCGGCCCGGTCGCATCGGCGCTGGGTGGCGCCGACATCGCGATGTTCGTCGGCCTGCCGGTGAGCGCCGCTGTGTACTTGTGGGCTTGCCGATCGCTCGACCTTGCCTCGGAACGAGAGCACATCACCGAACTGGACGCCGGGCTGGACGAGCCCGAGCTGATCAGCTGACCGCGGCGATGGACCTCACCGAGTACGCGGCGCTGGACGCCGTCGGAATAGCCGAGGCGGTTCGCGGCGGCGAGGTGAGCCGGGCCGAGGTGGCCGACGCCGCACGTCGTGCGATCGCCCTGGCCGATCCCGCCGTCGGGGCGGTGATCGAGCTCTTCGACGAGCCGCTGGCCCTACCTGCCGCGCCCGGGGCGCGGACGACCGACGCCGTACTGGCCGGCGTGCCGTTCCTCATCAAAGACATCGGGGCGACGCTGAGCGGCGTCGGTTCGGAGGCCTGCAGTCGCCTCGCGGCGGGCCTCACCGGGGAGCGGGACAGTCAACTGGTCCGGGCCCTGCTGCGCGCCGGGCTGCAACTCCTCGGCCGGTCAGCCACCTCGGAGTTTGCGCTGCTGACCCACACCGACACGGCGCTGCACGGTCCGACGCGCACGCCGTGGAACTCGGCACACAGCGCGGGCGGCTCCAGCGCCGGAGCGGCTGCCGCCGTCGCCGCCGGTTTGGTCCCGGTGGCGCACGGCAACGACGGCGGTGGCTCGCTGCGCATCCCGGCTTCGGCGTGCGGCGTGATCGGGCTCAAGCCGACCAGAGGCAGCATCAGTTTGCGGCCCTACTCCGATGTCGGGTTCGGCTGGGTGAACGAGTTCATGGTGACCAGGACAGTGCGGGACACGGCGGCGCTGTTCGACCTTCTCGCCGAACCGGGAGCGATCTCTCAAGCGCCGCCGGTGCGCAGACCCAGGGTCGGCTACTGGGTGCACCCGTGGTCCGGAGTGGCCGCGTCGAGCGAGGTCGCTGACGTCGCGGGGGCGGCCGCGGCAATGCTCGGTGAGTGGGGCGCGACGGTGTCCGAGGCCGGCCCCCGGTTCAGTTGGGAGGCGTTCGCCGAAGCGCAGTTCGTGCTGTTCGCGGTGCTGCACCGGTACTCGGTCGACATGACGGCCGCGGCAACCGGACGCACGCCCGGTCCGGACACCCTCGAGCCGCACACCCTGGCCGTCTACCACGCGGCGCGCAATCTCGACGCCGGCTCGGTGCTACGTGCGCTCGACCTGGCCGATCTGGTGCGCGAGCAGCTCGCGGTGTTCTTCGACGACTTCGACGTGCTGGTCACCCCCACGATGCCGAAACTGCCCGACACCTTCGAGCGGGCCGAGGTCGGCCGGCTCGACGACGGCCCCGATGAGATCAAACAGCTATGGGCCAGCAGAGGCACCTTCACCGACCCGTTCAACCTCAGCGGCAACCCGGCAATCAGCCTGCCGCTGGGCACGAGCTCGACCAATCTGCCGATCGGGGTCCAACTGGTCGGACGCTGGGCGTCCGAGCCAAGCCTGCTGGCCTACGCCCAACGGTTCGAACAGGCCCTGCCGTGGGCCGGCCGACGGCCGCCGCTGCACGTTTCGACGATCGCGGCGTCCAACAGGACCAGGTGACCGGAGTCGGCCGGCTCAGCCGCGGTGCTCGGGCGTCGAGACCGCCTGGCAGATGTCGAGCGTCTCGGTGATCCAGTCGCGCGGGACTACGTCGGCCGGGACCTGACCGATCCCGCACTCTGTGGAGACGCCGAACCCTCGCCCACCGGCGAGCACCTGTGCTGCGACGTCGCTGCGCCGCTGCGCACCCGCGACACCGTCGATCTGGTGCACGAGTCCGAGGTAGAGGTGCGCCTCGGGCCGATCGAGGTCCCGAAGCGGCAGGAAGTAGGCGTGGTCGGTGCGGTAGTGGGGCACCGGCATGTGAAACCAGTCGATGCGGCGAGGCAGCGTGGCGCCGACGGCGTTGGCCAGCCGCACCAGCAGCGACAGGTCAGCGGGCTCCTTGAAGTGCTTGCGGTCCCGGTTGCCGTAGCAGAGGTGGTAGCCGAGCTCTGCCGCCTCCGGAACGGCTGTGCCCAGCCGGGCGAGACGCTCGGTGACGGAGCCCAGCACATCACCCTCGCCATCGCCGGCGCCGTCGCCGTCGCGGAACCAAGGGGCGCCGTAGCCCTCCAGCAACGCGGTTTCGTGCGCCACGTCCCACTGGATCGCCAGCTCCGCCGCGGGGACCACCGCGAGAATCCTCTCCAGCTCGCGCACCATCGCACGCTCGTAGACCTCCTCGAACGCGGCCTTCGCCTCGGCGGGTACGAACGCGTTGACCACCGCGACCGGAGTGGGCAGGCAGACCTGGAATCGCACGTGCTCCGGAACGGCCCCCTCGTCCTTCAGCCTCCGCAGCAGCGCGTACGACGTCTCCGCATGCTGGCGATACCTCAGCTCCGGCAGTGAGATCTCGGCGACCGACCGGGTCATGCGCACCTCGGGATTCAGCAGTCCGGGTGTCCGCTCCACGACCGGACCAGCCTCGATGCCCTCGGCCGAGCACAGGACGTCGTACTGGAATCCGATCCAATGGTCGCGTTCGCCGCGTTCCCCGTCGGGCAGCCGGCGCAGGCTGTCACCGAGGTGCTTGGCCGCGGTCCGGAAGACGTCCTCGGCATCGTCGAGACCCACCGAACCCACCAGATGTGTCGTCGCCACAAATCCTCCTTACGTTCATGGACGCCCCACGGTCAGGGATGTCACGTGGTCAGGGACGTCCGCCTGCCAGCGCCACGTCGATCGCCGCCGCCAGCCCCTCCTGGTCGGATGCCCCGTCTCCGCGCCACGCCACGTGCCCGTCCGGCCTGACG
>JAWVFJ010000056.1:0-2824 GCA_033856275.1 Solirubrobacterales bacterium
CGACAAAACCTGCGGGTTAACAGGTCCAGGTCCAGGTTTGGCACGCCAAGATACTGCGGGTCGGGTTTTTGGACAGTTCTGGAACCCAAACGAAACAATTTTCGGATCTTAACCCGGACTGCTGGCGGGTTACCTGGACCGGTTGCTAACACTACTTGTGCTGATCCCTTCCCCGGCAATGTTGCCGCATTGTAGAGATTGTTCCTATCTCCTAGCTGGGTTCATCACCTTTGCCAAGCTTTTCCAGCTCTGTTTCTTCTTCATCATCATTCCCCGCTTCCCCATTGTCCCCATCATCGGAACTTTGAAAGATTGCTCAGACTAGCCCTGACTGCATTCAACATCCTTTATAATGTTGATTCAGGCTTTCTGGTTGGCAATCCCGCCATTTCAGCCGTGCCCATATCATCCCGCACTGAATGATCACAGTCTCTGCATCTTGAACTCGCTTTCATGCCACAGCAGATACTCAATCTGCATTATTCTCAATCCATCTCTCTTGGAATTGGTTCTGAAAGAGTGTGTTTCTCAAAGTGTCTGAGCTGTGAACATCTTTTTTGTTTGCAATCTGCGCAATGCTTCGATGCCTCGGACCATTCCTCATTCCAAGTGACTGATTCTTTCATCAGGTTGATGACATCGTGGTGTCGAGCGCTTGCTCGATTTGCAGTATTTGCCCGCACTTTGTGGCGAAATGATCTATTTTGGAAAGTTGAATATGGTATTGTGAGTTCACCGTTTTGTGGAAGTGTGAAATGTGAGATTTTGCAAGATATGGTCCACATGGAGGCAACCTGCGTTTCTTATATCAATGTTGGTACATTAAATTGACTTGAACAAAGCAAACACTGCGTTTTGACTGACACTAGATGTTGAAAAGCAATGCTAACCATAAAACATCACATGCTGTATTCTGTCTGTTTTATGTCCGATCCTGGGAATTTGTTGAATCAAACATCTGCTGCGCTCTCTGTGGTAGAAGAATATGCTGTGTATATCTTATACACATGAGATTTCAGCAGTTGTTCACATCTATTTCTCACTAGAATCACACACACATTATCAGTCCGACTTGGTTCAAATTGCAGGACAGTTGGAAACCCTTCCAAAGTGTAGCTCTACGCATCATGATTTATTGTGACTAGAACATGTATGGTGGCTGTTATTTGTATTATTTTGTCTGGAAGCTAACTAAATGGTCCTCAAAACTTCCCACTTCTTTTTGTGATTATCTTCCACAGAACTTATCACTTCTTTTTGTTATCATCTTCCACTTCTTTTCAAGTCCATCAAATCCTGACTCCACAAACTACTCATGAAGGTGGAAGCAGATCGGAGTTGAGCAGTAGGACAGGTGCTTCATGCAACATACCACCCGCTTAGACAAAACTTCGACACAGACAACACTTAGTCCACTGGAATACGGGCAATGCAGCAACCAAAAATATTACCCAGAATGCTGATTTACACATGGACCATCAAACTGCAAGTGGCAACAATAAGATGCAGCACATGATCAGATGTAGGTATATCCAGATTAATATAGATCGCAATCAACTCACAATATACAGCAGGTGTACTTAGAGAGCGTTTTGATCATTTTGTAGCTAACCGTAGGGTGAAACCACCATCATAGACCCAAGATGGTGGTTCACACAGTCTGCAAAATCGCAAATCATCTCATTATTAGCTGTTGGTTGTTCATAAGCAAAGTTTGGCGCAAGCGTCCCCATGAGTGTACAAAAAAATACTGTAAACACCTTTGAGGATGCTACAGGAGTATGCATGCTTGAGGTACTAGCTGAATCTAATTTCTAGAGGCAGCAATGAATTTCTTGTAGGTTTTCAACATGTCTGCTACTATTGCAATGCAAGGAAGTTGGGTACAGCTATTACAGTCAGACATGTGCCTTGGATTGAATGTTAGTCAGCTGGCCACACAAGTATGTTTGCATGCCGCAATAGAAAGAACAATGCCTGATCATATTACCTCACACTGACGTCCAGGAAGAGAGGATGTGTGGAATGGAGTTTTCTGGGCAGACTAGTATGACAGCTGCCATGGTAGCACACCTGGCTCAGCTTTGGCAAAATCAATGAGATGGCTGCTGTCATTGCCAACAAGGCACTACCCAGAATCTGCAGACATCCTGGCGGCGCTAAGGCACGTATTCACCAGCACCAAACGGACTTGGACTGCGGACTGCATAATCCATGGCACATCTGCTTCGAATGCCACTTGTGCCGCCCAGTCACAGTGTGGGAGCTCACGCATCCACTCGGAATGGCGTGCAACTCAGATCTGGGTAGAAACGGACTCCACTTCCCAGCGGTGGATAATCCAATCTTGATACATATGCCAAGGATCACAAGTGCAATCAACATTTCATTCCAGATGTACTGACTGCCAATGTAACATCCACCGGTTAGTACGCGATCTGCTCTGTTGAAATGCAGCCGTTAGTGATTTTGTACATGACAGTGCTCTGTTCGGTCAATCAGCATGTGAAGACAAGCGTTGCGAGATCAGCACATTATTTTTGAATTGATGATTATCTACTATTACCAGACGCTATACAGTATACTTTGAAGTATATTGTTGTAAGTGGTTTTCAAGAGCAATATAGTGATGAGGGACAAAGAGCATAAAGATGATGGAACGGCGAACAAATGAACTTTCATAATAATATTTGGGAAATCAAACGATACCATTGCGCATGTGGATGTGGCAAAATATACATCAACGGATCATCAATAATTTCTGGTCGTTTCTCCTCGATAGTTGAGGTGGCGATTGGGTGTGGGCATTGATGATACAGGTATT
>JAWVFJ010000057.1:0-10647 GCA_033856275.1 Solirubrobacterales bacterium
CTCGTCCTCGTCCGGCAAATGCCCGGCTCCGCCAAAGGCGTCATGTTCATCACGCTTGAAGATGAAAGCGCGAATGCCAACCTCATCGTTTGGCCTTCCGTGTTCGAGAACAACCGCCGTCCCATCCTCCGCGCAAGCATGCTCGGCTGCCGGGGCAAGGTGCAGAACGCAAACAACGTCATTCATGTGATAGTTGAGCAGGTCGTTGATCTGACGGCTGACCTCAAGCGGGTTTCAGGGCTAGATGGGGAGTTTCCGCTACTGGCCGGACGTGGGGATGAGGCCAGGCATGGTGGAAGCGGGCTCGATAGCCGGGAGCCCAAACAGACCGTGCCGACGCCCCGCGATATCTATGTTCCCGATCTGCATATCGACACGTTGAAGGTGAAGGCGAGGAATTTCCGTTGAGCCTATCGTTTTCGCCTGACATGGAGGCGGCCCATCGGCGGACTAGGGAGTGTAGCTATACGCGTGGTTCTGCGAACCGGCAGCGTTTTGCGCGAACATCTGTAGTCGCTTCCCTAAAAAGCGATACAATCACCCGATGCCACAATACCGCACTTGTTTTTGGGTGACTCGCTTCGATAGACTCCTTTCATAGCTGTACAAGAGATGTCTGGACATGAAAGGCCCACGCCCGGATTGGGAAGTTTACGAGCGAATGATCGCACGCTTGATCGCAGATCAATCGGGGACGGATATTTGCGTTACGCCGAATGCCAGGCTGACCGGTAAAATCAGCGGAATCGCGAGACAGATCGACGTGTTGATCGATGCGCGTCACGACACCGACAACACACGACGGCTTATCGTCGATGCCAAGCACCGGCAGCGAAAGGTAGACGTGAAAGACGTCGAAGAGTTCTTAGGTCTCGTGAAGGATGTCGGCGCGAGCCATGGTTATCTCGTGACTTCTTCAGGCTTCACAAAGGGAGCCGAAAAGCGGGCACAGATGGCCGTATCGATCCGCATCGTGCCGGTCAACAGGCTTGAGAATTTTGATCCGTCGACATGGCCTGAATGTAAGAATCCGAATTGCAAGCATGGTCGTATTTTTTGGGACGGATATCCCGAAATGTCTTTGAAGCTTCTGCCCGTAGATACTTTCGTCGAGCCGAAGCTACATACTGTTGCGTACCTACACTACGTGGGCAAGTGCGATCGCTGCGGTTTCTTTCACGTGTGGTGCATCACGTGCGACGACATACTGCTGATCCCTCACGACAATGAGAACGACTACGGCCAGCAATGCCGCTGCGGGCTTCCGTGGTTCTGGCTCGCCTCGGTGGAAGAGGACAATGAGGGGTGTAAATCAGCCGAACTTCACGCGGCGATAGGAATTGGTAAGGTGATCACCGTCGATAGACGAGGCCTATAAGAGAAAATAATGGACGGCTAGTCGCTTGCGTTTCGGGTCGGACTCAAGATCTCGTTGGCCGCGAATTCGGTGAGGATATGCTCCCCCTCAGCAACGTTGCGTCGCCGTTCTAAAGCCAGCACCATCGACTGCGTCAGGTGGTCGCCGAGATTGTCATCTGACAATTTCTTTCGACGCGCCTTTGCTCGAGCGATACGCTCGATCGCTCCGAAGTCAACCGGATCAACGAGCGTGGCGACAACCTTTATGCGCTCGGCGAAATCTTCGACGGCCGCGAGACGCGTCCACCCGCGGGGAAAACCGCGCGCTGCCTCGATATCATCAAGATCAATTCCAAGAGCTCTCACGCCGTCGGGCGTCAATGCTCTCTTTGGGCAGCTATAAAAGGGAAAGCGATCACCGAACCGCAAAACGATCTGCGCGAGTTTCCCAAGGTGTTCCCGGCCACAATCGACGACATCTCGATTCAACAAAACGGACGGGACGGCCTTAGCAGTCCCCGCGAAGCGGTGAGACCAAGACGAACGCCTAGCGACACGCGCCATCGCCGTTCCCACGACAGAAACTCGACCTTCCTTTTGTGAGTAATTTCGAAGCTCCACAAAAAAGCGCGCGGCTGAGTCGGCGGCAAGTCTAGCCTGTTCGAGGGCCCACCATTCCGCAAAGCCGTCGATCTTCGAATATTCTTTCTGTAGCAGAAAGGTCACGCTTCGCGCCGCTGAAAGGAAGGCGTTCAGGTTGTAGCCGAACGCTTCGCCGCGCTCGCGTGCCATACGCTTCAGGAAGTATTCGGCCTCTAGAAGCCGCTCCTCGACGAGCAAGAGGCTTGTAAGGCGCATCATACCCTCCGCGTTGCCGGTCAAGGCCATGTTCTCTTGATGGTTGCGCGTTGTTTCGCCATTATACTGGACATGCTGCTATCCAGCCCCGCCTTATTTTCGCTGCCGCCTGCAATTTCATGATAATCGACGGATCCTTCTTTTGCCAGACACTTCAAGCACTTGGCTTGATTGATCCTGAGCTGACAGACGCCCAGCGCAATGCCGCCGAGATCATTGGCGCCGTGATGACCGCATACGGGGCCGATGCGGCAGGCGGGCTGGACACGGCCAGAATTCCGAACACACCCGTCACCGGCTTGGTGTACGGCCGAATTCAGAGCGGAAAGACGCGCGCCATGATCGCGAGCACGGCGATGGCTTTCGATAACGGCTTCCGCGTCTCCGTCGTGATGACGAGCAACATCAACGATCTCGTCACTCAGACGCATGGCGACTTTTCGTTGGGTTTGCCAGGGCTCATGATGTTCACGAAAGACAACGATCTTGGTCCGGAGGTCGCGAACACTCGTTTGCATCTTGAACGCGGAAACGGTCGCCTGTTGTTGATCTGCTCGAAGGGCGGCACGAGCCTACGCAATATTTCGGGATTCCTTCGTGCTATCGGTGCCGAACGCTTTCCGTCTATTCTGTTCGACGATGAAGGCGATCAAGCCTCGCTCGACACCAACACGCGACGCAGATCGCGATCGCCAGCGGTCGCCGTTGCTCCGAGCGCAATAAACGACATCATTCAAACCCGTCTTCGCACCGCAGTTCCGCGTCATGTCTATGTTAGCGTGACGGGCACGCCACAGGCCGTTCTGCTGCAAAGCGCCGATTCCTCACATCGACCTTCTTTCATCGTGATGCTTCCACCCGGTGGGACGTATGTCGGCGGCAACGCGTTCTTCAGTACGGAAGAACCAGAGGACAATCCTGCGCTTATCCGTCTGGTGACGGCCGGTGAGCAGCGGCAGTTGCTAAACCGCACGCAACCAATCCCTGCCGGGTTGAAGGAGTCCATTCTGTTCTTTTTGGTGTCTTCCGCTGCTGCGATAGTCAGGCTGGGGTTGGGCGAACGCGGATACTCCTATCTTTGCCATCCCAGCCTAAAAAACGACGAGCAGGCGATCGCCGAGACCCGAATAAATCGTTATCTGACCGAGATTTACGGCGGCCTGCTAGACGGTGCAGCAGTCGAACAGGAGCTTGAAGCGGCATATGAACAGTTGCGCACGACCCTAGGCGGCAACACGCCTAACTTCGATGTGATCAAACAGACGATCATTCAGCATCTGCCTGGTCGCCGCCTACTTGTGATCAATGCGAGGGTGAAGCGGCAAGGCATCGCCTATGGTCGCGGCCTCAATTTTCTTATTGGGGGAAACACTCTGGGGCGTGGCATAGCGATCCGCGATTTGCTCGTGACCTATTACGTCCGGGACGCACGCATTTCTCAGATCGACACCATGCATCAACATGCCCGGATGTATGGGTATCGCGAACGCACTTTGGACTACACACGCCTCTACATCCCGCGACACCTGTACTACCGATTCAGGGATATTCACGCGTCGGATCAGGATCTGCGCGAATTCATCGAGGGACATCGCGCTCAGCTTCCTGGCACGTTCCCGATCGAATTCACCTTCAACCTCCGCACGACACGTCCAGGTGTGCTCGACGTGAGTAAGATCGACACACTCAACCCGGGAAAGCAAGTCTACCCTAACTACGTCATTATTCCACAGGAGCAGCGCGCCTACGGTAGGGTGCTGGCGCTTCTCGGCGAACACTTCGACATCAGGAACGGGACGGAGTCTGACATTGAGGCAGTTGCCGGCGACGGCATTGAGATTGATGCAGCGGCGGCCGTAGCGTTGGTAAGTCTTATCAAAACACGTTCGAGAAACACGTGGCGTGACACATCCATCCCAGCCATCATAAGGAAGGTAGCCGCAGGTTTCGATGGGCGACTCACGTTGCGTTTCCGTAGGGCGGAGCGACGGGTCGGAGAGGAGGGATTTATCTCTACCGGTACATTGTCGGGTGACGAGTTGAGAAATGCGCGCGCGGCGCACTTGCCAACCCTATGGATAATGGCAGCGCGGACCAGCGCTGCTAGCGCCGGTGGCCCCGGACAGCGCTTCACGTATCCGACGCTGGTGATCCCGTCGCGCTATCCCTCCTTGTTCATGTTCAATAGGGGGTCATAACGGGAGCGGTGGCTAAATCAGAGACTGAGGGAGCGCTTCAATCGCTTGGATAGCTTTTCGGGGTGCTTGCATTGACACTCCCACACCGTCACGACTTTCCAGCCGAGCTTCCTGACTTCTCTGGCATTGCGCCGGTCTCTTGCAACATTCTTCTCGAATTTATCGACCCAGAACGGAATCCGAGTCTTAGGCGTTGTCGCCTTGGAGCAAGATACATGGCGGTGCCAGAAACATCCATGGACGAAGATCACGCAGTTTCGGTCCGGCAAGACAATATCCGGCGTGCCGGGCAATGACCTTCTATGAAGTCGATATGGGATTTGAAGCGACCGCAGTATCTGCCGTACCGCCTGCTCGGGGGCCGAATGACGTTGCCGCACGCGCGCCATCAAAGCGCTTCTCTGCGGGTCGATCGGGCTAGAGCTTTTCTTCCTTTTCATCGACTTTGGGCAACGTGGTGGGCCGATCCGACTACTTGCGAGGTGCGCTCTTCTTTTTTGCAGCTGCTTTCTTTACCGCGGGCGGTTTTTCGGCCACCAAGGTCTTTATGCGAGCCTTGATGTTTTCATGTTTGAGGCTCAGCAACGACTTCCCGTGGCTGGTCAAGAGTCCAGTGTGGCCGACGACATTTCTGACGGGTGCATATTCGATGGCATCATGTGTGAGAGACTTCTCGCCAGTGCTTCCTATCTTGCCTTCAACGGTAAACGCCAAATCGTCCATTCCGAGATAGTCGATATCTTTGTCGTTCTTCCGGATGGAAAAGCTTAGATTGGCTTTCGTCTTTCTTTTTGACTCCCTTTCTCGCCACTCTTGAGCTTCCGACTTCGTGCGCGGACTCAGCGTTAGCTTTCTCTCTCCGATGTACCGGCGCGCCAAGTTTTCTGACAGGAAGCAATCAACATACGACCCAATGTTGAACTCGGCGTCGTCTCGAAGTTCGTCTAGCCAGCCATCGACAACATCTCTTCTCGAGGAGGACGCGTCCGGAGAGTATTCTTCACGCGCTATAGTATAAAGATCCCGCGCCTTCCTCTGTTTCTTAGATTTCCGCGTGTTCTCTTCGTCGCCCTCCTCGCCGAGCTGTACACGAAGTTCGTCCCACTTGTCGAAGACCGCCGGAATTGCCTCATCCTTAAGGTATTTCAGCAGCGCGGCGAAATCTTCATCGCCATCGACGATGCCTTCGCGGCTGCTGGTGAAGGGATCGCTCCCCTTCTTGTCCATCTTGTCGAAGTGAATTTGCCCGTACAGATAGCTTTCGATGACCCGCTGTGTCGGTATGTGTCGGAGTATATTTTTTTCGCGCAATCGACCGTTTACGAAGAGGTCTATTGTCGCTCGTTCGTCGGTGCCCGTTATCTTCAGGTGTCTCGGCAATACAACAGATGCGATGAAGCCCCGAACGGGAAGGGCGGTGGTAAGTTTAAGCGGCTTTTTCTTCAGCTGCGGAAGGGCCTTTACGAATTCGTCTTCGTACTTGTTGATGATCCACAGGAACTGCGTCTTTTCGAGCAAGTCGGTGAGATCGTCTAGGCCGACCTTTTCGTTGTTCACATATATGGAAAAATTCTTGTCCAACATCGAAAAGCGAAAGTATAAGGCAAGCATCTTCCGAATATGAGCGATCGAGCTCCTGATCTGCTCCTTTGTTTCTTCGAAAACGATGATGGTTCCGGACTGGTGATCCTTCGACAACGAATTGAGCAACTCGGGATTTGGTGCTTCTAGAGGATATTGATCTGGAGTCAGATCACGTCTGATCGCCCTGTCGAGTCCCGAATTGTCTATCGTTCCTCCGATATAACCTTTGCCTTTTTTCTTCGAGAAGATCGTGATCCGTTTGGCGCACGACAAGAGCGCCAATTTCCCGATGCCTTTCGCGCCGATGAAAGGGCGCTTGCCCGGTGTTTTCATTTGACCGGCGGTTCGCTTGGTATACCCGATCTTCAAAAATTTATTCTGAAAATCGTCAGCATCCATGCCGATGCCGTCATCTTTTATGCTGAACGATTCGTTGTCCTGATCAAAGTTGATCCAAATATTCTTGGCATCTGCGTCCCAAGAATTCGAAATGGCTTCGCCTAACACCGTGATGGAATTACGATAAAGATTTCGTCCCAAATGATTTAGGACGCTGAGTGATATTTCGAAGTTGAAACTGTTTGTAGGTGCCATTTCACGCCTTCGCCGATTTCGAATTCTTCTTCGATCTACTGCGGGCGTATTTTGCGCTGTGAGCAATCAGCGTGTTCCCGATCGCTTCGCCTAACTTTACCGGCACGGCGTTCCCGATCAGCCGACCGATAGTCTTCAGATATATAGGATTGCCGCGTTTCACGAACCGATAACCTTTCGGAAAGCTCTGAAGGAGCGCGCCTTCACGGATCGAAATGGCTCGATCTTGTGTGGGATGACCAAAGCGCCCGTTCCCGAACCCGAAATATTGAGTCGTGATCGTCGGCGCCGGTTCGCTCCAAGTCATGCGGCCGTACACACCGGGATATGTCTTACCGGTCTTCCGTCTATGGCAGGGTGCTACCAATTCCTTGTCCCAATCGCGCCACGTTCCTCCCGGCGTTGAGGCTTGGATACGCCGCAAATTCATGGTCGAGAGTTCGGAGGCTTGGTGTAGTGGGTCGCGCTTGGATACCTGGCCTGCCTTCAGGCGTGGCATATTGGAAATCGCCTGTTTGACGGTCTTGGCCTTTCGGTTCCGCTTACGCATCAGGCTTATGGGACCGAGCTTTGACGCTAGAAGCACAAGCCGCCGTCTGGTTTGCGGCACTCCGAATTCCGAACAGTCGATCACTTCATGAGAAACGTTGAATCCCTGTTTCTTCAGTCGATTGACGAACCGATGAAACACTTTTTGTTTGGCTAGATTTGGCACGTTCTCCATGGTGATGAGATCAGGCTGGATCTCTTCTGCCAGACGGCTAAAATGATTGAGAAGATTCCAACGGCGATCTTTGGTGGTCGCCTTCTGGTGGTAGCTCGAGAACGGCTGGCAAGGAGCACAGCCGGCCAATAGCTTCAGGTTGCTGCCAGTTCCGAGGTTGAAGTCCTCGGCGGACAGTTTCGCGACCGACTTCAGCAAGAACTGGCTGTCGTTGTTGGCAGTGTACGGGTACTCGCATGCTGGGTCGATATCGACACCTACGCGCACATCAATGCCCGCTTTAGCGAGTCCGCTGGTAAGCCCCCCCGCACCGCAGAACAGATCGGCTGCGACGATTTTCGGACGGCTTTTCCCGCGCGACCGGTTGGCGGCGCCCTTTTTTTTCTTCTTGGGGACGTCACCATTGCTCACCGCTAAACTCCGTATCTTACTCCCATTTGACCGTGGCTTGAAGATCGCCTTCGGCTCCGGTTCGTCTCAGGCGCCTCGCCCAACGAAAGGCCTTCGCCGCGGATGCGGCGCAGACCAGATGCACGGCGTAGCCCGCCGTTACGTCGCCCCCTCGTGGGTCCCGGGCTCAACGCCCGGCAAGGAACCCCGGAGTCACAATCCTAACGAGTGACGGACTCCGAGCCAAGGAAAAACTGACGGTTCTCCAAGCCTAAGGCTGATCAAGTTTACGCAGATGGCCACAGCGCGGGGATGGGAGGTGAGTGTCCGAGATCAACGGAGCGGCCTTCGATCCAAGGGTATTTCACCTTCCTCGACCTTGAGGACGAAGGTGACTTCATCGCCTGTTCGCTCAGTGAACCAATGCCATTCACACCCGCATTCGTGATCCGTATCGTCAGGAACGACATTCTTCTCCCCACAGGCCCAGCACCAGAATGCAAACCCTCGACAGACATCGCATTTGCCACTGAAGATGATCGCCCAGGCCGGCCCAACGGCCAGCGGCAATTGACCGTCCCAAAAGATGAGGCCTTCCGGCTTGCGCTCTTCAGCTCGACAGCGCGGACAGAGATCGACCGCCGCATGGTCGATCTCAAGCGCTTCATCCTCCTCCAGAAGCCGAATGTCGATGGATTTCTGGGCCCGTTTCTCGGCCGCCTCGGAGTAGCCCTTTGTGCACACCAGCACTCCTCGAGACGCGCGAACGTCGCGCATCAGGCCCTCAAAGGCTTCTACGTCAGTTACGTCGACCTTCCGACTTCGGCGCTTCGCATCAAAAATGATTCGGCGGGAAAGGCCGTCATCCCAACGAGCGTCGACAAGGATGTCGATCTGCCGCTGCGCGCCGCTGATGCTTCCCAGCAACGTCGCGTTGGGCGTCACGGACGCTTCCATGTCGGCAGCCTCCACTTCGAACGAGGCAACAAGACGCTCGTACATTTTCCAAGCTGGCGTATCGTTGGACATCGCGGAGCTGGCCTCAGATTTTCATGTGAGAATCATGCCATGTAGATAGAAAATGTAATGGGGGCAACCGATTGCACAGATTCAGTCTAACCACATGATAGCCCGCCGGGGTGTTGATGGGATACGGGACATTTGCAGACTCACGATTGGGGTCCGGTGGTCCGATGCGAGGTCGGGGCACAAAATTTTTCAAACAAAAATGGTTACTTTCTTCAGTGCGCGGCGTTCTGTAGAGTGGTCGGTGGGATGAGCTCGCATGGTTATACGGGAATTTACGTGACTGCGTAGCAGCAGGTGGGAACGCTGGATTGCGGCCCAGCCGAAAGCTCCTAGCCTAGCAAAGCCCTACTTTGCGACCGCTATGATCATGATGACATCAACAAAAATCAAGGCTCACTCAATTGAGGAAGTAGAAGGAACATTGCTCCTACTTGCCTATCTGATCGAGCGCGACGGCGATGGCTATCTGCCGCTATACGAGAAGATCGAGACACACCTCCTCGAATTGCAGCGTCAGGAAGCGACGAGGGACCGTGCTCGCCGTTTGCTTCACTCCTACAGCCGTTCAGGGCATGGAAACGAAATTCGCTCCAAGAACTTTAGTTTGAGCTCCAAGGTTGGGCCCTTGCCGTATTTAGGTTTGCCGGATCGGTGACCCATCAGGCTGTCTATCAGGCTATCCGGGGCTTCGGAAGCCACGAGCCGATCTTTGAAGCTGTGGCGCAAGGAATATACCGTGTGGTCGGAGGTCGGGCGGAGGTTATTCTCTTTCAGGTATTTGTTTAGTGCGCCCGACATGCCGGAAGACCTGTGGCGGTAGCGAGGGAAGCCCTGCGGTTTCAATTTCATTGCCTCAAGCGCGACGCCGACGAGCGGGATTTCGCGCTTTGAGTCCTGGGTTTTGAGTTGCCGCCCATCGGGCAGGATTTCAACGTAGGGAATGGCGGCGTCGAGGTGGATTGTGTGCTCCTGAAGATTAACGATCTCTGAGGGACGTAAACCGGTCTCGATCATCACGAAGAGAACCATACGCGCTTCCTCGTTTAGGCCATCAAGAGCGCCGCCAAGGAAGTGCGTTCTAATGAAGTCGTTTTCAAAGGGGATGCGCGACTTCTCAGTCTCTCCGCGCAACCGGAGGTCCTTGAAAATGTCTGGATATTTGTAGCGCCGCCGCGTTCGAACATCTTTGAGCATTCGGCTTAGCTGGCCGATATCGCGGTTTGCCGTCTTTGCGTTCGTCTCACCACTGACGACGCGGGCGCGCCACCAGTCGACATATTCGAGGCCATCGGCTTCGGTGATTTCAGTCACCGGCTTGTCGCCGACAATTTCGGTAAACTGCTTCGCGGCCCTGATCCGGGTGTTGCGCCAAATTCGCAACTGTTCAGCCGACATCCCTTTTAATTCATCGCCTATCAACGCTTCATGCTCCTGTTGTAATTGAGACAGCAAAAGTACCGGCGCCTTGACCGTCCCCAGGACGGCGTTGCATATCGTCGGGTCTTCGTAACGTTTGTTGACCGACAGGGCTTTTACGCGCTCAATAGCCTCAGATGCCGGCAACGCAACGAGTTGGGGCATCTCCAGCAATTCGAAGCCCAAGGACCGGACTTGCTGACGGGCCAGTTCGTAGCGGCCCAATTCGTCGCCGAATGCGTTCCGAAGCTTCGCTCTCCAGAAGGCTTCCAGCTCACGGTTCAACTTTTCCGCCACGCTGGCAGCGCGTCGACCGTTGCGATCCTCCGAAATCCGGATTTTGGTGGAATGCTTGATGATTCTACGGGAGTCGAACGCGGCAAATTCGGACGGAACGCGTCGGACGAAATGCCAAGTGCCGTGACGGCGGGTAAGGAAATCAGCCATGGGCGTAAAACGTTGTTGGACGTTTTGTTGCACGTTTTGTTGGACGGC
>JAWVFJ010000058.1:0-2748 GCA_033856275.1 Solirubrobacterales bacterium
GCCCACGGCGGCCACCGCCCGGGTGCGCCCCCGCCGTACCAGCAGCCCCTCGCCGTCGTGGGGGCCGGCCCGACGGCGCCCGCGGTCCGGGCCGTCGGCGGTGAACCGGGACGCGCCGCCCGGCTCCGACACCGGGGTCACCACCAGTTCGCGGCTGCGGGCGTCCCAGGAAACCTGGAACTCCTGCCCCATCCACCACCAGCGGCCGGTCAACGGCTCCGCCTCGGCCGGTGGCAGGGCGCCCGGGCGCCAGCCGCTCGGCCTGCTCGACTCGCGGTCCAGCACCGCGGTCAGTACCTCCCGGCCGACGTCGCCGATACCGCCGCCGTACACCGTGTACGCGTTGGCGAAGGCGACCACCCCGGTCCGCGACAGCCGGTGTACCGCGAGGATGGCCAGGTAACCGGGCATCGAGCCGGTGTGGCCCACGTACACCCGCTCGCCGCGTCGCCACAGCTGCACCCCCAGGCCGTACCCGGCGGTCCACGACCGGAGGTCGCTGATCACGGCCGGCGCGCACATCTCCCGTACGGTGGCCGGGTCCAGCACCGGCGGCCGCCGGTCGGCCTGGCTCGTCGCCTGCGGATCGGCGAGGAACGCCGCCCAGCGGGCCAGGTCGTTCGGCGTCGACCAGAGCTGCCCGGCGGGAGCCATCGCCCCGGCGTCGTGGCGCGGCTCCTCGCGCAGCGTGCCGTGCCAGGGGTGGACCACGTACCCGCGGGCGAACGGCTCGACGGCGTGGTAGGTGGTGCGGGTCATGCCGAGCGGTTCGAGGATCCGGCCGTTGATCAGATCGATCCAGGACTCTCCGGTCAGCCGGGTAAGCACCGCGCCGAGCAGCCCGTACGCGAGGTTGGAGTAGTGGTAGCCGCGGTGCGCCGGATAGGTGATCTTGTCGGCGGTGAGGCTGGCCAGGAAGCGGTCGATGTCCATGCCGGCGGACCGTTCCCACCACTCGCCGTCGGGCTCACGCTGCAGCCCGGACACGTGGCCGAGCAGTTGACGCACGGTCAGGTCGCCGAACGGCGTGTCCGGCAGGTGCCGGCGCAGCGGGTCGTCGAGCGCCAGCACCCCCTCGTCGCGCAGGGCGAAGACCAGCCCGGCGGTCATCGTCTTGGTGATCGATCCGATCCGGAACTGGGTGTTCGGCTCCGGCCGGGGAAACTCGCCGGCGCCGGTGAAGTGCACGGCCTGCCCGCCCCGTAACACCACGGTGGCCAGCGCCGGTACCCGGCCGCGGGCCTGTGCCTTCGCGACGATCTCGTTGACCCGTTGGGCGGTCTCGGGCAGCAGTGGCATAACCGATCAACTTCTCCCGCCCACTCGGCGTTACCGGTACCCGACGACCAGCCTGCCGGGCCGGATCGCCGCGATGAGCGCCGGTCGTCGGAACCGGGGCCGGATCACCGGGGATGGCCGTCGCTAAACGTGCGCCGGCGTGTCACGATCGAAGCGTGGCCCTGGTATGGCTTGTGGTAGCGGTGGGCCTGGCGATCGCCGAGGTCTTCACCGGTACGCTCGTGTTGATCATGTTGGCGGCCGGCGCGCTGGCCGCGGCCGGTGTGGCGGCCCTGGATGGCGCGTTGTGGGCGCAGGGCGGGGCGTTCGCGCTCGTCTCGGCGCTCGCGCTGGTGGTGGTACGGCCGGCGCTGCGGCGACGGATGGTCGACTACAGCGGCGCCGACGCCCAGATCGGGCTCGGCGCGATCGAGGGTTCGACGGGCCTGGTGTTGGAGCGGGTCGACGCCGATCATGGGTTGGTGAAGATCGACGGTGAGATGTGGCGGGCCCGGTCATTCGACGGGACCCAGGAGTACGAGCCGGGCGAGCGGGTGCGAGTGATCGAGCTCAAGGGCGCGACGGCGATGGTGTGGAGGGACTGAGACTCTCGTGGACACTGGTCAAGTACTGCTTCTCGGACTGGCGGCTCTGGTCGCCCTGTTCGTGGTGATAACGCTGCTTCGGTCGGTGCGGGTCGTGCCGCAGCAGCGGATGGACGTCGTGGAACGGCTGGGTCGCTACCAGCGCACGCTCAAGCCCGGGCTCAACCTGCTGCTGCCGTTCATCGACGCGGTCCGCACCAAGGTTGACATGCGCGAGCAGGTGGTCA
The DNA here is from genome assembly GCA_033856275.1 of Solirubrobacterales bacterium. Lineage (GTDB taxonomy): Bacteria > Actinomycetota > Thermoleophilia > Solirubrobacterales > 70-9 > VRUE01. Next base: position 2,111 of record JAWVFJ010000058.1, read on the forward strand.
GCTTCCCGCCGCAGCCGGTGATCACGTCCGACAACCTGGTCGTGTCGATCGACACGGTGCTGTACTTCAAGGTCGTCGACCCGGTCCGGGCCACCTACGAGATCGCCAACTTCCTCCAGGCGATCGAGCAGCTGACCGTGACAACGCTGCGAAACGTGATCGGCTCGCTCGACCTGGAGAAGGCGCTGACCAGCCGTGAGGAGATCAACCGGCACCTGTCCGGGGTGCTGGACGAGACGACCGGCCGGTGGGGCATCAAGGTGACCCGGGTGGAGATCAAGGCGATCGAACCGCCGCCGAGCATCCGCGACTCGATGGAGAAGCAGATGCGCGCCGAGCGGGAGCGGCGCGCGACGATCCTGACCGCCGAGGGCCACAAGCAGGCGCAGATCCTGACCGCCGAGGGCGAGAAGCAGGCGGCGGTGCTGCGGGCCGAGGGCGACCGGACGTCGCGCATCCTGCAGGCCGAGGGGCAGGCCAAGGCGATCAAGACGGTCTTCGACGCGATCCACACCGCCGACCCCAACCCGCAGGTGCTGGCGTACCAGTACATGCAGGCGCTGCCGCAGATCGCGGCCGGCGCGTCCAACAAGATCTGGATCGTACCGGCGGAGCTGACCAAGGCGCTGGACGGCCTC
>JAWVFJ010000059.1:0-3063 GCA_033856275.1 Solirubrobacterales bacterium
AGTTCACGCCGTGGACCTCCGGGTTCGGGGGGAAACGGCTGAACGCGCGGTAGGTGTCGCCGACGATCGGTGGTTCTACCTTGATGACATCGGCGCCGAAGTCACCGAGCATGGTGGCAGCGGCGGGTCCGGCGATGAAGCTGGCGAGATCGACGACGTGCAGCCCACTGAGCAGGGGCGCGTTATCCATGACAGATTCCATTCGCTGGGGTTCGAGGTACTCGCGGCGCGCCCTGGTTAGGTTCCAGAGGAAGAGCCGGACTCGTGACTCTGGGATCGGAAAAGGCACAGCGTTCCGGCGCTAGTGTCTGGGTGGCGCGGGCACAAAGGCGTTGTGACCGGTGATGTCGCGGCCGACGATGAGCGCTTGCACCGCGTCGGTGCCCTCATAAGTGTCGATCGCCTCGATGTCGCACTGGTGCCTGGCCACGTGGTAATCGAGAAGGATGCCGTTGCCGCCGAGCAGGTCGCGGGCGTCGGCGAGGATGGCCCGCGCGGTTGCGGAGTTGTGCATTTTCGCCAGGGACACCTGAGCCATCGTCACCTTGCCCTGGTCTGCCAGTTGGCTGAGCCGCAGCTGGGCGAACAGCATCGCGGTGATGTCTGCCAGCATGTGCGCCAACCGATACTGGACTAGTTGGAAGCTGGCCAGCGGATAGCCGAACTGGTGGCGCTGCTGGGCGTAGGCCAGGGCGGTCTCGTAGCCGGCGATCGCGGAGCCGATCGCCTCCCACGCCACGCAGAAGCGCGATGCCAGCAGTACCTTCTCGGTGTCTCGGAACGTGTGGGCCTCCGCCAGCCGGTTTTCCGCCGGCACACGTACATCGGTCAGGGAGATCTGCGCGTTCTCGACACAGCGCAGCGATGTCTTGCCCGCGATGAACTGAGGGTCGAATCCCGGCGTGCCCTTTTCGACCACATAGCCGCTGACGTGCCCGTCATCGCCGCGCGCCCAGACGATCGTGTAGTCGGCGAAGGTGGCGTTACCGATCCAGCGCTTGTGGCCGTTGAGCACATACGATCCGCCGTCGCGGCGCGCGGTCGTTTCCAAGGCGACGACATCCGTGCCATGGAAGGGCTCGGTCAGGCCGAAAGCGCCGATCTTCTCCAGGCGTGCCATCGGCGGCAGGAACCGCTGTTTCTGTTCCTCCGAGCCCAGCAGGGCGATCGACATCATGGCCAGTGCCGAGTGCACACCGGCGAAGGTTGCGATGCTCAGGTCACCCCGGGCCAGCTCCAGGATCACCAGCCCCGCCGTGACATTGCTCATTCCTGGGCAGCCGTAGCCTTCGATCTGGAACCCCGTGATCCCTAGCTCTGCGAGCTTGGGCACAAGCTCGTGCGGGAACTCGGCGCGTTCCCAGTACGGGTTGATGATCGGCAGGACCTCGCGGTCTACGAAGGCACGGACATCCTGGCGAAGCATCCGCTGCTCGTCGGTCAGCAAGTCGTCCAGCAGGTAAAAGTCTGTGTGCTCCGCACCGCCCAGCACTGGAGGCTCAATCACTGGCCGCCCATTTCCGGTCTCGGTCGCCGCCGCTGTGGATCGTGGACCTGAGCCGACCGTGTTGTGCTTCGTGACGCTCATTCTCGACGCTTCTCCTCTTTTTTTGAGTCGTTGTGGCGCGAATATCTCGTGTCACGAACCGTCCCGTTCATTCACCAATCAGTTGGCGAGGAAGGCGAGCAGGTCGTTGTTGAACTCCTGCTCGAAGGCGCCGTTGAGGCCATGGGGTGCGCCGGAGTACACCTTGAGCGTCGCGGTCGACAGCAGCTCGGCGGTCCGCAGCCCCGAGGCCTCGATCGGCACGATCTGGTCGTCATCACCGTGCGCGACGAGGACCGGAATGTCGATCTTCTTCAGGTCCTCGGTGAAGTCGGTCTCAGAGAACGCTTTGACGCAGTCCAGCGCACCCTTGATCCCGACCTGCATGCCCTGCAGCCAGAACTCGTTGCGCTTGCCTTCAGACACGGCGGCCCCAGCGCGGTTGAACCCGTAGAACGGTTCGGACAGCGCCTTGTAGAACGCCGACCGATCGTTCGCGACACCGGCGCGGATCGCGTCGAACCCCTCCATCGGGCTGCCCTGCGGGTTGTCGCTGGTCTCGAGCATCAGCGGCGGGACCGCGCCGAGGAGGACGGCCTTAGCGACCCGATCCGAGCCGTGCCGAGCGAGGTAGCGCACCACCTCGCCGCCGCCGGTGGAGTGCCCGACCAGGACGGCGTCGCGAATGTCGAGTTGGTCCAGCAGCTCGGCCAGGTCGTCGGCGTAGGTGTCCATCTCGTTGCCGTCCCACGTCTGGCTCGAGCGGCCGTGGCCGCGCCGGTCATGGGCGATCGCCCGGTGGCCGTTGGCCGCCACCAGGTTCAGCTGGGGGTCCCAGGCATCGGCGTTGAGCGGCCAGCCATGACTGAAGACCACCGGACGGCCGGTCCCCCAGTCCTTATAGAAGATGGCGGCGTCCTTCGTGGTGATCGTCGGCATGGTGGTCTCCTCGTGGCCTTCTGTCAGCGCCAGAGACGATCCACCTGGGAGGCGAGCGTTCGAGTCCGTGGACTCCCTAGCCGCTGGCTGTCACACAGCCCAAATCGCGAGCGCATGGAGCCACGCCGCACCCGTGGGCGATTGGGCTGTGGAGTTCACGGATGCGAACAACTTCCGGTGATTCCTACGGTGGTCCAGCCCACTGGTGCTCGCGGACAGGCCTTGCCAAGGCTGCCCTGACAAATGACAGATACCGGAAGGGTGCACGAGACACATCCACCGGGATACGCCGCAAGTCAAGCGATGGAAGAGAGACGTGAGCGCAGCACTGGACGTCACACATCACTCCGCTCGCCTCAATGGGATCACCCAGCACTGGGTGCGCGCAGGAGACGGTCCCCCAGTTTATCTCTTGCACGGCTTTCCGGAGACCTGGTACGGGTGGCGCAAACAGATACCGGTTCTCGCAGAGCGGTACACGGTCATCGCTCCCGATCTGCGCGGTTACGGCGCTACCGAGAAACCGGCCTGCGGTTATGACAAGCGCACCATGGCCAACGACCTCGCGGCGCTGATGG
>JAWVFJ010000060.1:0-3318 GCA_033856275.1 Solirubrobacterales bacterium
ATAAACGCTGGGAGGCAATACCGGGATTGAACCAGTGACCTCTTCCGTGTCAAACCGGATTCAGGGGCCTGCCTCGGCCTCGCCTGTGTCGCCCTGTGCCGTCTGAGCTGGGCGTTCGTGCTGTCCCGTGTTATCTGGTGACAGACGCTGATTGGCCGTTTGCTCCGGATTCGCTCCGCGTCTGGCGTCGGTCCGCAGCAACCCCGGTGACCTGGATCTGCCGGCCTCGCACTGCAGCTCTGTCGGCAGCCATCTCGCTTCGTCGATGTGAGCCACCGACGGGCAGCTCTAGCGGGTGACGCGGTAGGTGAGGGTGCGCCAGATGATCTCGGACATGGCGAGGGCCATCGTCTCGGCGCTGGCGTCGTCGGTGACGAGTTGGTGGCAGCAGCGCTCGAACATCCAGGTGAAGGCGAGGGCCATCGCGTCGGGGTCCGAGGGCTGATCGGGACTGCTGTCCCACCGGATGCGGAACTGCTCGGCGGTCTGTTCGGCGATCTGGTTGACGGCCGCGCGCCAGGGCTCGCGCATCGCTGGGTCGTGCTCGGCGAGTTCGATGATTGCCGCTAGGACGGGTCGGTTGGCCTGCCAGTGCAAGACGATCGCGCGCAGCAGTTCGTCGAGCCGCGGGTGCGTGAGCTGCGGGTCGGCTAGGACCTCGGCGAAGATTTCCTCGCGCCACGCGAGCGCTTCTTGAGCAAGGCTGCTGATGACGGCGTGCTTATCCGAGAAGCAGGCATAGAACGTTGCGCGTGACACGCCGGCCTCGGTCACGATCCTGTCGACGCTGAGCTTCGCGACAGGCCCGCCCGTCGCAAGCAGTCGTCGGGTCGCGGCGAGGACCTCGTTCATGGAGGCTTCGCGGCGCTTGCGGCCGGACGCAGCCTGGGCGCTCTCGGTGTGACCGGTTGCTGTCGCGGGGGTGGACCGAGGTGTCGCGACCGTTCTCACTCTTGACACGTTATCACGAGTCGAACATTATGTCTGAGTCAGTCATATTGTCTGACTCAGACGACCTGTATAGAACAATGGCTTTCCGCTGATCGCCCTACCTGCGCGGGATCACCCCCGGAGGCTCATCACAGCAAGGGAGGGGGCGCGACATGAGCAAGCAACTGCGGGCGATCTGCGCGTGGAGCGGCGTGATCACGCTCGTGTTCATGTTCATCGGCATGATCGTGGCGGGGTGGTTGCCGGTCCCATCACCGAACATGACCGCAAATCAGGTCGTCGCGATGTACATCGAAAAGCGGGACAAGATCCGGTTCTTCTCGATGATGAACCTGATCTCGGCCGGCTGGTCGTGCATGTGGGTGGCCGCCATCTCCGGGCAGTTGCGGCGCATCGAGAGCGGCCGCAGCCCGCTGTGGACCTACCTCCAGTTGAGCGCCGGAATCTGCAGCTCGTTCCTGTTCTGCGTTCAAGCTCTGACCTGGACGGTCGCGGCATTCCGCCCGGAGCGCTACCCAGAAATAACCCAAGCGTTCAACGACATGGCATTCCTCTGGTTTCTGATGCCATTCGTCTTCGCCACCGTGGGCTGCCTCGCCATTGGCTGCTGCATCCTGGAGGACAAGAGCCGCCACCCGGTGTACCCGCGCTGGCTCGGCTACGCCAACCTCTGGTTTGCGTTCGGGTTCCCGATGGCAATGTTCACCACCTACGCCAAGACCGGGCCCCTCGCTTGGGACGGACTCTTCCCCTGGTGGCTGCCCGTCATCGACTACACCGCCTGGTCATTCGTGATGTCCTGGGCCACCCACCGCGCCAGCAACCGCCAGTACGCCGAAGAAGGCACCAGCATGGCGATCGACATGGCCTACGCACTCAGAGCAAACTCAGCGCCCAACGGCCACTCAGACCAGAGCGGACCGACACAACCCACAGCCGCGCAAACCTAGCTCGACCACTCCGACCGGTCCCCGACGTTCGGTGCAGATACGGCTTCCGCGATACCGGTCGACGCTCCTCTAGAACGACAAGATCTTCTGGGAGACTAAGCAGGCTGCCTGACCGAAGCCTCCAAAGCGGCGCTGACCAGCGGGAACGTCTTCCGTTGGTTGGCGTCGTTCTTCGTTGCCGGGTGACTTTTCACGGCCCAGAGACGGCCCAGAAACAGTACCTGTGCGATCGAAGCCGGGACTAGGGCCGGGCCGCCGGTGGGCTTCCCCTCGTAGCGTGGAGACATCGCCTTAAGGGAGGCGTTGGCGATGGCGGAGTCACGACGGAAGTTTGATCAGGATTTCAAGGAGGGCGCGGTCCGGCTGGTCCGCGAGACCGGGCACCCGATCGCGCAGATCGCGAAGGATCTGGGAATCAATCCGGGCACGCTGGCCAACTGGGTGGCCTTGGACCGTCGGGCCAAGGACGGCAACGGCCGGCTCAGCGAGGACGAGCGGATCGAGCTGGCGCGGCTGCGGCGGGAGAACGCTGAGCTGGCGATGGAGCGTGATGTGCTCAAGCGCTCGGTAGCCCTCTGGGTCAAGGACGCGACGGGTCGGCGGTAGCCGTGGCCGGGTTCATCGCGGTCCAGAGGGCCGAGCACGGGGTGCCGTATGCGTTGGCGTGCCGGGCGTTGGGGGTGTCGCAGGCCTGGTTCTACAAGTGGCGCCATGGTGACGCCTCGCCCCGGCGAGCCCGGCGGCGGGCGCTGAGCGCGCTGGTCGCGGCGTTGTTCGCCCAACACCGGGGCACCTACGGTGCGCCGAGGATCACCGCGGATCTACGCGACATGGGCTGGCGGGTCTCCCAGAACACCGTCGCGGAGCTGATGGCCGAGCAAGGGTCGCGGGCCAGGGCGAAACATCACCGGCGGGGCACCACCCGCCCGGGCAGGGGCCGCTGGCGCGCCCCGGACCTGGTCAAACGGGATTTCACCGCGCGACGGATCAACCAGCGCTGGTTCGGTGACGGCACCGAGATCGACACCGCCGAAGGCAAACTGCAACTGGCCAGCGTGCTGGACGTGTGGTCGCGGCGCATCGTCGGGTTTGCCTTGAGCGAGCACCACGACGCCGAGCTGGCCTACGGCTCGTTGGCGATGGCGGTCGCGGTGCGCGGCGGGCACGTGGCCGAGGTGGTGCTGCACACCGACCAGGGCAGCGAGTACACCGCCGGGATGTTCCGGGCGGCCTGTGCCCGGTTGGGGATCCGCCAATCGATGGGCCGTCCGGGATCGGCGTTGGACAACGCGGTCATCGAGTCGTGGCATTCCACGCTGGAGTTTGAGCTGCGCTCGTGCGAGGAGTTCCCGACCAAGGCGGTCGCGCGGCGGCGGGTCGCGGCCTGGGTCGATGAGTACAACCGCGCTCGCCGGCA
>JAWVFJ010000061.1:0-3083 GCA_033856275.1 Solirubrobacterales bacterium
GCTTCGTCTCCTATTGAGTTCGATTTCCTACACGCCGCCAGCGGATAATGACGTCGGCGGACACTAAGATTTACTTATCGCTGCCATAATAAACGCTGAAAACTCCGGCGATCTGACAAGTAAAAAAGCGCGATTTACCGCATTCTTCTGGCCCTTTCTGGCGATGGGCGATACACTTGCCTAACGAAAATTATTCGCGCTTCCCGTGCCGCAATCGTGGCCGTCGAGGCGACGGCAAAATGCGTCGAAGCCGAATGTCGGGGGAGTCGATGTCTGCCAAGGACGTCAAATTCTCGTTCGAAGCCCGCGATCAGATGTTGCGCGGGGTCAGCATTCTCTCCGACGCAGTCCGCGTCACGCTCGGGCCCCGCGGCCGTAATGTCCTGATCGAGCGCACGTTCGGCGCACCGCGCATTACCAAAGATGGTGTGACAGTCGCGAAAGACATCGAACTTGACAACAAGTTCGAGCATATGGGCGCGCAGTTGGTGCGCGAAGCGGCATCGAAGACGTCCTACGCCGTCGGCGACGGCACCACTACCGCGATCGTGCTGGCGGCGGCGATCGCCCGCGAAGGCGCCAAGGCGGTCGCCGCGGGCCTGAATCCGATGGACCTGAAACGCGGCATCGACATCGCGATCGGCGTCGTGGTCGATGATCTGAAGAGGAACGCCAGGCAGATCACTGCGAACGAAGAGATCGCGCAGGTCGCCACCATCTCCGCCAATGGCGAACGTCAGATCGGCGACATGCTCGCCGAAGCGATGCGGAAGATCGGCCGCAATGGTGTCGTCACCGTCGAGGAGGCGACCTCGCGGCAGACCGAGCTGGAAGTCGTCGAGGGCATGCAGTTCGACCGCGGCTATCTGTCGCCCTATTTCGTCACCAATTCGCAGAGGATGCGGATCGAGCTGCAAACGCCCTACATCCTGATTTACGACAATAAACTCTCGACGCTCCAGGAACTGCTGCCGCTGCTGGAGGCGGTGATGAAGACCGGCGAGCCGCTGTTGATCATCGCCGAGGAGGTCGAGGGCGAGGCGCTGGCAACGCTGGTGGTCAACCGGATGCGCGGCGGCCTGAAGCTCGCGGCAGTGAAGGCGCCGGGTTTTGGCGATCGCCGCAAGGCGATGCTCGAGGACATCGCTATCCTGACCGGAGGCACTGCGATTTCCGGGGACCTGGGGATCAAGCTGGAAAACGTGACGCTGGAGATGCTCGGTCGCGCCAAGCAGGTCATCATCGACAAGTCCAGCACCATCATCGTCAAGGGTGCCGGCAAGCCGGCCGAAATTGCCGCCCGGGCCGAACGGATCAAGGGCCAGATCAACGACACCACGTCCGACTTTGACCGCGAGCAGTTGCAGGCGCGCATCGCCAAGCTCGCCGGCGGGGTCGCCGTGATCCGCGCTGGGGGCGCCACCGAACTTGAGGTCAAGGAGCGCAAGGACCGGATCGATGACGCCCTGCATGCGACGCGAGCCGCGATCGAAGAAGGCATTCTGCCCGGTGGGGGCGTCGCCCTGCTGCGCGCCAGCGAAGCATTGAAGCCGCGGCGCGGCGCCAACGCCGACCAGAACACTGGCATCGACATCGTCCGCCGGGCGCTGTCGGCGCCGGCGCGGCAGATCGCGATCAATGCCGGCCTCGACGGCTCGCTGGTGATAGGCCGGATACTCGCCAACCCGACCTATGCCTTCGGCTACGATGCACAGTCCGCCGAATATGGCGACCTGATCGACAAGGGCATCATCGACCCGGCCAAGGTGGTGCGCACCGCCCTGCAAGGCGCCGGCTCGATCGCCGGTCTTCTGGTGACGACCGAAGCCATAGTTGCCGAACTGCCGAAACCGCCGCCGCCGGAGTTGCCCGGCCACGACCATGACCACCATGGCGGCGACATGGATTTTTGACGGCGGAAATGCCAGGGGAGAAAGCCATGGCCGAAACGACCGTGGCGCAGGAGGTTACACGGCGGACCATCCTCGCCGCCGCGATTGCCGGCGGTGCCGGCTTGGCCGGCGTTGCCGTGGCCGCCACACCCGAGGCCGATGCCGACGCTGTCGAAGAGGCGCGACGGATGACCGGAAAGGTCGTAACGCTGTCGCCGCGTCTGCATCTGTTGATGCCGTCGCACTTCGCCAATGGCTATATCGTGCCGTTCACGCTCCGTATCGACAGCAAAATGACCGACACAGATCATGTTCGACAGGTTCAGGTGCTGGCGCCGCGCAATCCCATCAATCCGGTTGCGACCTTTTACTTCGTGCCGGGGCGCAGCGAGCCGGCGGTATCGACGCGGATTCGCCTCGCCGAGCCGCAGGATGTGCTGGCGATCGCGGAGATGAACGACGGCGCGCTGCTGATGGCGCGGACGTTCGTCGAAGTGGAGACCAACGGCTGCAACTAGATCGGCGTGAGGAGACGGCGATGTTTACACCAACTCCACGGGTGCAGGTACCGCGCTCGGCGACGCGTGGCGAGGTGATCGAGATCAAGACCTTGATCGAGCATCCCATGGAAACCGGCCTGCGTCTCGACAGCAACGGCGAGGTCATTCCGCGCAAGATCATCAATGAGTTCATCTGCCGCTATAACGGCGAGGTGGTGTTTCGCACAGATCTGCACGAGGCGGTCGCCGCCAACCCGTTCATTTCGTTCTCCCTGCGCGCAACGACGAGCGGCCGGCTGGATTTCATCTGGAACGAAGATTTTGGGGCGGTCTATGCTCTGAACCATACACTGCTTGTCGATTGAAACCACGGGGCCGATTGAAGATGGCAAACCCGTCCGATGGTCCGTTCAATCCTGGGAGTTGCAAAACCGAAGGGGCGCCGACGCGCCCGCTGATCAAGCGCTGGACGCGGCGCGAAATTGGCCGGCTGGCGGCGTTCACCCTGCTCGCGCCTCATGTGGCGCGAAGTCAGAGTCGGCCCAAGGTGCTTGTGGTAGGCGGCGGAAGCGGCGGCGCCACATTGGCCAACTGCCTCAGCGACGGCGCCGTGTCCGACGTCACCGTCATCGAGCCGAAGCGCGCCTATACGACCTGCTTTTTCAGCAACCAGTATCTTGCCGGGCTGCGA
>JAWVFJ010000062.1:0-2573 GCA_033856275.1 Solirubrobacterales bacterium
GATGATGATGATGATGATGATGATGGTGGTGGTTGCTGATAAGATGATAGTGCTCTATTCCCGCTCTGGCACCGAATCTACCTTTGGCAGCTGGAGGTGAGATGATATATACCTCTTCCAGAAGAAAGGGAGGTTTAATTTTGGCTAAACTATTGCTTGCAGAAAGTCATTATTCTCGAGGCTCAGAAGTACATCAACGAAGAGATCTGCAACGAGGCCGTCAAGGCCGTCTGGCTCTGTGAGGCCGGCAAGCTTCGGTTTCCGTAAGTTCTTTTCTCTAGAGCCGTGTGGGAGGAGGTGGGAGGTGGGCGTCATTAACAAATCTATATATAGATACTGGGACTGGGCCTCCAATAACGGCCAGATGCCGACATGCCTAAATGAGGCCAGCGTCAACATCGCGGCCCCTACTATACCGCATACCACCGAGCCGTTCGAGAATCCGCTGATTGGATACCGGTTCCAAAATAACGAGTCCGGGCCGACGCCCGGACAGGCGGCGGTTGGCTGGTTCAAGGAACCGGTTAGTAGCGAGAGTTTTCTGTAATTCAACGAAGACATAAAGGCTGACGAAGAGGTGGGGTAACTAGTATGCAAGCGAATGGCCGAAGACTGCGAGGTGTCCGGATACAAATGGAAATAGTCGTCCGGATGTTGCAAATAAGCAATTAGGATCGACATATAAAGCACGCAGGATTGGCGTCGACGGGATGTGCGTTGAATCTCTTTTTAATCTAACTGTAACTATGTCAGATTGCAGTACATACTGACAATGGGTGGAGGTAGAAACTTACAGGAGTATGTGTTTATTCTGTTGATGTCTATCACGGAATATATTCCGTTTTCGACCACAGGTTTTTACGACAAGTGAGTGCTGGTACATTCCTCTAGGGTAATAGTATAAGTATACTAAACTCCACTGCAGCCAAGATCCCCAACCCCCACCGGCTATCAACTACGCCTCTCTCGAAGATGTGCACAACATGGTCCACTGTGAGCTCCCCTGCCTCTCCGCCGCAGCTCGGCTAGAGTACAGCTGACGGTCCTCTAGTATTCGTAGGTGGTTACATCAATTACGTGCCCGACATCCCAGAGGGCAGAGAAGGCCACATGGCACTAAACGAATACGCGGCCTTCGACCCGATCTTCTGGCTACAGTACAAATACCCCCCCCCCCCTTACTCTCCCCTCCTTCCACACCACTAACTCAGGTGCAGCCACACCAACTGCGACCGCCTTTTTGCGCTCTGGCAAGCGAAGAACCCTGATGCATCCTTTGACACCGGCTTCCCCTCTGCCGGTAGCGCCGTGACCCCTTCTGGCACGATCGAAACCGCCGCTACAAGCTTGATCCCGTTCCAAAACCCGTCGACTGATTCCTACTGGACCTCAGAGACCATCCAGCGCCTCGACGGGATCTACGAGCTCGGTTATCACTACCCGGAGCTACCAGCGCAACCCCCGGAGGACCCAGCCGCTCTCGCCGAGGCCATCACCGCCACCATCCAGCGCCTCTATGGGCCCCCGCTCAGCGAGCTCAGCAATTTGCGGTCCAATGAGGCCGACAGCCATGTCGAGCGCCGCGAATGGCAGGCCGTAAGTCGTATCGAGCGCCACGCCATCGATGGCTCGTTTATGATCCACTTCTACCTCGGCGACGTCCCGCGCGACCCGCTGAACTTCGTGATCCCCAGCCCCGGCACCACTAGCACCTATGTTGGTAGCAACGCTACCTTCGCATCGAAAGTGGCCGATTGCCCGCAGTGCGAGCACCAGCGTGACGTCAACCATCTGGTCACGGGCGCCACGTCGCTGACGCGCGCGCTCCTCTACGACGGCGTCAATGTGAATGATGATGAAGAGGTGCAGGCCGACCTGAAGGACCGGCTGCATTGGCGCGTGCAGAAGGCGAATGGCGAGGAGGTGCCGTTAGATTCAATACCGAGCTTGATGGTTGCGGTGACGAGTACGCCCACCACTGTCGCGATGGACGATGGCATCCCAGAGTGGCACCACAACCAGAGCATGATCTATCCAGGCGTCACAAAGGGTAAGAGGGGGGGGCTAAAGCATAAGAAGAAGTACTGGCATGCGGCAGCACAGGAGGAAGAGGAAGAGGAGGAGTAAGTTGTACGGTGGGGTCCATTTGTTTGTAGGTTTGTTTGATTTGGGAACTAAAGAGCAGTGCGCGTGGTGGTTTTTTTTTATCAAGATAGGAATAAATAACGAATCTTAAGCCCATTGCGGTTACATGGATGCAGTGAATGATTTTCGTGGTGGTGCCGATACTCGAGTTTCCTAGCCATGGCACGTCAAGGATTTGTGTCTTGCATAAGATCTTGATGGGCTGACAGCCCCAAGTAAATATACGGATGAGACAATTGTTCTAGAATGCAATAGCTGAGACAAAACCTAGTCCTAACACTGCAAATACTGCTGGAACGTGGCAGTGCATGAGCCAATGTTGACCAAGATCTAGCCTGAAGGCCGTCGGGGATTAGACCGATGTTTCAACCGAGGAGCCCGTCGCTAATCTCGGGCTCGGATACTCGGCTCCGGAGGCCTTGCACTAG
>JAWVFJ010000063.1:0-2809 GCA_033856275.1 Solirubrobacterales bacterium
TGCGTGAGGTGCGAATCGGGCTACCGGCCCTGTCAAGGCTTGCTGAAAATCCGCATATTCTATAAGGATTTGCGCGACGGAGAGGTGGCCGAGTGGCTGAAGGCAACGGTTTGCTAAATCGTCATACGGTTTACCCCGTATCGTGGGTTCGAATCCCACCCTCTCCGCCAATCGTCAGACCCCTGTAGAGCGTTCGATGAATCGAAAAGAGCGCCGCGCGGCGACCAAGCGCGGTCATGCCGGCGGTGCTGCACCGGCCGCTGCGCAGACCCCGCAATTGTTCGCGGAGGCCGTGCGGTATCACCAGCTCGGCCGGCTGTTCGATGCCGAAGCGCTCTGCCGCGCGGTGCTTTCGCGTGACACCGGACACGCCGGCGCCCTGCACCTGCTCGGCGTCATCGCGATGCAGCGCGGCTTGTTCGATGAAGCCGTCGGATATTACCGCAAGGCAACTGAGGCACGTCCCGACATCGCCATCGGCCATCACAGCCTAGGCCGGGCGCTGGCTTTGGCCGGCCGTCTGGACGCTGCCGCGGCTGCATTCGAACGCGTGCTGGCACTCCAGCCGAATTTTGCTGAGGCGCACAAGGATCTCGGCGTCGCGCTGATGGCGCAGGGCCGCTTCAAGGAAGCGTCGGCGCGCCTCGCGCGGGCGCTGGAGCTTGTTCCGGAGCTGGCCGAAAATTTCGCTGACACGCTTGCGACGCTGCTCAAGGTCAATCCAGTGCTCGGCGAAGCCGTGGCGCGCGCCGGAACTGCCTGGCCGAAGCTTGTCCCGGCGGATGAATTGCTCGGTGCCCCAGGACTGGCCGCCGTCGCCGATGACGCGATGCTGCTCCGCGTGCTCAAAACCCTTCCAGTCGGCAACATGGCGCTGGAGTGGGTTTTGACCTCGGTTCGGGCTGCACTGCTCAAGCAGGCGGCGGATGCGTCCGATGATGTGGATCAGAGCACGCTGGGATTGTGCTGCACGCTGGCGCAGCAATGCTTCAACAACGAATACGTCTTCGCGCAAGCTGCCGACGAGCTCGATCTGGTGGAACGGCAGAGCAAATTGTTGATCGACGCGCTCGAACAAGACGCCGTTATTCCGCCGCTCCGAGTCGCCGCGGTGGCGAGCTATCGCCCGCTGTCGTCATTTCCCGGTGCGCGAAGGCTGCTGGACCGCGCCTGGCCGCAAGCCGTGAACGAGTTGCTGGAGCAGCAGATCCGCGAGGTCGACGACGAGCGGCGAATGCGCGAGGCCATTCCCCGGTTGACCGCGATCGAAGGCGAGGGGACAGCCGCGGTGCGGCGGCAGTACGAAGAAAACCCATACCCACGCTGGATCGTGGCGCCGTCGCGGCCGAATCCCGTGACCGTTGATGACTATGTTCGGAGCCGCTTTCCGTTTTCGCCATTTCGGCCGCTCGGCGATCGTGCCGGCATCGACATCCTAATCGCAGGCTGCGGCACGGGCGAGCATTCGATCGGAACAGCACGCCGCTACAAGGACGCCAAGGTGCTGGCGGTCGATCTCAGCTTGTCGAGCCTCGCCTACGCGGAGCGCAAGACTCGCAATCTTGGTTTGCAGAACATCGAACACGCGCAGGCGGACGTGCTTGCGCTTGCTTCGATTGGGCGGTCGTTCGACTTCATCGACGCGAGCGGCGTGCTGCATCACCTATCCGACCCGGCTGCGGGCTGGCGTGCGTTGCTGACCTTGCTGCGGCCGGGCGGGCTGATGCGCATCGGCTTGTACAGCGAGCGAGGCCGCGCCGATGTCGTCGCCGCTCGCCAATTCATCGCTCAGCAGGGATTTGATGCGACGGCGGACGATATTCGCCGCTGCCGCCAGGCGTTGGCGGCGACGCCGCTCCGCACGCTGACAAAATATACCGATTTCTTCAGCACCAGCGGATGCCGCGACCTGATGTTCCACGTGCAGGAGCATCGGCTCACCCTGCCGCAGATAAAGGAATTTCTCGACGCCGAGAAGCTTGCCTTCATCGGGTTCGAACTGGATGCGGGCGCGTTGCGGGATTATCGGGCGAGGTATCCGGGCGATTCGCCGATGACCGACCTGACAAACTGGGATGCGTTCGAGCGGGACCGCCCCGATACATTCGCTGCGATGTATCAATTCTGGTGCCAGCGTGTTTGAGGGGCTCCCGCCTGCGATTCTTGGCGACAATTACGTGCCTCAAGATTGGTACACGGCGGGATTGTAGGGTGTGTCCGACAGGCCACGGGCCGCTTCCTAATCGGGTGCCAAACTGCGCCAAATCGGGACAATGAAGACCCGGCGACCTTCCGACAGCCGTGGCGGCTGCGTTTGATTTGTCGAGAATCGGACGGGATTTCAGCGGCTTGTCCAACACGGAGCGGCATTGCCGGAGGCTTGTGCACAGTGCCGTGCCATTCGTGCAACACCCCCTGAGAAACCAGCCAGCAGGCCTGTGGGAAGCGCCCTTCTTCATTGCCTGCCTGTTCGCCACAGCTAAGGTAAGGACGCGACAGAGGGGGGCTTCCCCAAGTCGTGCCGTCTGGATGCCTTTTAGATTTGGTTTCTGGCCGGTCGCGGGGAGATAAGGGGACCTTCCAAGGGGGCGCACATTGCACCCGCCGAAGACCGAACCCTCCCACCGAATTAAACACGGAGGAACAACAATGAAGATGGTGAAAAGTCTTCTCCTCGTTTCAGCAGCGGGTCTCGTTGCGGTTTCGGGAGCACAGGCCGCCGATCTTCCCGTAAAGGCCAAGCCGGTCGAATACGTGAAGGTTTGCTCCCTGTACGGTGCAGGGTTCTACTACATCCCGGGCACTGACA
>JAWVFJ010000064.1:0-8276 GCA_033856275.1 Solirubrobacterales bacterium
AATACCTCCTTTGTTTCTACTAATACACCTCACTGCGATAAAAGTTTGGTTATTTAGTTTGTAAATAATTACCCCTTTACATCTTTTTCGTTATTTGCACATAACAGGATAGTAATATTATTACTATAAGTAAATATTGATTATTATATCATTATTAGAATGGAAAAACCTAGAATCTCCAGGGAAGATTAAAATCGGTAATATAGCGAATCCTAGCTTGAAAACATAGGCGTCATAATCGATCGGTATATAGTTCTCCTCTGCACACTTACAACTAAGTGGTGGGTGTAGTAATAGCGGCGAGAGTCCAACTACGAAGAACCCCACTGTATAAACGGGTTGCCAATATCATGAATCGTTTATCGTAATAAAAATAAATTAAATATGAAAAGAATTTTAACATCTTTAAATGCTACATTTGTCGGGTCGTGAGGAGGGGTACATCAAAAATTTCACAGTTTTTCTACTGTCCATAGCATAAAAATTAACTGTAAAGCTATTTTTTTAATAATAAGAATAAATTTAGGTGTTAATCCAACATCTTTATTTATATTTTATGACACTAATAGTCGTACAATTACGCATCATAAAATTCACTTTGGTAAAAATTATTATAAAAGTTTTACATCTTTCATTTATAATACTTTAGAAGAAACTAAATTTAAAGATAAAGAGGTGAGAATCTGAGCCCCTAAATATTTCATTAATACACTATTAATTAATAAATGTAACTCTATGTTTGGTGTATTATTAATGCCTTACTCTCGTAAAACCTACGATCTACCATCAGTAATTGATATGATAAAAAGTGGAGTTAGAGATATAAAAAACTTAGATAAAGAATCTTTTGGATTCTGAGTTAAAGAATTTAACTTAAATAAAAAACATAAAGGTTTATTAGCTGGATGAATTCCAGGGTATATTAAAAATATTGCGAATAAAATAGCGGGTAAAGATAGAAAAATAAATTTAGGGGTCCGCATATCAGAAAGGTTTTTATATAATTGAAATTTAGTTAATAAAAGAGATAAAAATTTCAATAGAACATATTCGTCGGGGATGGAGTTAAATACAAATCAGAATAAACCAAATAAATATACAGGGTTTAAAGAGATTAGCACCTTCTGAAACACGTATACTTCTGACAAATTCTATCCTTATGTAGGTGTAGAACAACTTAGTTTAGAGTTAGAAAAATTTTTCAATTTCTATGAAAAAATTTATAAAGAATATAAATATTTTGCGATTATATTTAAAATGAATCTGGGTAATGGGGAATTTAGATCATGTTCTTTTACACAAGTTAGTACGTTGAGTGAATTTAATGTTTTACTTTCTATATTAGGACAAATATTCTTCATACCTGATTTAACAAACAAAATGTCTTGTAGTGAGATGGATATAGACATAGATCTAAATTTACCGAAGGGGACTATTTATTTTGATTTTAAACCATTGAAAACTGTTAAAGGTACTAAATATGAAAAACTTAGACCTGAGAGTGAGATGAATAGAACTATTAAAGATTATTCAAAGTATTTTGAGTATAAAGGCTTTAAATTTCCGACCACTATGGATTTAAGTGTATGGCCAGATCTTATTTTCAGTGATAACTATGATACTGCATTTGTTAAAAATAAATCGACAAACTCATTAAGTGAGGGGTATACATTTAACTCTTTAATCAGAATTAATGAAGATAATTATGAGGTTTTAGTAATGAACAAAGATGGAAATATTCTATATACTTTTACGGATTATCTACTAGACAGAAAAGCGGAGAACCTGACGCGATTCAAGCGTGTACTTATAGAAAAAACTAAAGGGATTAAAAGAAAAAAAATATTTTACTACAGCAGCGATAAATTAATATTTTATGAAGAAGAAAAGCCTACAAAATTCATTGAGACGGAAAAAAAAGATAAAAAACAAACAGATAACTATCTTACTTTAGATCTTGAAACAAGAATGATAGGGAATAAAATGGTACCTATCTGCATGTCTATTTTTGATGGGATGGAAAGTAAAAGTTTTCTCTTTCCGAACAGTGAAAGATGGAAAAATGATATGGAAACAGCTATTAGATATTTAATGAAGAGAAAGTATTATTTCAAAAAAATATATATTCATAATTTTTCATATTTTGATTCTATTTTTATGATTGATGTATTAAGTAAGCTAGGTAAATTGGATTTTATAATTAGGGAAAATAGAATTATCCAACTTACTTTAACATTTGTAATTTCTAAGGCTAATAGTAAGAATTTAAGAAAGGCTAGCTTATATTTTAATGATTCCTACTTGGTATTACCACATTCACTTAGAAAACTATGTAAAAATTTTGATGTTAAAACTCCAAAAATTGATTTTCCTATAGATTTTCTTAATCTACCAAATTTTAACTTTGATTATAAGGGTATAGTCCCAGATTATAAATTATTTAAAGGATCCTATACTAAAGAATTTACTTTAGATGTTTACGCGGAATATATAAAAAAATATTTAGATAAAGATTGAGTACTAAAAAGGGAGCTCATCCATTATTGTGAAGTAGATACTATTGCTTTACATCAGGTTATAGCTGTTTTTTCTAAAACTATTTTTGATTTATTTAAGGTAGATATTACAAGACGCCCCACTCTCCCTTCTATAGCATTTAAAATATTTAGAAGTAATTTTTTAAAGGATGCAAACATACCTAAAATTCTTTTGAAAATATATAAAGACATATCTTTAAGTTATTTTGGGGGTATTTCGGATGTATATAGACCAGAGGGAAAAGATATTCATTCATATGATGTTAACTCTCTATATCCCTCAGTAATGGCAGAATACCCTATGCCTGTAGGAACACCTAGATATTTTAAAGGAAATCCTTATATAATTGATAAAGATCCATTTGGTTTCTTTCATGTTAAAGTAGAAGCACCTGATATGTATATTCCATTTTTACCGACTAACTATATAAATCCTAGCGGATCCTATTCAACTATTTGTCCTATAGGTAATTGAGAAGGATGGTATTTTAGCGAAGAAGTTAAAAATGCTGAAAAATATGGATATAAGTTTGAAATTATTGAAGGTTATTTATTTGAGAGAAAAAATGTGTTTGAAGGATATGTAGATGTGCTATACAAAATAAAATGTTCAGTAGATTCCTCTTCACCTTTATATTTTATTATTAAATTATTATTAAATGCTCTATATGGAAGATTTGGTATGGACCCAGATCTAGAAATCAATGAACTTGTTACACATGATGAGAGTGAGAAAATTTTATATGAAAAAAGTAAAGTTAAAAATAAAAAAATAAATGATCAGTTAGTATTAACTAGTTATAAGAATCCGGAAAGCGACTTAAAAGAAATTAATGTCTCTGTACCTATAGCTTCAGCTATCTCCGCATACTCTAGAATTAGGATGTCCCACTATTTAGCTAAATATAAAAATAATATACTGGCTATGGATACGGACGGAATAAAAGTAGACTGTCATTTAGATCCTGCCGAAATAAGTGCTAAAATTTTAGGAAAAATGAAGTATGAGTACACTTTCAAAACAGGTATATTCCCTGCACCTAAAGTTTACGGTGGGTCATTGCAAAGCCCGTATAAAAATAAATTAACTATTAATAAAATCAAAGGTGTAAAAGTGTCTTTGTCTTATCTACACCTATTCTTAGTTATGTATGAAGGAAGCACTTTGGTGATTGATCAATACAAATGAAAAAGATCCTTAACCGATTCTACTATATACGTTAATCTTGAAAAATATACACTTTCAATAAGTGAAAATAAGCGTGAAATAGTCTACGACTGTTGTGGTAAATTTGTTGATACCAAGCCCTTAACTTTAGAGGATGGTATAATAAAAAGAAAAGTTTTTATTTTATTTTATCTTAATTCACCGTGTTTAATAACAACTAACTTAAGGTTAAACCCACCTAAAAGCTTATTATCTCTACCTTCTAGCCACATTATATATCTTCCACAACCAGTCCCGCATATTATTAGGATTTACCCGTCTCTTCCACCAGTTATATTTGTACCGCCCACACCGCCCGAGTTTAGTGCTAAATTGGATGTTTGTCTGCCTAGTAAGGTAAGCAGTTATCATTTAGGATTTAAAATTCAAGTTATTGATTTAAAATTAAATAAAACTACGATATATTCCAGTTATCGCAAAGTTGAAAGAGCCTTAAATATGGGTTCTGGTACTATAACTCGACGGATGAAAGGAAATATAACTAAACCATATAAAAAAAGATATCTCATTACAAAAATTAATTAATTATACATATGGATATATTACCTTTATTATTTATATCTTAACTTTACAATCGGTTTAAAACATATAGGCTATCTAACTAGAGATATAAAATCTAATCACGATATTGAGTGCGTAAGAGGGAGAAGAGTAATTTTTATATTTTGCTTAAAGCCCCATCTGAGTAAATTACTTAGCCAAAATACTTAAGGGATAATATATGAAAAAAGCATATATTGTTCTACCATGATGGTTATAATATAAAAAATAAAAATGAAAAAATTAATGAAAAATTTAATACCTATCCAAATTACTATTACAAAACGTAGAAATTCCTTCCTTAATTCTAAAACATGGTTCCTTTATCTTACAATAGGTAATATTATATTTAAATTATTTATTGCCTTTTTCTTCTGCTTGGGCCTATATTCTTTTTGGTTAAGTAATATCTGAGTCGGTTGGCACCCTTATTATCGTGACATTGTGGATGGAAGCTTATTAGAAATAGCCTTTAGATTATTAACTCGGGCTTGTTTAGTAATAGGTGGTATTATTTTAAATATTATCCCCCATATAGATTACCTTGAAGATGATACAATTAGTAAAGATATGTATGAAATAAATGATATAACTACTCCTTTATTGCCAGATGATAATAAAGTACAAGATTTTAAACCTGCAGTATCTAACGACAAGGAAGAAATCTATTCCGAATTTGATAAACATAACGGGCAAAATATTTCACCTTCGGATAGTAAACCTATTGAAGAGGATATCTATACAAATATTGAATCTTCAAACAGACCCTACACTTCTAAATCAGACGTTGATTTGCTTCAATCCTCAAGCACTCTAATTGAAAATGGGTTAAATTATGTTAATAGCATTACCCCTCTTCAATGAGTATTTATAGGTGGAGGTTGTGCTTTAACAGCTGTTGGTCTTTATTATGCTCCATCTATTTGAACTTGGGGTGTTGGATTATACCACGGTTTATCTAAAAACCTAGATATAGATACGGATAGCGATTGTGGTTTATCAGATGTTCCTGTAAAAGCATCCATCTTAGACTCTGCATGAAATAAATTAAATAGTTTAGGAGGTAATATAAAAAATTATTTCGTAAACTCAAATACAGCGTCTGATAGTTTAAATTCGAACCGTGTTGCTTCACAAAACTTAGATAAAATTGCTGACGCTTCAAATCTTACTGAGAGTACATTAAATTCTGCTTCAACTGTGATAAAAAACCTGAATAAAACAGTTAGTACGGCTGAGCAAACATTGTCTGCACTGACTAAGAATATGGATATAGCTATGCACACTTCCGAGTCCCACCTTAAAGCTACTAATTCACTTATGGATTCTATGAAAGCTAATTTAGAGTCTGTTAGAAGATTGATTGTAGAATTAGACACAACCACGGATAAAGCAGAAACAGTCTTACATAAAGCTAAATCTATTGCAGAGTCAGTAGAAAACGTAAATAAATTAGAATCTGCTATACAAAAAGCTCAAATTCTTACTGAGCATTGTGCTAATTCAAATAAAATAGCTATCGAGTCAATGCATACAGGGGGTCAAATGTTAAATAACCTTTCTGATGTTTCTAGTTTAACATGCGAAGCCCAGAAGGCAATTATAGAGAAAATGTCAGAAGAATTAAGCAAACATTATACTGCATCCTCTAGAATAAGTGAAGTTGAATTTTCGGCGAGTGGTTATATAATTTCTTGTCCCTTGGAATTTAGGGAAGTATTTAATAATTTTCCCCTGTTCCCACTTAGTTTAATAGTTATTATAATAATATCCTTTTATTTATTATGCAAATTATATAAAACTAAAAATTGTTTTCAAAGAGGTTATATTTTTAAATCCCTAAATATTAAGCCTAATGGCTATTTATTTAAGGATAAAATAAAGCATATGCAATATCGTAAACTCTTTTATACTCTCAACCAAATACATAAATTGAAATGGTTTATAGCCGGTTTTCTAACGTCCTGGTACCTTGGTTTATTTCTAGATGTTTGCTCTCCTTTAATTTAATTTAGGCCTCTCTTTTTTCTAATTAGGTTAGTCATAAACCTTTATTTAAAATTAGCGAACTTAAATTAATTTATTATATTTACTCTATGATAGATTTAGGAATAACCTAGAATAACTAATTTTAAGTTGGTTGTTTTAGGACATGAATTTATTATATTGTTAAATAATCCTTAAGATAGTCCTAAGTCCTTGAATATTATAAACTTTAATCTCATACTCGAAATAAAGGTTTATAAATAAACCTTATTTAACTATTAAAGGTCCGCGAAAATATAACATTGTTACTCCGTAATTGAACATTTAACATTATCCCAATCTAAATGCATACCCAGATTTATTCCATCTTCCACACTATAATTAGGTATTTTATTTAATTTATTTAAATTTTTAAGGGTCTCATAATTATAACAGCTAAGTACTTTTTTTATATTTTCAAAAAGTATCTCTCCGTTTTTAGCTTTAACTATATTTTTTTCATTACCATGAATAAATGTATTAAGTCTTTTAATAGCAAGAGGCATTCTTTTATCCTTCCAGAAAAAAGGATTGATTTTATAAATAGTATTTTTAGTGGGATAAATATGGTCGAGCACTTCTGATTTAAAATAACGAGGTGGTACTAATATTATAGCCCTCCCTTTGGGGAGTGGCAGATTAAATCTTAGTGGTGGTGTTAATATTTTATTTACATATAAATAATTTATAAAACTGTAAATATCTATTTTATTGGATGTGTTAAAACAAACTGTAAAACATCTCACCTGAGCTGTAGCACAATCAAAATAAATATATAAAGTTATTGTTAACACGTGATTAAGAATAGGATGATAAATTTTAGGAAGCTGGTAGCAAAGAATCACGCCACTTAAAAGGAAATTGGGTAGACCTATTTTCTTAGTTTCATCATATACTTGCATTCCTGATACATAACATGATTGGGCCACAGTTTTGAAAGGAAATTGGCTACTATGAGAAGGTAAAACTAAAGTTTTTTTATTTTTACCCTCGTTTAAGTCAGGATAAACGTAATTGGTCTTCGACATTGTTTTAAATTAATTGTGATTCTGATAGCTTTATAAAAAAAAAGATTTAAAGTAACCTATTTCGTTACCCTGATTATTGGAGGATATTAGGTAGCTACCCCAACAATGTAGTTACAAGATATTGATAATGAGTCAAGAACTACCATATCATTAACAGGATAATCCCATAACGAATTTGTGTTAAAATAAAGGTGTAATTATTAATCTTTAGTTAATAATTAAACCTTTATTCTTTAAATTATTATATGGCTTTAATCTCAAATGACTCTTCTCCATACAACACATAGTGTGATTAATAATTAATCTTATTAGTTAAGATACCTAAATTAAACCTAATCTTCATCCTCCAGTTCGATATTTGTTCATATTGTGATATAAACAGTTCTTAAAGGCATTACAGAATTAATAGTGCAGACTTGATTTATAACCCTAGTTAAATATAAGTGATTATACCCTTTTGACATGTCAACCTCTATTCCCTTAGTTATTTCATCGTGTTCCACGGTGTCTAATTCTACAACAATTCTTCAAGTTCCTGATGCATGTAAAGCGATTGGGTGATTTTCACACTCTGTTTTAAGCAATGAAATATAAGAAATATACTCACATAAAAAATCCTCAATAGAGCGAAAAGTAAAATTTGGGCCACAGAAATCAAAACGAAAAGAATCTAAACGAGAAAAATCCATATTTTTATTTAATTTATAATAACATCCGATAGATGTAGTCATTTAATGATATAACATAAAACAACCAACTTAAAATAATTTATTTTAAGCTCCTTATAGAAAATAGTAATAATATTACTATCCTGTTATGTGCAAATAACGAAAAAGATGTAAAGGGGTAATTATTTACAAACTAAATAACCAAACTTTTATCGCAGTGAGGTGTATTAGTAGAAACAAAGGAGGTATT
>JAWVFJ010000065.1:0-3271 GCA_033856275.1 Solirubrobacterales bacterium
CCATCTCCAGCAGCCGGGCGACCTCAGCGGCGCCGAGGGTGAACAGCCGCACGCGCGGCAGGGCCTTCGCCAGTGCCCGGGTGAACGCGACGACGAGATGGTGGTGTCCGGCCAGGTGCGCTCGTTCATGAGCGAGCACCGCCCGCAGCCGTGGCGGGTCGAGCGCGGTCAACGCGGCGCTGGTGACCACGATCATGCGCGGTCGGCTCGCCACGCAGTAGACGGCCGGTTGCGGGGTGTCGAGGACCCTCGCGTCGAGCCCGTCCACCTGCAGCCGGTCGTTGCGTTGTCCGGCTAGTTGGGCCATGCGGGCGTGCTGCTGGGTCGCTGTCCGCGCCCGCCACATTGACCGGACCAACCGCGCGCTCAGGACCAGCATCGCTGACGTGATCAGCGCGATGAGCAGGAACAGCCCGAGCTGGATCGGGACACCGTGCTGCCCGGCCGCCGCGGCGCGCACGAGCCCGACACAGGACGCGGCCACCGCGTGGCCAGGGTGGGTCCGGTCGCGGATCAGCTCGGCGCCCATCGCGACGACGGCGACCGACCAGGAAGCCAACACGCTGACGATCGCGGCGAGCCAGGCGAGGATTCCGAGGCGGGGAGCTGTGCCGGCGTGGGTGAGCCGCACCAGCAGACCGGGTGCGAGGACCACCACGGCGAAGCTGTACATCAGCAGGCACGAGGCCAGGCTCATTCGCTGTCCTTCCCCGACGTCATGGTCACCATGCTGCCCCAGCGGTGTCCGGGTGCGTCGCGGGCATCAGCCGGTGCGGTCACGTGGGCTCTCCCACCGGCCCGGATTCGGCGTCTGCAGCGCTGCCGGCCGTGCTGCTCACGTCGGTGTGGATGGTCGCCAGCACAGATTCGGCGTGGTGGAGCTGGTCGAGCAGCGCGACCTGGGAGCGCAGCGCCGCCAGAGTGGACTCGGCGCGGCGAACCCGCTCGGCGAACCGCCGCTCCTCCCGGCGGAGGTTGTCGAACTGGGTCTCGGTCTCGGCGCGGGTGGACTCCCATCGCCGGCGGGCGTCCTGTTCGAGTTGGTGGGCGCGGTGGTCGGCGTTCTCCAATCTGGCGCGTGCGGCATCGGCGTCTCGACCGGCCGAGGCGCGGAGTGCCTCGGCGTGGCGCAGGTGCGCGGCGGCGACCTGTTCTGCCTGGTCGATGATGGTTCGTGCGGACTGTTCGGCGCGTTGCGTGATCGCGTTGGCCTGGGTGTCGGCGTCGCGGCGGGTCTGTTCGGCGTCGCGGCGCGCGGCCGAGGTGAGCGCGTCCAACTGCTCTCGCAGCGCCTGGTGCTCGCCCTGGAGCTGAGACCTGTACTGTGCTTCGGCTCCGATGCGTTCCAGTGCGCCGGCGTAGTCGACGCTGGCCTGGTCCAGGACCGTGCGGACCTGGTCGGGGTCGTAGCCCCGCCAGCGACGCCGCAGTCCGGTGGCGGTGAGGTCTTCGGGTAGGACGTCGGCGGTGGTGCTGGCGCGGCGGTAGCCCTCGATCCAGCCGCCGGTACGGAGCAGGACTCGCACGAACTCCCGGTCCGCTTGCCCCTGCCGGGCCGGCGCCGTGGCGGGGACTCCGGTATCGCGGAAGCGCAGCAGGCGCAGCGAGTTGGTCACGACGCTGACGGAGGAGAAGCCCATGGCCGCTCCGGCGATGACGGGGTTGAGCAGCCCGGCCGCGGCCAGCGGGATCAGCGCGAGGTTGTAGACGAACGCCCACCCGAGGTTTTGCCAGATGGTCCGGTACGTCCGCCGCGACAGTCGGATCGCGGTTACGACTCCGGCCAGCTCGCCTCTGATGAGGGTGAGGTCGGAGGACTCGATGGCCACGTCGGTGCCGGTGCCGATCGCGATGCCCAGGTCCGCGGCCACCAGTGCGGGGGCGTCGTTCACCCCGTCCCCGACCATGGCGACGACCTCGCCGGCGGCTTGCAGCCGGGTCACCTCGGACTGTTTGGCCGCGGGCAGCACCTCGGCGAGCACGGTGTCGATGCCGAGCGGCCGTGCGATCGCGTGGGCTGCCCGGGTGTTGTCACCGGTGATCATCGCGACCTTCAGGCCCATCCGGTGCAGCTCCGCGACCGTGGCCGCGGCACCGTCCTTGACCGTGTCGGCGACGGCGAGAACGCCTCGGATCTGGGCGTCCCAGCCGGCGAACACCGCGGTGCGTCCTTGGGCCTCGAGCCGGTCGGCGGCGGCCGCGAGCTCATCGGGCAGGACCAGGCCGGCTTCCGCCGCCAGCGTGCGTCGGCCCACCCATACCGTCTCGGCCTCGGTGTCGGCGGTGGTGTCGGCGGTGGTGTCGGCGGTGGTGAGCTGGGCGTGGACGCCGTAGCCGGTTACCGCGGCGAACCCGGTGACCGCGGGCAACGAGCCGTGAGCAGTGCGGGCCGCGGTGGCGATCGCCCGGCCGATGGGATGCTCGCTGTGTGCCTCGACCGCCCCGGCCCGGCGCAGCACCTCGCCCGGGTCGACGCCGGCCTCGGCCTCGGTGTCGGTCAGGGTCATCTCGCCGCGGGTCAGGGTGCCGGTCTTGTCGAAGACCACGGTGGTGATCGTGCGGGTGCGCTCCAGCACCTCGACGCCCTTGATGAGGATGCCCAGACTGGCGCCTCGGCCGGTGCCGGCCACGATCGCCATCGGGGTGGCCAGCGCAAGTGAGCAGGGGCAGGCCACGATCAGCACCGCCACCGCGGCGATCAGCCCCCTGCCCGGGTCGTCGCCCAGCAGCCACCAACCGGCGAACGTGCCCAGTGCGGCCACCAGCACCGCGGGCACGAACACCGCCGAGATGCGATCCGCGAGCCGGTGGGCCTGGCCCTTGCCGGACTGGGCCGCGGCGACCAGCGCGGCGATCCGCGCGAGTGCGGTGTCGGAGCCGACGGCGGTGGCTCGCACGCTCAGCGCGCCGCTGGTGTTCACCGTGGCGCCGGCCACCCGGTCGCCGACGGTCTTGTCCACCGGCACGGACTCGCCGGTCAGCATCGACTCATCGACCGCGGAACCGCCCTCGATGACCTGACCGTCGGTGGGGATCTTCTCCCCGGGCCGCACTCTGAACACGTCATCGACCCGGACCTGCTCGGCCGGGATCATCACCTCGACCCCGTCGCGCACGACCCGGGCCTCTTTGGCGCCCAGCTCCAGCAGTGCCCGGATCGCCTTGCCGGCGCGGCGCTTGGCCCGGGCCTCGAAGTAGCGGCCCGCGAGCAGGAACGTCGTGACGATTCCGGCGGTCTCCAGGTAGATCTGGTCGGCGCCCTCGCCCTGAT
>JAWVFJ010000066.1:0-2620 GCA_033856275.1 Solirubrobacterales bacterium
AATCCCGGCCTGTGGGAATCGCCTGCTACGCCGCGAGTTCGACGATCTGTCGCGTCTGAGCCGAGGTGACAGCGGCCTGAGCTATCTGGAGCGCCTTGAGCCCATCCAGTCCGGTCGCGGTCGGTTCGCCCTTGCCCTGAACGGCTAGGTTGAACGCCGAGACAACCGGCTCGTACAGATCGTGATGTTCAATGTCGAGTTCGGTTACCTCGCCGCCACGGCGGAGTACGACACTGCCGCCGGGCCACTGACGCAAAACATCGGTGCCGATCAAGGAACCCTCGGAGCCGTAGACCTCCAGAGCGGTTGGTGAGTGCCCGATGGTGAATGCGTCGTGGAAGGTGGCGATCGCGCCGTTGGTGAAGTGCAGGGCGCCGAACAGCAGGTCGAAGTTGGGGGACGCGCACAGTCCCTGATTCGCGCCGAACGCGGCGACTGCCGTCACGTCCGCACCCAGCAGGGCACGCAGCGTGTCCACGGTGTGGACCGTCAGGTCCATGGCGACGCCGGCGGCCCGCCCGGAGGTACGCCATCCGGTGGCGTGAGGCGGAAGCTGGACCGTGAACGCGCACCGCGCGCCGCGAACCTCGCCGAGCACACCATCAAGGATCGCCTTGCGCATCGCTTGATGGGTCGCGGCACCGCGGAACTGCTGGTTGACCCCGAGGATGACGCCGTTGCTCTGGCATGCGCCGATAACCTTGATCGCATCGCTCGCGGTCAGCGCGAGCGGCTTGTCGCACAAAACGTGCTTGCCCGCGGCGGCCGCCGCGACCGCTTGATCCGGGTGCCGCTCACTGGCACTGCCGATATAGACCACGTCGACGTCGTCGTCGTTGAACAGCTCCTGGACCGAGCCGTAGACGCACTCCACGCCGTGGCGCGACGCAATCTCCTGTGCATGGACTGGCGCTGAAGACGTGCCCAGTGCGACAACGACACTGCGATCGTCGGCCTTGATCGCCGGGATCACGTACTCGTCGGCGACACGACTGGCCCCCACGATTCCCCAGCGGATCTTGCGGCTCACCGGTTCAGACTTCATCGAGCACTCCTTCTGGTGATACGTATCACCAACTGAACGTATAACAAGCCGCCTTCTGTCGCAAGACTTGTCGCCGGATCGCCATAAATAGCCCATTTGACCAGCTACGACGGGTGGTCGTGCGCGCTCTGGTGCTCTAGCTCGCTCGTGATCAATCAGATCAACGATACTTACGAACGGTCACTCTGGTGTATCGTTGCGAACTATGCAGCGGCAGTCCAAGATCCTTGAGATGCTGACCGTCTCCGAGCGGGTCAGCGTCGCTGACTTCGCGCGTGAGCTGCGCGTATCGGAGGTCACGGTCCGGCGTGACCTCACCGAGCTTGAGACCGCCGGTGTACTCAAGCGCGTCCACGGGGGAGCGATGAGCGCCGCCATCCGTGGCGAAGAAGTCCCGTTCAACTTCCGTGAGATCGAGAAGGCGGCCGAGAAGTCGGCTATGGCCAGGGTCGCCAGCTCGATGGTGCGCGACGGAGAGCTCGTTGTGATCGACAGCGGGACGACCGGCGTAGCTATCGCCCGGGAAATCGCTGATCGTCGGGTCACCGCGATGCCGCTGTCGATCCAGGGAATCGAGGTCCTGAGTGGGTCGCGGAGCGTGTCTTTGCTGCTGCCTGGCGGCGCCGTACGCCAGGGCGAAGGATCGATCATCGGCCCACTAGCCGAGCAGTCGCTTGCGGTGTTGAGGTTCGACACCTACTTCCTCACCTGCTGCGGTCTGAGCCCTTCGACTGGCATCACCGCGCACGACCTGCAGGACGCCGCCATCAAGCGAGCAGCCTTGGCCTCATCGGCGCGCATCATCGTCGTGGCTGATGCAACGAAGTTCGCCCGGACCGCGATGGCTGTCGTGTGCAGCCCGGAGGCAGTCGACCTGTTGATCACCGACTTCAGCGCCCCTCCTGATGCGGTGTCGAAGCTTCGTGCGGCCGGGGTGCGCGTTGAGTTCGCGTAACGGCGAGACCGCGGTCGCGGTGAGGCGAGCCCGCCGTGCGATCACCGGCGTCTTCTTCGCTCACTCGGTGCTACTGGCCTCGTGGGTCGCGCACATCCCCGAGTTCAAGCGCGAGTTCAACCTCAGCGACGGCGCACTCGGCATGATCCTTATGGGCGCGCCCATCGGTTCGGTCGTGGCGATGCTCGCGTCCGCACCCCTGCTGGGATACCTCGGAAGTAAAGTGGTCATCCAGGCCACGCTGGCCGGGTACGGTGCGGCTGCGATCATAGTTGGGCTCGCGCCCAGCGCCACGGCCCTATTCTTTGCCCTCGCGCTCTGGGGCGCGTTCCAAGGCTCACTCGACGTCGCAATGAACACCCAGAGTGTGAGCCTGGAGAAAATCCACGGACAGCCATTAATGAACCGATTGCACGGCACCTGGAGCTTCGCCGGCCTCATCGGTGCCCTCATCGGCGCAGGCTCGGTTAAGAGCGGCCTGCCGCTGGCACTGCAGCAGGTCATCCTCACTGCGCTGATCGTGGTCTGGGTCGGCCTCGTGACGCGCCACCTGCACCACGACGCGCGCCGCGAGTCAAAAATTGACAGCACTGAGCCAAATACTCGGCAACGGAAGTTTT
>JAWVFJ010000067.1:0-2630 GCA_033856275.1 Solirubrobacterales bacterium
GAGGCGCTCCGCGGCGCGGCACGCCCCGGAGTGCCCAGATCACCTGCGCTTAAGCCCCTCTCGCTACCGTTTTGGGATGGCGAAGAGCGTCAAAGCCCCGGTCGCGGCCTGGCTCGGCTGCGCGGCCGCGCTGGTCCTGCTGGCGCTGGTCGCCTACGGGATCGATGCGGCGCAGCGCGCCGACGCGACCCTGCTCGCCAAGTTCATCTCCCACGAAGGCTCGCACTGGGGCTCGCTGGCCCACCGCATCGTCCACCTCGGCGATCCGGGGTCGCTGCTGGTGATGCTGGCGGTCGCCTGCGGGATCGCGCTCTGGCGCGGGCGCCCGGTCGACGCCGTCGCCGCGATCGTCGTCGTCGCCGGCGCCAACCTGACCACGCAGGTGCTGAAGGTCGCGCTCGCGCACCCGCGCTTCCAGCCCGTCCTCGGCCACGACCAGCTCGGCCCGGTCGCCTTCCCCAGCGGCCACTCGACCGCCGCCGCCTCGATCGCGATCGCCTTCCTCTTCGTCGCCGCGCCCGAGTGGCGGCCCGCGGTGGCCTTCGTCGGGGCCTGCCTGGTCGCCGCCGTCGGCTGCTCGGTGATGATCCTCGCCTGGCACTTCCCCAGCGACGTCCTCGGCGGGATCCTCGTCGCCTCCGGCTGGGGCTTCGCGGTGCTGGCGGGGATGCGCGCGATCGAGCGGCCGCAGGACCCCGGCGGCGGCATCCCTCAGGTGTCCAGGCCCGCCGCCATCTCCGTGAAGTAGTCGAGCGCCGCCGGGTTGGCGAGCGAGTCGCGGCTGGCGGCCTTGGCGGCGGGCGTCCCCATCAGGATCCGCTTCACCGGCACCTCCAGGACCTTGCCGCTGAGCGTGCGTGGGACCTCGGCGATCTGGAAGACCTCATCGGGGACGTGGCGCGGGGAGCAGCGCTCGCGGACGCGGCGGGCGATCTCCTTGGGCAGCTCGGGGCCGAGCTCGGCCCCCTCGCGCAGGACCACGAAGAGCGGCATCCAGCCCTCGGTCCCGCGGCGGGGGATGTCGACGACGAGGGCGTCGACGATGGCGTCGATGCTGAGCACGGCGCGGTAGATCTCGCTGGTGCCCATGCGGATCCCGGAGCGGTTGATGGTCGAGTCCGAGCGGCCGAAGATGACGGCGGTGCCGCGAGAGGTGATTTCGATCCAGTCGCCGTGGCGCCAGACACCCGGGTACATCTCGAAGTAGCTGCCGCGGTAGCGGCTGCCGTCCTCGTCGCCCCAGAAGCAGACCGGCATCGAGGGCATCGGCGCGGTCACGACCAGCTCGCCGACCTCATCGACGACCGCGCGGCCCTCCTCGTCCCAGGCCTCGACGGCGGCGCCGAGGGCGCGGCCCTGCAGCTCGCCGCGGTAGACGGGGAGCAGCGAGACGCCGCCGACGAAGGCGGTGCAGAGGTCGGTGCCGCCGCTGGTCGAGAAGAGCCAGGTGTCGGCGCCGATGTGCTCGTAGATCCAGTCGAAGCCCTCCGGGGAGAGGGGGGAGCCGGTCGAGCCGACGGCGCCGAGGCGGCTGAGGTCGCGGCCGGCGCCCGGCTCGACGCCGTCCTTCATGCAGGCGGCGATGTAGGAGGCGCTGGTGCCGAACATCGTCACCTCGGCCCGCTCGGCCAGGTCCCACAGGACCGACATGTCGGGATGGCCGGGGCTGCCGTCGTAGAGGACGATCGCCGCCTTCGTCAGCAGCCCGGAGACGAGGAAGTTCCACATCATCCAGCCGGTCGTGGTGAACCAGAAGAGGCGGTCGCCGGGGTGGGCGTCGACATGGAGGTTGAGCTTCTTCAGGTGCTCGAGCAGGATCCCGCCCTGGCCCTGGACGATCGCCTTCGGCAGCCCGGTGGTGCCGGAGGAGTAGAGGACCCAGAGCGGGTGGTCGAAGGGGACGCGCTCGAAGCTCAGCTCGGCGCCGGCCCCGGCGGCCAGCATCTCGCCCCAGGTGGTCGCGTCGCGCAGGGGGGAAAGGTCGGGATCGGGGTCGAGGTAGGGGAGGACGACGGTGCGCTCCAGGCTCGGCATCGCCTCCTGCAGGGCGGCGATCGTCTCGCGGCGGTCGAAATCCTTGCCGCCGTAGCGGTAGCCGTCGACCGCGAAGAGGACCTTGGGTTCGATCTGGGCGAAGCGGTCGATGACGCTGGCCGGGCCGAAGTCAGGCGAGCAGCTGGACCAGACCGCGCCGATCGAGGCGCCGGCGAGGAAGGCGACGATCGCCTCGGGGATGCTCGGCAGGTAGGCGACGACCCGGTCGCCGCGCCCGACCCCGGCCGCGCGCAGGCCCGCGGCGACGGCGGCGACCTGCTCGCGCAGCTCGCCCCAGCTCAGCTGGCCGAGCTCTCGCAGCTCGGACGCGTGCAGGATCGCGGTCTCGGCGCCGTCTTTGCCGGCGAAGACGTGCTCGGCGTAGTTGAGGCTGGTGTCGGGGAACCAGTGCGCGCCCGGCATCTCCCGCGAGCCGAGCACGGTCGTGCGGTCGCCGTCGGCCTGGACGCCGAAGAAATCCCAGATCGAGCCCCAGAAGCCATCGAGGTCGTCGACCGACCAGCGCCAGAGCTCGTCGTAGCCGGCGAAGGTGAGGCCGCGCTCGGCCTGCAGCCAGCGCCGGTACTCGGTCAGGC
>JAWVFJ010000068.1:0-4642 GCA_033856275.1 Solirubrobacterales bacterium
CGCCTGGCTAGGCAACGCCGTACTCGAGGAAGAATCCCCGTACCACCCCTTCGGCTTCCCCGCCGGCGGAATGCCGCCCGCCGAAGCAGCTGCCCTCGGCCTCACCCTAGAAGCCACCCCAACCCTCGACGAGGTCCTCGCCCCACGCCGAGCCCGCATGGCCACGATGCGCCAAGTCGTCGACGCCCTCACCGACTCCGAGCTAGACCGAGTCTGCACCCGCAAGCCCGCCGACCCCTACCCCGACCGCGAGTACGTCGTCCGCCGCTGCCTCAAAGTAGTCCTAAAAGAAGAAGCCGAACACCACCGCTACGCAGTACGAGACCTCACCACCCTTGAAGCCAACACCTAACCCAGTACGCCGTACCGCGCGCCCGCCTCTCGAGGCCCCGGACCTCCTAGGCTGATCACCAACCGAAACGCATCGCGTTCGAACGACTCGAAGAGCCGTGCGAATTCCTGGCCCTTGAGCACAGCAGTACGTCGCCTCCTCGCCTACGGTGTTGTTCGATGCTCCGGACTAGGGCCTTGGTCAGTCGGGTCAGGTATGCCGCAACCTGTACTGGTCGTGGTCGACGCCACGCTCCCACGCACCCTCGAAAGCGGACACGCACAACCTGACCACTACGGGCTCGATGCTCAGCTCATTGCCCACGAAGCGCCCATCGTCGGCGAACAGACAGAACTGCAGGACCCGGTCGTCAAAGATCCAGACGTCATTACCCGGCAACGCGAGGTCTGATACCCGCTGACGGCCAACCCATCGGATCCGTTCGCCGGCAGCGATGTTGACCTGCGACGTCACCGCATGCTCAAAGGCGATGTACTCCGAAACCGGTTCGCTGACGACCCGTGCACGCTTCATCTGAATCCCACGCTCAACTGCGTCGCGAGCGGTCGCCGTCCAACCGGCATACTCTCCAACCGCCCGGTCGAGATCACCTGCCTGCCAGGCGCTGTAAGCGGGGTCGTCGATCATGTATTGGTCGCGGAACTCCAGCTTCAGAGCCGTCCTGGTGCACTTTGCAAGCAGGTCAGTGAATGAATCCGGCACGGGTTCAGACTTTGGCCTTGGCCGGGTGCCAGTCAGGGAGTTGGTCGGGAGACCGCGGGAACCGCGCCTGATCGTCAGCGAGCATCTCTACCGTTGCGTCGCCATCCAGCGGCGGGTTGTCGTAGTCGAAGTCCGCCTCGAACTTGCCTGCCGCGTCCACGGTGAACCTTGCGCCATACCAGGTTCCGTTGCCCGGCTGGTACATGACCTCACGAAGCTCTTCGACCGCCTCTTCGCCGGCGTCGTCGATGGCTTCCGTGTCGATGATGCTTCCGTCGACCCTCTTGGCTTCCAGACCAGACTCCATCATCGAGTGAACGGCGCTCACGACGAGAGTTAGTTCTTCCCACTGGTCGGGCGCAGAAGCGACCATCGATCGACCGATGGTGGTGAGTAGCTCAGTGTTCCTGTCGAGGGACATCGTCATTCCTCTTCTGCTTTGGGTACGTTTCGTATCCGGAGTCTGAGGCGCTTGCCGCTGCCGATCTTGTGATAGACGACGATGATATCGGGGCGATGCCGCCGCTCGCCGTAGCTGAGATCGACCGATACCTCGACCTGCTCGCCGTTCTCGATTGCCTTGCGCCACCTCTTCTCGAGTACTGCGTACTGCCCGAGATTGACCTTGGTGGCTTCCATCGGAATCAGGTTCATGCTGCCGATAGGGCCCCTGAAGATTCGGGCGAAGATGTGACCCGCATGATCTCCGGGGAGCTTGCCGATCAACGTGCGCTGTGCGGTCAGGTCGCGTGGATGGTCAAGGTCGAGGACATCCAGGATCGCGCTGGCGCGGATGACACGGCCCAAGTCGTCGGTATCGAAGGCGAACATTTTGTCGACGCGGATAGTCGAGTTCGGCGGAGGCCTGTTCAAAGACTTCTTGTGGTCCGGGTCGGCCGTCGACAGCTCGATGACCTTTCCTGGCGGGGGAGTCCTTGACGGGTCGGCTGGCTTGGTACGAGTCTCGTCGGCAACAGGGCGCTGTCTCTGGCTCAGATCAGTGAAATCAAGCTGCAAGTTTCGCCGATCAGATGCCCCGGCTTTTGGCTCAGCCCGGTCATCGTCCCGCCGGTGGTCCGCGAGGGGCGGAATTCCGCCTCGCGAATCCGCTCCCGGGGCTGTGGAGCCTCCGGCCGGTTCAGCGGTGCGCACGCCACTGACCATCTGCTCGACCCAGCTGCGTGCTCTGGGAGGCGCCATCGACAAGAGGTGGGCTGCTTCTTCGCATCGACGGGCGGCTTCCTCCAGTTGCACCGCGGCCATACGGGCACTGGGGTTGTTGCTCAGGTTGCCAACCCATCCGGCCGACTCCCGGTACTTGCTCGCGCGGTCGTGCAGATAGGCCACCACACGCGGGATTTCGTCCAACGTGGCGAGCAACTGCTCAGCGACCCGCTGCAGCTCCGAGGGCATGGTGGTTGCCGGCGTCGGCTAGATCTGGTCGGCATAGCTGCGGCAGCCCGCCTCAGCGAGCTGGAGCGCCTGGACGGCCTGCTCAACCGATTTCCCGGCAGCCTCGAGCACCGCGGCGATATGACGATCAGCGCCGGTGGCCGATCCACGGATAAGTGCTTGTACTTGCTGACTGGACTGCTCGAAGCGCTGCTTGAACCCAGCCAGGCTCGCCACGCCTTGACGAGACTGATCGGCCAGGCCATGGAGCTGCATCTTCATCTGTTCGACTTGGGACATATCTGCCTCACTTCTCGAAAGCGATCGGTGAACAGCCCACGCGCCGTCCCTCGTCAGGCGCACGCGACGAGGGACGGCGGCGCTTCCCCAAGGTCTCCGTCCCGAGCCTCGGAGGTGGAACAGCTGGCGCAGAGCAGCCTCGCCCTCTGCGCTGCGCCAGCCGGTCTTTGGAGTCCCTGCCTGAGCCGTCAGGGGATACAGGGTCGGGGAGCTCAGGCAGAGACGAATTGCGACGGAACCGATGGAGTATGCGGCGATCACTCCGCACGGAGGTCTGAGGACGACTCCCCACCGGTTCCGCCAGATCACGGAGATGGCGTGGCGATCACGACCCGAGCACCAGTCGCACGCTCGAAGGTGTCCTTGACGTCATGCGTCACGGCGAGCGCCGCGAAGTGCAGGCGGCTTGGAATGACCACAGTGGTCACCTCGTAGCGGTTGACCGCCGCGATAAGAGCCTCGAACGCCGCCGGCGTCGTGTCAGTCTCCTCGACGTAGGTGGTGCCCATCGCGAACCCCTCAACAGCTGCGAATTGCTCCAGCTGGACCTTGATGTCGGCCAGCTCGCCATCGGACATCAGCAGGTGCTTAAGGACGTAGCCAAGGAGTAGCGGGCGCGTGTAGTCGTTCATTCGGCTTCTCGGATGTTGTTGCCGGGTCGCATTTGTTTTCCCCTGACGAGTCGATCATGACGACCTCTTGGATGACGGACCAGCGGCGGATGCAAGGCTCGGCACCTCTGGTCCGTCCATGACAAGTTCATCGGTTACGGTGGTCAGGAGCCAGAGCGGATTTGATGCAGAAAAGGCGCGTTGATGACGCGCCGCCGCTGAGTCAACGGTCGGCCGGACCTGGATGATGGAGTCATGGCAAGCAGACGAGTGCGACTTGCGCAGCGGCGGAAGGCCGCCGGTCTGAGCCAGGAGGCCCTTGCCGCCCGGCTTGGCGTGGATCGCTCGACCGTGGTGCGTTGGGAAGCTGCCGATACGGCTCCCCAGCCGTGGCTCCGGCCAATGATGGCCGAGGCACTAGGCATAACGAGCAATGAGCTCGGTGCGCTTCTGGACGATGTACACGAACTGCCGCAACCAGCCGATGAGCTGGCCAGCAGCCGCTCAGTCGCGCCCACCAGGCTGGCCGGCGGACCACGCTTGGATGCAGTTGTCGAGCATCTCCGCGAGCATTGGCATTTGCTTGTCAAGACAGACAACTTGCTCGGCCCTCGACATGCCCTGAGCGGCGTACTTGCTCAACTCGGCACCATCGACGAACTGCTGGCGGCCGCCACCACCGCTGGTCGACCGCAAGTGGTGCGGCTTGCTGCCCAGTACGCCGAATCTGCCTCGTGGCTGTATGAAGACAGCGGCGGGATGGCCGAGGCACGTCATTGGAGTGGCCGGGCTCTGGAGTGGGCAATCGAGGCTGACGATCCGCTCATGACCTCATGGGTGTTGTTCCGTCGCAGTCAGCAGGCAGTGCCATCTGGCAACGCCGCCCAGGTGCTAGGGCTTGCCGCGGCGGCGCGTCGGGCGGGATCAGACCTCCCGACACCGATGCGAGCCGCCATCAGCCAGCAAGAGGCAGTGGGACTTGCCCTAGACGGAGACGAAGCTGCCGCACACCGGAAGCTCGATGAGGCTCACATGTGGGCCGCCACGGACGCAGCAGGCGACGCTCGTGCAGGGCACGGCTCCTTCTGTACGGCGAGCTACATCGAGGTGCAGCGGGCCGGCTGCTGGTTGACCCTCGGCAAGCCCGAGCGTGCGATCCAGCTGTACGAAACGACGTTGCCCGGTGTGCCAGACGTGTACCGACGCGACCGTGGAGTAGCGCTTGGCGGATTAGCGAGCGCCTACGCTGCCCACGGGCAACCCGAGGCTGCGGCTCGTACGGCGA
>JAWVFJ010000069.1:0-2565 GCA_033856275.1 Solirubrobacterales bacterium
CCTCCATTCCGAGGTCCGGGAAGTCAACCAGCTCGACCTTCTTGATACAGTCCTGCGCGAGCCGGGCCGCCGGGCCGCCGATCGAGCCGAGGTAGAAGCCGCCGTACGCCTGGCAGGCCTCGGTGACCTGCGCCGAGCGGTTTCCCTTAGCCAGCATGACGAACGAGCCGCCCGCGGCCTGGAACTGCGCGACGTAGGAGTCCATCCGGCCGGCTGTCGTCGGGCCGAACGAGCCGGACGCGTAACCCTCGGGCGTCTTGGCCGGCCCGGCGTAGTAGACGGCGTGGTCGCGGAGGTAGGCCGGCATCGGATCGCCGGCGTCCAGCCGCTCCTTGATCTTGGCGTGCGCGATGTCGCGGGCCACGACGAGCGGACCGGACAGCGACAGCCGGGTCTTCACCGGCAGGGTCGAGAGAGTCGCGCGGATCTCGTCCATCGGCCGGGTGAGGTCGATGCGCACGACGTCGGAGTCACTGTCGGCAGTGTCGGCGAGGTGCTCGTCGGTGACGTCGGGCAGGAAGCGGGCCGGGTCGCGCTCGAGCTGCTCGAGGAACACGCCCTCCTCGGTGATCTTCGCCAGCGCCTGCCGGTCGGCAGAGCAGGACACCGCGATCGCGACGGGGCACGAGGCGCCGTGCCGGGGCAGCCGCACGACCCGCACGTCGTGGCAGAAGTACTTGCCGCCGAACTGTGCGCCGATGCCGAAGCCACGGGTGAGCTCGAGCACCTGCGCCTCGAGGTCAAGGTCACGAAAGCCATGCGCAGCAAGGGATCCAGAGGTGGGGAGCGCGTCGAGGTACTTCGCCGACGCGTACTTTGCCGTCTTGAGCGCGAACTCGGCGCTGGTGCCGCCGACGACGATCGCGAGGTGGTAGGGCGGGCAGGCCGCGGTGCCGAGCGCGCGCAGCTTCTCGTCGAGGAACGCGAGCATCCGCTCGGGGTTCAGCACCGCCTTCGTCTCCTGGAAGAGGAACGACTTGTTGGCGCTGCCACCACCCTTCGCCATGAAGAGCAGCTTGTAGGACGGCGCCGACCCGGGCGGCGTGGGAGTCGAGTAGATCTCGACCTGCGCCGGGAGGTTGGACCCGGTGTTGCGCTCCTCCCACATCGTCAGCGGCGCCAGCTGCGAGTAGCGCAGGTTCAGCCGGGTGTAGGCCGAGTGCACACCGCGGCTGATCGCCTCCGCGTCGTCGCCGCCGGTGAGCACCCCCTCACCCTTCTTGCCCATCACGATCGCGGTGCCCGTGTCCTGGCACATGGGCAGCACGCCGGCGGCTGCGATGTTGGCGTTCTTCAGCAGGTCCAGCGCGACGAACCGGTCGTTCCCGCTGCTGTCCGGGTCGTCGATGATGCGGCGCAGCTGCGCGAGGTGGGCGGGCCGCAGGTAGTGGGCGATGTCGTGCATCGCCTCGTCGGTGAGCAGGGTCAGAGCGCTCGGCTCGACCCGCAGGAACCGCTGCCCGCCTGCCTCGAAGGTCGAGACCCCCTCGCCGGTCACGAGCCGGTAGTCGGTGTCGTCGGCACCGAGCGGGAGCAGGTCGGAGTAGGCGAACTCGGTCACGGCGTCAGCGTATGCCGGGCAGTTCGTGTACCCGCGCCCAGGCATCTGCCGTACGGTGCGGACATGACCGTCGAGCACGGTGACGACGTCGGCCGCGATGCCACTGAGCGGCTCCGCCGCGATGCCACTGAGCGGGCGCGCCCCGACGCGGGTCACCTCGACGAGGACGCCGAGGCCCTGGAGGACCCGGTGCATTCCGGTGACGCGATCCATCAGCACGAGCTGCACGAGCGGCACCACCCGCCCGCCGACTGACGACGGGTACGGGGACATGGCTTCCGGCGAGACCGTTCATCACCCAGCAGGCCGACGCCTGACCGCAGTCGTGTGCGCTCTCGCAGGGCTGCTGGCCGCCTGCGGTCTCGTCGACGATGCCCGCCGGACCGACGACAGCCCGACAACGGTCAGCCACCAGGCGCGGGTCGAGGCGGTGAAGCAGGTCACGGTGGACGGTCGTCAGTTCGCGACCCGTTGCGCCGGCGCGGCCGACAAGCCGTCGGTGCTGCTCCTCTCGGGCTACGACACGGCGATGCAGAAGGCGTGGGACGACGTCCAGGCGCGCTTCGGCGCCTTCTCCCATGTCTGTGCCTACGACCGGCTCGGGGTCGGCAGCAGCGCCAAGCCGCCGCGGCGGCAGACCTTCACCGACATGGCCGACGACCTGGACGGCGTGCTGAAGGCACTGAAGATGCAGCGGCCGGTCGTGCTCGTCGCACACAGCCTCGGTGGCATGGTCGCGGTCACCTGGGCGGAGAGTCATCGCAAGGCCGTAGCGGGGATGGTGCTGCTCGACGCGACGCCGCCGTCGTTCGTGCAACTGGTGCTCGACAAGATGCCCGGCGACCCTGCGGCAAAGGGCGGTGAGCTCCGCGCCGGTCTCGAGACCCTGTTGTCGGCGAACCGCAACGTCGAGCACCTCGACGGCGCAACGACCTTCCAGGGGCCGACGACCCTGTCGCCGCTCGGCTCGGCTCCGGTCGTCGCCCTCAGCCACACGATCAGCG
>JAWVFJ010000070.1:0-3188 GCA_033856275.1 Solirubrobacterales bacterium
AGATCAATCGGTCGCCGCTTTGCCACACGTCGGCGAAAATGATGGTTGCAAGGAAGAAACCGGAGGGCAGCAGAA
The DNA here is from genome assembly GCA_033856275.1 of Solirubrobacterales bacterium. GTDB lineage: Bacteria > Actinomycetota > Thermoleophilia > Solirubrobacterales > 70-9 > VRUE01. The sequence continues at coordinate 76 of JAWVFJ010000070.1, forward strand.
CGGAAGCAATCCGTTCAGCGTACCGCCCGCCGAGGACGAACGACAACAGAACGCCCGCGGCCGGCAATACGATTGCCAGAACAAGAAGAGCTCCATCTGTCGTTGTCGCATCGGGCAAGACGTTTGCGTCCGGCATCAGGAGTTGCCTCCGTCCGTATTTGTGCCTCCAGAATTATCTGCGCTGAGCGTGGATCGGCCGGTTTCCTGCAAAAGTCGCAGCACCAGGGCGATAGCCATGGCCGTAGCCGCGAAGGCAACAACGATCGCGGTAATGACCATCGCTTGAGGGACTGGATCGCCCCCGAGACCGGAAGCTGCGGCCCTCCTGGACACGACGCCGAACACCAGAAACACGCCGCTTCCCAGCAGGTTGAATGCCAGTATCTTGCGTAGCGGCTCGGGATTTGTGACGAGCCCGTACAATCCAAAGCCCACCAGCGCTGCGCCACTTAATCCGAACAACGTTGCGGCGTTCATCGCTGTTGCACCCGTTCCGGCGGGCCTGCGGCCAGCAGGCCCAGTGCCACACCGATCGAAAGCGTCAAGGCGACCTCCACCGCGACAATCAACGGTTTGGCGTAGCCCGGTGGATAGGCAAGAAAGGCATTCGCCAACACCATCCCGGCGAGTCCGATGGCAAGGAAAATCACCGGTCCGACGACGAGCAGCAGGCGCAACCAAGGCTGGCTGATCGAAGGCACACGCTTCAGGCCTGCGATCATGACAAGGAGCCACATCGCGGCCAGGACGGTGCCGCCTTGAAACGCGCCGCCCGGTTCTTTCGCGCCGACCCAGCACATATAGATAGCCACAACGATTCCCACCGGTGGCAGCAGCTGGGCGAGAAAAGTCAGCGTGCTGCTCGGTCGTGCATAGACACGCAGCCCCGGTATTCCGCCCCACACGCTATCCGGCGCCAACGACCAGACACCGAGCAAAGCGAGTATCAGGACCACTTTCTCCAGCAGCGTGTCGAGCGCCCGGTAAACGAACAGAACGCCGGCGACAGGATTGCCGAGGCCGCTCTGCGCCAGATTCTCCATCACCATCGGTGCGAGGGTGGGAATGGCTTCAGGCGGGGACAGGATGGCGGCTGCAAGGCCTGCCGTGACAAGCGCGCACAATACTCCCGCCGAGAAACGCACTGGCAGGCTGGCCCGCGTGTCGCTGCCTTTGGCAAGGCGCAGGCGTACGACCGCACCAAGCATCAACATGCCGGTCATTCCACCGCCGATCGCCGCCTCCGTCAGCGCGACATCGACCGCAGAGAGCCTGACCCAGGCGATGGACAACAGCAACCCGTAGACGACAAAGCCGATAACGGCAGCGAACGCTTCGCGCGCGGCGATCGTCGAAGCCCCGATCCCCAGGATCAGGACGACAAGACCGATATCGAAAACGGACAAAATGGTCATCCATGTGGTCCGTGTTGTCGAACCGCGCCTGCAATGAGCTGTGTAACGATCGCGCCTGACAATTGGACCAGTAGCCAGATACTCACCAACTTCAAGGCGCTGAACGGCCCGTTCGCTTGTGGCAGCAGGCCCAGAACGACAAAGCCAAGGCCAAGATTATCCACTTTGGTGAGCGCGTGCAGACGTGTTAGCGAGTCCGGGAAGCGGAGCAAGCCGACCGTGCCTGCCAAAAAGAAGAACGCGCCGGCCGAGACGACCGAAACGGTGAAGATGTCAAGCGCGAGATTCATCCGCCGCTCGCTGTTTCCGGTACCTCGCTCTCCGGATCGGACGCGCTTCTGACGAACGCGACCGCTGCGAACGCAGCGAACAGCGCAAGCAGCAATGCAACATCCACGATCGGGGGTGTTTCGGTCGCCGCAGCCAGCAAAAGAAGGATGGCGACGCCGCCGGTGCCCAGGAGTTGCGCCGCCATCATGTGGTCAACGTCGGCAGGGCGCCAAAGAATCGCGATCAGACCGAGCGCGACCATCGCCAATACGAAGCCCGCGGCTCCAATCAGGAAGCTAGCCATTGCGTTGCGCTCCTCCGAGTGCCTGCATGCACAGGGCTTCCTCCGCAGCCAGCTGCTCAACCACCGGCTGCGTCACATCGAGACAATGAATGGTTAGCCCATTGCCTTCCGCGGGCCCGCACGGAAGCGTGCCTGGCAGCAAACTCATGATTGCGCAGAACGCATCTCTCTTTGTGCCCGGCGGGAGGTGCGCTTGATAGACCACGAAGCCCGGCCGCAACCGCAGCCGAGGATCAAGCGCCCGCAATGCGACGTCTATCCCGGCAGCAATCGATTGACGCAGAAAGTGCAGCACGAATTCGGCGAGCTTGATGGGACGCAGGCTCCATTGCTGCGCCGGCATCAGGCGCAGACTTGCCCAGGTCGCCGCAACAGCAGCAAACAACCCGGCCGCAAGATCGCTAGCATCGGCGCCGGTCAGCACCAGCCAGAAACCAAAGAATCCGGCAGCGCGGGAAATCGCACTCGCAAGAGTGCCTGGACCGTCCACGGGCGGCTCCGCGGGCCTGCTTTGCTGCCCCGATGAGTTCATGACCCTACTGACCTCTATATCGTTCGATCCGGTAGCGGGTCCTTCGGACACCCACTGACGTATCGACGTTAAACTCACCTGGAGAGGATCAGATTTTCATTCGGCTATGGCTCGAAGTAAGGCCAGATCGGCTGCAGCTCCAACGGAGCTGCAACCGTGTCACGACACTGCATCAGGGACGGATTCCCATTCGCCTTGCGCATTCGCGATAGGCCGAAACGCCCCTGGCGTTCCTCTCTGCAGTCGCACCGGTGCTAGCAATATTGACAGCCGCTGCCGCCTCATTGGCTTGCCTGAAGCATTCTGCTCGTGCCGCATCGGCTGACTGCTTCTGCGCGCCCGCTTCAGAAATGGACAATGCGAGAAGCGCGGGAACAAGCAGAGCCAATGCGAATCCTGCCTTCGGGTTCTGCATCGTTGCCTCCTTTTTTAAGGTATCGGCACAATGCACGGCCAGAGTGCACCACGATATCGGGTGATCACCTAGCAGAGGACGAGGAATCACCCTTACCGAACAGCGCTGGTAGCCTTGGCTTGAATGGACTGATCTAGCCGAACGAAAATGAGGGGGCCGGTCCCTGGTGAGGACGCC
>JAWVFJ010000071.1:0-3310 GCA_033856275.1 Solirubrobacterales bacterium
GACTGCGTCGTCCCGCCGAACGAGATCAAGGCCGAGCTAAGCAAGGTCCGCGTGGTCTCCTGCGCGACCAACCACACCCAGGAGGCGTACGCGCTGGTGGACTACGTGCCCGCCGGCGGCGCCTCACCGGCGTCGGTCTACCCGGGCGACGAGGTGCTGAAGAAGTACGCCGACGGCGCCTGCGCGCAGCGGTACGAGGGCTACGTCGGCGTCGCGTACGCCGACTCGTCGCTGTTCTTCACCTACCTCCTCCCCTCCGCGCGCGGCTGGCAGGGCGGGGACCGGTCGGTGGTCTGCTTCGTCACGACGACCGGCAAGCCGCTCACCAAGTCCGTCAAGGGCAGCAAGATCTGACTGGAGGGCTCGACGTGGGCAATCCGAACGCCGTGATGGCGGGGATGATGCAGTGCACGTTCGGCGTCGCGCCGTCGACGCTCGTCGTCATCCCGAAGGGCCCGCCCGTCATCATCGAGGGCCGGCCCGCGGCCACGATCCTGGACATGGCGCCGATGGCGAACATCCCGCCGTTCGGCGTGTGCAACTCCCTCGCCAACCCCCTCGTGGCCGCGGCGACGGCGGCGGCTCTCGGTGTCCTGACCCCGATGCCGTGCACGCCGATCCCGGCCGGGCCGTGGAAGCCGGGCGCGGTCAAGACGATGATCAACGGCAGCCCCGCGCTGACCGCGGGATGCACGCTGAACTGCGCGTTCGGCGGCGGCGTGATCAGCATCGTGAACCCGGGCGCGACCATGACGACCAGCGGGTGACGGGACTGTCACCTGCCGGGCGGTCAAGTTCGCGACACCAATTTCTGCATTCGCCTGATGCCGGCCCGGGCGAGGCATATCTTGCGCTCAACCGCCCATGGGAGCGGCTGCGAGGGTCCCGGCCTGGGCCACTCTGAAAGGGGTGTTGCCGGGTGCCTACTTACACCGCACCAGGCGTGTACGTCGAGGAAGTGGCCTCGTCCCAGAAGGTCCTCTCCCCCGCGGCAACAGCGATCGCGGCGTTCGTCGGCTTCACCGAGCGCGCGCCGAACGACGACCCGAACGACCCCGAGGGCCTCGCGCCCCGGCTGGTCACGAGCTGGTCGCAGTACGAGCAGCTGTTCGGCAGCTTCGCGCCCGGCTGCGTCCTGCCGCTGAGCGTCTACGGCTACTTCCAGAACGGCGGCGCGATCGCGTACGTGTGCCGCGTTCCGAACAACAAGCCGGCCGGCCTGCCCGCGCAGCGCGCGCTGCCGGCCGCGGACCGGGCGCTCGGCCTGCCGCTCGTCGTAACGAGCGTCGAGCCGGACGCCGACATCTCGATCGCGGTCGACGCGTTCGACGGCGGTGAGGACGCGCCCGACGGCCCGGCGCCGTTCACGATCAACATCGTGGAACGCGGCGAGGTCGTGGAGACCTACCCGAACCTCACCCTCGACGGCGGCGACCGCAACGCCGCCAAGGTCATCAACGCCACGTCCACCAAGGTCAAGGTCGAGGTGAAGCTCGACAAGAAGGCGGACCTCTCCTCGCTCCTCGACGTCCTCAAGCCCGGCCTCTACCCGATGGAGAAGGCCGCGCCGGTCGCGGTGCCCGTGCAGGGCAAGAGCTTCGCCGGGTCCGAGTCCGCGCGCCGCGGCATCAACGGCCTGGCCGTCGCCGAGGACGTCACCATGGTGGTCGTCCCCGACCTCGTCACCGCCGCCCGCAAGGCCGACGGAACGCTCGACCTCGGGCTCTGGAAGGCCGTGCAGACCTCGCTGATCGCGCACTGCGAGCAGCACGGCAACCGGATGGCCGTCCTCGACGCGCCGCCCGGCATGAACCCGCAGCAGATCATGGAGTGGCGCTCCAACGTCGCGATGTACGACTCGGCGTTCGCCGCGCTGTACTACCCGTGGATCAAGGTCGAGAACCCGATCGGCGTCAACGGCGACCGCGAGGTCTTCATCCCGCCGTCCGGCCACATCGCCGGCCTCTGGGCGCGCACCGACGAGTCCCGCGGCGTGTGGAAGGCCCCGGCCAACGACACCATCCGCGGCTGCCTGGACATCGAGCGTTCGATCACGCAGAACGAGCAGTCGCTGCTCAACCCGATCGGCATCAACTGCATCAGGCCGTTCGGCACCCGCGGCATCCGCGTGTGGGGCGCGCGCACCCTCGCGTCGGACACGGACTGGCGTTACATCAACGTCCGCCGGCTGTTCAACATGATCGAGACCACGATCATGGAGGGCACGCAGTTCGCCGTGTTCGAGCCGAACGACGTCACCCTCTGGGAAGGCGTGAGCCGGACGCTCACCGGCTTCCTCCGCGGTCTCTGGACAGCGGGCGCGTTGTTCGGCGACTCGGCCGAGCAGGCGTTTTACGTCAAGTGCGACTCCGAGACGAACCCGCCCGAGTCGATCGACATGGGCAAGCTCGTCGTCGAGGTCGGCATCGCGCCGGTCAAGCCCGCGGAGTTCGTGGTGTTCCGCATCAGCCAGCAGAAGCAGGTCGCGGGATAACCCGCGCACCCCGGACCCTTCGACCTGAGGAGCAGCCTTGCCGAACGACCTGATCACACACGACCCGATGATCTCCCAGAACTTCTTCCTCGAGATCGACGGCGAGGTCATGAGCGTGCTGTCCAGCATCTCCGGCCTCGACATCGAGGTGGAGGTGGCCTCGCTCCAGCAGGTCGGGAAGATGGGGAAGATCCAGATGGTCCGGACCCTGGGCAACCAGATGAAGGCCCCGGACCTCTCGCTCACCCGCATGGCGCCCGCGGACAGCAAGAACGACAAGCTCTGGAAGTGGTTCAACGAGATCCGCGACAAGGGCATGCTCATGGGCGACCGCTCGAAGAGCCGCAAGAACGGCTCGATCGTCATCTACGACACGACGAACGCCGAGGCGTGCCGGTTCAACTTCTTCAACGCGTGGCCCAGCAAGATCTCGACCGACCAGCTCAGCGCCGACTCGCACGAGCCGGTGAAGGAGACCATCACCCTGCAGTGCGAGCGGCTCGAGCGGGTCAAGTAGCGCTATGGCGATGGCCACCGAGTACGAGTTCGTCCTCCCCCGGGGGTACGTCGACGGGCGGGGTGCGGTCCACCGCACCGGCACCATGCGCCTGGCGACGGCGAGGGACGAGCTGGAGCCGCTGCGCGACCCCACCGTCTCGGGACCGGACGACCCGCGCCTGACCGTGCTGGTCCTGGCGCGGGTCGTGACGACGTTGGGCACCCTCGAGCTCGTGACGCCGCACGAGATCGAGGGGCTCTTCACCGCCGACATGGCGTTCCTCCAGGACTTCTACGGAGTCATCAACTTCGGGAGCC
>JAWVFJ010000072.1:0-3514 GCA_033856275.1 Solirubrobacterales bacterium
CTGCGGTACAGCAAGGTATTGTAGAAGCAGTAGGTAGGTGCACCACACCATTTCAATCCTACTTCAATCGACTACAGTGAAAAAACACTGCAAACCGGCCGTGTGAAACAATCGACATAGGCCCATGCGCGCCTCCGCACGATTTGGCCATATGTAAAGGTACAAGACGCCCATAATAGACATCTCTCACGTCTTTTCGCCACATCAAATGCACCATTGTTTGAGGTGCGATGGATTGGAACTCAGGAACACTCAGATTATTCTGCAATCTGTTGAGAGCAAAAGAGAAAGAACGAAGAACCTCAATTGTCTATCGATACAGGAGAAGGAAAACAGTAGACTTATATACGAAAGAGAGGGAAGGAAAACTCCATGATGACTGCCAAAGACGGAGCCCGAAACCGAGTACCAGTGCCGAGGCATGGGGGCAGACGAGGCCTGTGGGAGAAAGCGGGGCCGATGGGGACAGGCGAGGCCGATGGGGGCTGCAAGCCACCGGCCTCATCCCCGAGTCAACCAGTTCCGAAGACTAAGGAAGCCGCCGGGCCAAACTCCTAGTCAACACTATCTACCCATTGCGACCTATCACCCTGAGTGTTCATACAAGCCCGTGTTCTCATACAAATTATAGCCTGATACAAGCCATAACGTCATACGAGGTCGTATTCGCGATAGTATTCTCAACTATAGATAAATACAATGATCAATAAGCGGATATCATAATACTCAGACCTTTCGTGCGGGTTGGGGATTGTGTGAAGTCCTTATTCTAGTTGAAGCCATTTTGGTCATCACAATGTTCTAATTCAATGGACAGAAATGTTCAATTGTTAATAAAACTAAGCTCGCTTGATATTACAAGTCATATTTCCAAAAGTCATTGCAAAACCATTGGAAGTAGGCCGAGCTTCACCACCCGAAGAAGAAGACACAGGAAGGTCTAGAATTGAGAAAGTTAGAAACATAATTATCTAGTAGTCTTCAGCATGTTAAAGGCAAACTTACCGGAATTTCCAGAAGTGAGTTCTGGCGGCGGAGCAGCACCATCGTCGGCAGCTGAAGCCAAGCCTAGAAATGAGAAAGTCAGAAATATAATTATCCAGTATATGCAATATTAAGGTTGAACTTGCAATCTTTTTGCACGTGTCCAACAAGACCGTAACAAAAACAAGTTCGAGTAACTATAGAAGAGACTATTAGCAACAGTAACTCAATATCGAGCAACTTAAGAACGTATCACATTTTGGATAGTTTTTTTACCACGTGAGGACCTTGTAGTTAAAGTACCTCTTCTTCTTATTGATTTGACCTGATGAAGTCAGTAATGGAGAGGAGTGAATGTAATAGTTAAGAGATATTTACTTGATTCCATGTTTCTTGGTTGTGATTTATGCGACCCATAGTAGCTTCGCTATGTGTGAGTAATATCCGAGTAAGAAATAGTTATAAAAGTAAAAAATTGTTGGCACGGGATTTGGCCACATGGCTTATGTGGCGTTCGGAGGCTTACAGCCCCCAGCGGCCTAAGACTCCGGGCATATGGCCAGTGGCTTGCGGCACTCATGGGCCGCCACTAGCCCATGCCCAGGGGTAGGCCAACCCCCGGCAGTGATGCTCGGCATCGGTCTCCGGATGTGATACTCGGCGAAGCCGAGTATGTCTTCTTCTTTCCCATATATATTTGCCTGTCTTTCTCTCTCTTTGCTCTTTAGACAATCAGTTTTGTACGATAGTCAATTCAATATCTCTATTCGTATTGGATTGATCTCAACAAAAATTGACGAACAGCACAGACTGGAAGGATGCACTTACTAATAATTATTAACGATAGTATTAACCATTGATAGATAGCAAAGGTAGAGATCTACAGATAGCAAGGTAGAGATCGACAGCTGATTAACAGAGGTGTAGCAAGAGAAGAGGAATGAAGAGAGGGAAGAATGTCCATCAGAGCATAGCTGCAAATGGCACTCAGAAATATTGTTAGCTTTAGATGAATAATGGTAACGCGAGACGTAAGTACAACGAAGGTAACCAACCAGAGAGTGCGGAGAAGAGTAGGGCCCCGTCAGAGTTTCCATCGTCGTCTTGAGTGGTACGACCGCAGTGGAATCTGAAACCCCAGGAACTCCTGCTTTGCCATCAGCGAACACACAGAAATCTTTTTTGCCGGACACTGGAACGCTGTGTTCCTAAGCGGCCCGGCCCGGGCTGCCTGCATGAAGCGGGGTCTGGCCGCCAGACTTGTTGCAGCGTAGGCTTTCAAATGGAGGCCTCAGATTTTGCGGCCGAGCCTGCCTAATCTGCGGGACGCTAAAAAGCCCAGAGGCCGGCTGCGCCACTTAGGAAAACTGGCTATTCAGGGCCGGCAGATATGAAGGCACTATTCATGGTCGGCGGAAGCTCTGTAGATTTGATGTCGAAAAGCTTTTGAGGGTCAGGATCCCGAAGCACTGTTGAGCGTCGGTGGCTGTAAGCTATATTGTTGTGGCAGCCGAAAGCACTGCTGAGATGTCCTGGCAAAGTGACAAGCAGCGCGTACTTGAGCTGGAGCGGGAGGCAGTATGGAGCCAGAGGTGCAGAAGAAGGGGGCACAAAAACGAAGCGTGAGGTGAGAGACGTGTGCAGTGAAAGGGAAATGTTGAGGGTAATATCGAGCTTTTCATGTAATGCAACGTGAGTGGGCACATTGTTGGTTGCACAGTACTCACCTTCCCCAGCACAACTTAACCACTGGTTGCCTTGGCATAATTCTCACTCTGATTCATTCGGTTTCGAAAACTCTCTCATTCAGCGATACGCATTCACCATCATATTTCGGCCTGCCATTTCCGCTCTATAGGACTGCCTCCCTCCCGAAATTAAGTGTCTACTTTCTCGGCCTGCACTTTCCACGGACTTTCTTCTTTTTACTCTCTGTTGTACGTAAGCACGTTCGTTTACCGGACAGTTTATGCAGCCTCACCTCGCCTCTAATCCTCTTTGGCCATTGTGATGTTACAATCGATACCGAGAATTAGGTTTGACAATCTCCTTTCTACTCCTACTCCGGTAAATGGTTCTTCCCTACTCCAATGGTTGTTCTCCCGCCTGAATCATTTTCTTGGCCTTAAAACTGGTGAGGGTTTGATTCGATTCTTGTTTGATAATCGACAGCCTCCACTCTCGATTGCCAATCCGTTATGCATGTTCATCTTCTTTCTCTTCTGGCAGTATCCTCAGTATACGATTTTCGTCTTACTCTGACCGTATTGTCCCAACAACGGCCATGAACAAGATAGATGCGGTGGATGCTGCGGTGCAGTGGGCGAGGTGGGTAGCACTCTAACTGAAGTTATGAAGGATAGAGAGAATTATCTGTGTGAACATCTCTATTTCCTAGTTGCCAGCTATCAGCCGCCAGTAATTATTGCTGACCATTTTTACTCTAGCCCAAGCGTAATGCACTTGCTCATCGTGTCCATTCGTTCAGCGATAAAATCCCTGCCAGGCATACCGATAGTCCGTCACGTCC
>JAWVFJ010000073.1:0-3440 GCA_033856275.1 Solirubrobacterales bacterium
CGGTCGGCCCGCTGGGCGAGAAGTCGTTCCCGGCCATGTACCTCTTCTACACCAGCCTCGTCGGCCTCGCCGTCACCGGGCTGCTGGTCTGGATCACCGAATATTATACCGGCACCAACTTCCGCCCGGTCCGCTCGATCGCCAAGGCCTCGCAGACCGGCCACGGCACCAACGTCATCCAGGGCCTGGCGATCAGCCTCGAATCGACCGCGGCGCCGACGCTCGTCATCTGCGCCGGGATCATCGTCTCCTACCAGCTCGCCGGGCTGATCGGGATCGCCTTCGCGGCGACCGCGATGCTCGCCCTCGCCGGCATGGTCGTCGCCCTCGACGCCTACGGGCCGGTCACCGACAATGCCGGCGGCATCGCCGAGATGGCCGGGATGGAGGAGGACGTGCGCACCCGCACCGACGCCCTCGATGCGGTCGGCAACACCACCAAGGCGGTCACCAAGGGCTATGCGATCGGCTCCGCGGCGCTCGGCGCGCTGGTCCTGTTCGGCGCCTATACGACCGATCTGAAACATTATGCCCCGGAGCTGGGTATCGGCGCCGGCGGCATCGATTTCTCGCTGTCCAATCCCTACGTGGTCGTCGGGCTGCTGCTCGGGGCCTTGCTCCCCTATCTGTTCGGCGCGCTCGGCATGCCCGCGGTCGGCCGCGCGGCGGGCAACGTCGTCCTCGACGTGCGCGAGCAGTTCCGCTCCAATCCGGGGATCATGGACGGCACCTCGAGGCCCAATTACGCCCGCACCGTCGACCTCGTCACCAAGGCGGCGATCAAGGAGATGATCGTCCCGTCGCTGCTTCCGGTGCTGACCCCGATCGCCGTCTATTTCGCGATCGCCGCGATCGCCGGCAAGGAACAGGGCTTCGCCGCCCTCGGCGCGCTTCTGCTCGGAGTCATCGTCTCCGGCCTGTTCGTCGCCATCTCGATGACCTCGGGCGGCGGCGCCTGGGACAATGCCAAGAAATATATCGAGGACGGCAATTACGGCGGCAAGGGCTCCGAGGCCCACAAGGCCGCGGTGACCGGCGACACGGTCGGCGATCCCTACAAGGACACGGCCGGCCCGGCGGTCAACCCGATGATCAAGATCACCAACATCGTCGCTTTGCTGCTGCTGGCGGCGCTGGCGGGCGGCGCCGGCTGACCGGCGCTCACCGGCGGCCGAAAGAAGCCCCGTCCGGATTCGCTCCGGGCGGGGCTTCTTCGCTTCGCAGGTGAAAAGTCTTCGCGACGGGTGTAACCTGCGCCCGAGCTGCTCGCATCCTCGGGGGATTGAGCATGGCGCGAACGATGTTGAAGCTGGCCGGCGCGGCGCTGCTGGGCTCGCTCGCTTTGGGCGCGGCGCCTCCGGAACCGGCCGCGCCGCCGCTCATCCCGGCCGAAGCCTTCGGCGCCCTGCCCTTCTTCACCGCGCCGGAAATCTCGCCGGACGGAACCCACCTGGTCGCCGGCTCGGTCTCGGAGGGCCGCAAGGCGGTCGTTCTGGCGGACCTCACCCGGCCCGATTACGCCCTCGAGCGGATCGACCTGTCGGACAAGTTCGAGTTCGTCTGGGCCCGATGGGCCGGCGACCGGCGGATCCTGATGAGCCTGATCATCCCCGTCCGGCTCTACGGCAGCGAGATCCGGACGAGCCGGCTCTTCCTGTTCGATCTCGCCACCCGGCAGATCCGCCCCCTCGATCGCAAGATCGGCGGCATCGACGGCGACGACGTCATCCACGTCGACCCGCAGGGCAAATATATCCTGCTCTCGGCCCAGCGCTCGATCTTCGAGACCCCGGCCGTGCTCCACGTCGACCTCGACACGCTGAAGACCACCCAGCTGGTCAAGCCCTATCCGGGCGTGTGGAGCTGGTACGCCGACCGCGACGGCACCGTCCGCGCGGGCCTCGGCAGCGACAGCGGGCGCTGGTGGCTGTTCTACCGGGACAGCGCCCAGGCCGGCTTCCGCAAGGTCGGCACCGGCCGCCGCCCGGACAATGCGAGCGTGACCGACGTCGAAAGGCTGCTTCCCGTCGCCGGCAGCGACAAGGGCTATGCGATCGCCAATAAGGCGACCGGCCGCTACGGCCTCTACCGCTACGACTTCGTCACCAACACGCTCGGCGAGCCGGTGTTCGAGCATAAGGAGGTCGATGTCGACGACGTCGGCTTCTCGCCGCGCACCGGCGATCCCGATTCCGTCTCCTATGCCGACGACCGCGACCGGATCGCGTGGCTCGACCCGGCGCTTGCCGCGATCCAGGCCCGGCTCGACCGCCGGCTGCCGGGCGCCGTCAACCGGATCGTCTCGCGCGACGCGCTCGACCGCCATATGGTCGTCTGGTCGGGCGGGGCGTCGGATCCCGGCACCTATTACATCTTCGACCGGGCAAGGCATGAGCTGAGGGAATTGGCGCGGCCCTATGCGGCGCTCGACGGCAAGCCGCTCGCCCCGGTCGAACCGGTGCGCTACGCCGCCCGCGACGGCCTTTCCATCCCCGCCTATCTGACCCTTCCGCTCGGGCGCCCGGCCAAGGCGCTGCCTTTGATCGTGATGCCGCACGGCGGCCCGTTCATCCGCGACAAATGGGCCTATGAGCCCTGGGCCCAGTTCCTCGCCAATCGCGGCTATGCCGTGCTCCAGCCCAATTTCCGCGGCTCGACCGGCTACGGCAAGGCCTTCGTCGAGGCCGCCTCCGGCCAGTTCGGCCGCAGGATGCAGGACGATCTCGACGACGGCGTCAGGTGGCTCGCCGCGCGCGGCACGGTCGATCCGAAGCGGGTGTGCATCCTCGGCGCCTCCTATGGCGGCTATGCGGCGATGTGGGCGGCGGTGCGCAACCCCGACATCTATCGCTGCGCGATCAGCTTCGCCGGCATCTCGGACGTCGGCGAGATGCTTCGCTTCGACCGCTCGCAATGGATCGCCCAGCGCTACTATCGCGACTGGCGCGACCGCATCCGGGGCGACGGCGGCTTCGACCTCGCCCGGGTGTCGCCGATCGCGCGCGCCGCCGAGATCCGCATCCCGCTGCTGATCGCCCACGGCCGCAAGGACGGCAACGTCCCCTTCGCCCAGTCGGAGAAGCTCCACGAGGCGCTGCTCAAGGCGCATGTCGAACACGAGTTCGTCGTCTATCCCGAAGAGGGCCACGGCTTCGCCAAGGTCGAGGATTCGGTCGATTTCCTGAAGCGCGTCGAAGCCTTCCTCGCCAGGCACAATCCGGCCGGCTGAGCCGTCCGAAAACGGACGCCGACCGTCCGCTTGCGTCCGCCAATAGTCGGCGCAAATTACCAACATTTGTTCCGCGCGATTCCAAGGATGTTCGCTGCTCGTCGTGAAAAACGCGGTTTTCGGCCTTTTTCTGCGTTTGGCACGCTCCCTGCAACCCTTCTGGTATGGCCGACGGATAGTCCGGCGGCCGGTACAGGGAGACAGACAATGA
>JAWVFJ010000074.1:0-2822 GCA_033856275.1 Solirubrobacterales bacterium
CGGTCATCTCGAGCACCAGATGGTTGTCGCCCAGCCCGGCGACCGCGCGCTCCACCAGGCCGAGGAAGCCGGGGTCGCGCAGCTGGTGGGCCGACATGTTGACGCCGAAGGTCAGCGGTCGGCCCGCCGCCTCGGCCATCACCGTGGAGTCCTCGACCACCCGGGAGAGCACGTGCTCACCCAGCTCGGTGATCAGGCCGCTCTCCTCCGCGGCGGCGATGAACGAGTCGGGGAACATCAACCCCTCGGGCCGCTGCCAGCGGACGAGTGCCTCGACACCGTCGATCCGGCCGAGCACCAGGTCGACGATCGGCTGGTAGTGCACGACCAGCTCGGTCGAGATGCTGCGTCGCAGAGCCTCGATGAGCTCGAGGCGCCGGACGTTCTCCTCGCGCAGCGACGGCTGGTAGACGAAGAACCGGTCCTTGCCAAGGGCCTTGGCCCGGTACATCGCCATGTCGGCGTTGCGCAGCAGACCGGGAGCGTCGTCCTCTGGTGCCGCCACCGCGACGCCGATGCTGCCGCCGACGACGATCTCGTGGCCCATGACCCTGATCTCGCGCCGCAACGCACGCAGCAGCCGGTGGCAGAGCACGTCGAGCTCGTGCGTGCCCTCGATCCCCTCCAGCAGCACGGCGAACTCGTCGCCGCCGAGGCGGGCCACCGAATCGACGGCCCGGACGCAGCCGACAAGCCGCGTCGCCACGATCTTGAGCAGCTCGTCGCCCTCGGCGTGGCCGAACCGGTCGTTGACGCCCTTGAACCCGTCGAGGTCGAGGAACAGCACGGCGAGCGTCGAGTCGTTGCGGCCGGCCCGGATGACGGCCTGCTCGACCCGGTCGAGGAAGACCGTGCGGTTGGGGAGCCCGGTGAGGGCGTCGTGGCGGGCGAGCCGCCCCATCTCGTCGGTCAGGCTGAGCCGCGCGAACGCTTCCTCGCCGACCGTCGCGAGCGCCTCGAGCGCCTTGCGGTCGGCCTCGATGGACGCCCGGGCCCGGTTGGCCGCGGGGGCAACCAGCCACATCGTGTTGCCGCCGGCCCGAACCCGAGCGCCGATCTCCTTCGGCAGCGGCCCTTCGGTGCGCAGGTCCGCGAACCGGCTCGCGACGGCGGCGCGCGCGCTGGTGCGCAGCACGCCCTCCAGGGTCGCGGAGCTGTCGACCACCTGGGCCTCGGCAGCGGCATCGAACAGGGCGGCAAGCCGGCGCCGGTGCTCGCCGCCGCGGGCCAGGGCGCGGGTGGCGACCAGGATCGTGAGCACGGGTACGGCGAGCAGGAACAGCGACCACCAGGGCAGCAGCCGGTCCACCAGCGCCGCGAGGTAGCCGAGGCTGTCGATCGCCACGAAGACGCCGAGCGCGGCGAGGGCGGTGGTCTCCCGCAGCTCCACGAGCAGCGGGCTGTTGTCCTCGATCGCGATGGACATCGCCGACCCGACGTAGTCGACGAGGAAGAAGGTCGCGCAGCCGAGCCCGACGGCCGCCAGCTCGCGGGGGGTGGTGCTGCCCAGGTCCCCGACGCGGTGCATGACGGCGAGGGCGACGTAGCCCGAGAGGATGCCGAGGCCCACGTTGAACAGCCGGACGTCCCACCGTTTGGTCTTGCTGAACTGCGACAGCGTCTGCCCCACGGCCCACACGCCCAGGGCCCCGGCGCCGCCGTCGAAACAGGCCAGGAAGACCAGGACGGCCGACTCGAAGCCGACCTCGATGCCGCCGGTCGGCCGGTTGACCACCAGGGGGAACCGGCTCATCAGGGCCGTGATCGGCGCGCCGACGGCCAGGGCGATGATCCAGTGGGCGTCGAAGTGGTCGCCGAAGAGCAGGCTCAGGACGGCCAGCAGCCCGGCCATGCCCCCGACCGCCATCACGGCGACGTCGAAGCACCAGCTGACGGCCCGCTTCTGCGGTGCCCCAGGCACGCTCACGCCTCGCCACCCTCCATCGTGGACCTATCGGCACGAGTCGGGAACGAGTGAAGTCCTCCGGCTAGCGCTCCCCCGCCGGGACGAAGTCGCGCTCGGCGCTGCCGACGTAGACCTGTCGGGGGCGGCCGATCTTGGTGGCGGGGTCCTCGATCATCTCCCGCCACTGCGCGATCCAGCCGGGCAGCCGGCCCATCGCGAACAGCACCGTGAACATGGGGGACGGGAAGCCCATCGCCTTGTAGATGACGCCGGTGTAGAAGTCGACGTTGGGGTAGAGCTTGCGCGAGACGAAGTAGTCGTCGGCCAGGGCGACCTCCTCCAGCTTCATCGCGATCTCGAGCAGCGGGTCGTTCACGCCCAGCTTCTCCAGCACCTCGGTGGTGGCCTTCTTCACGATGGCCGCGCGCGGGTCGTAGTTCTTGTAGACCCGGTGCCCGAAGCCCATCAGCTTGACCCCGGGCTCCTTGTCCTTGACCCGGCGGACGAACGCGTCGACGTCCCCGCCGTCCGCCCTGATGCCCTCCAACATCTCCAGCACCGCCTGGTTGGCACCACCATGCAGCGGCCCGAACAGCGCGTTGACCCCCGCGGACACCGACGCGAACAGGTTCGCGTTGCTCGACCCGACCAGACGCACCGTGGAGGTCGAGCAGTTCTGCTCGTGGTCGGCATGCAGGACGAACAGCATGTCCAGGACCTTGGCCATCGTCGGATCGACGTCGTACGGCGTCGCCGGCACCCCGAACGTCATCCGCAGGAAGTTCTCGACGTAACCCAGCGAGTTGTCCGGGTACAGCAGCGGCTGACCCACCGACTTCTTGTACGCATAGGAGGCGATGGTCGGCAGCTTGGCCATCAGCCGCACCGTCGTCATCTCCACGTGGTCATGGTCGAA
>JAWVFJ010000075.1:0-2607 GCA_033856275.1 Solirubrobacterales bacterium
CGGTGGGCGATGACGGGCCAGAGGATGAGACCCCAGGTGATCGCGCCGACGGTGAGCGCCGCGATCCAGGAACCCTGCCAGAGGGACAGCACCCGGGTCGCCTGGTTGGTGACGTCGCGGGCAGGCATCGCGAAGGTGGGCATGTCCTCGGACGAGCAGGCGGTGAGCGTGGCGAGGAGGACGCCGGCGAGCAGGAGACCTCTGCCTGCACGCCGTGCTCGCGCGGAGCCGGACTGACCCAACGTTGCCCCTTCGAATGGTCGTGCCGGAGGCGCTTCCCGGCGTTCGTCTACGCGGGCAGAACCCTACTCCAGACCCATCCCCGGTTGAGGGAGGGGCAGGGCCTCGGCGAGCAGGGCCAGGTACGCCGGTCGCGGCACCTCTACCGCGCCGAGGGACTCGAGGTGCCCGGTCGCCCACTGCACGTCCAGCAGCCGGTCCGCCCCATCGGCGCGCAGCAGCTCGACCAGCCCCACCAGCGCCACTTTCGAGGCGTCCCGCTCGCGGTGGAACATCGACTCTCCCGCGAACAGGCCACCGATCGCGAGGCCGTAGAGGCCGCCCGCCAGCCGGTCACGACCGTCTGGCCCCGTCGTCCAGGCCTCGACGGAGTGCACCCAGCCCAGCTCGTGCAGCCGGCGGTAGCCCGCCACGACGTCCTTGCGGATCCAGCCGCCCGGCCGGCGCGGGTCGGCGCAGGCCCGCACCACCTCGTCGTACGCCGTGTCGACCCGGACCTCGAACCGGCGGCAGGCCCCGCGCAGGGACCGGCTCACCCGCAGGGCGCGCAGCGGCAGCACCCCGCGCGGGTCCGGTGACCACCAGCCGATCATGCCGCGCCGCGACACCGGCATGGGGAACAGCCCGGCGCGGTAGGCCGCGAGCACCGTGCCCGGCTCGAGGTCGGCGCCCACCGCGAGCAGCTCCTCGCCGTCCGGCGCCGACGCAGGGCTGCCGAAGCCGTACGCCGACGACGGCGGCTCGACCGGCATCACGACGGCGCGAAGGCTGCGGGGGTCAGGGCCGCGGAGCGTGCAGGTGCGCCTCGATGTCGGCCAGCGCGTCGGGGCCGTAGGCCGCGCCGAACCGCTCGAGGAACCGCTGCTGCCCGAGCTCGTACTCCTGGGTGCCCTTGGTCTCGATGACGTACGCCGCGAGCAGGCTGCCGAGCTGGGCGCACCGCTCGTGGGGCTGGCCCCAGACGAGTCCGGCGAGGAACCCGGCCCGGAACCCGTCACCGACGCCGGTCGGGTCCAGCTTGCGGTCCTCGGGAGCGCACTCGACGTGCAGGCTCGGCTCGTCCTTGCGGTCGATCCGGGCCCCCTTGGCGCCCAGGGTCACGACCCGGGTCCCGACCCGGTCGAGGATCTCCTCGGCCGACCAGCCGGTCTTCTGCTCGGCGAGGGCAGCCTCGTACTCGTTGGTGAACAGGTAGGTCGCGCCGTCGATGAGCGCCCGGATGCCGGCGCCGTCCATCCACGCGATCTGCTGCCCGGGGTCGGCGAGGAACGCGTAGCCGCGCGCCCGGCACTCCTCGGTGTGCCGCAGCATCGCCTCGGGGTCGTTGGCGGAGATGACGACCAGGTCGACGCCGCCCATCCGGGTGACCACGGGCTCGAGCTCGATGTCGCGGGCCTCGCGCATCGCACCGGCGTAGAACGACGCGATCTGCGCGTGGTCGCTGTCGGTGGTGCAGACGAACCGCGCGGTGTGCCGCAGCTCGGAGACGTGCACCGAGCTGGTGTCGACGCGGTGGCGCTGCAACCAGGACCGGTAGTCGGCGAAGTCCTGACCGACCGCGCCGACGAGAACGGGGTCCAGCCCGAGGCAGCCCATCCCGAACGCGATGTTGGCCGCGATGCCCCCGCGGCGCACGTCGAGGTCCTCGACGAGGAACGACAGCGAGATCTTGTCCAGCTGGTCGACGACGAGGGAGTCGGTGAACTTCCCCTCGAAGGTCATCAGGTGGTCGGTGGCGATCGAGCCGGTGACGGCGATACGCACGGTGGTGTTCTCCCAGCGGACGGCGGTTGCCTCGAGGCGGTGCTGCGGACCCGGAGAAGACTACCGGCGGGTAAGCGTTCCCCCTACGCGATGTGCCTGCGACCCTGGGCGGGTGAGCGTTGTCGCCCCGCACGCGGAGGTCCCCTCGGAGGTCGAGGCGGGCTCGCTCGACGACCTCGTCGCCGACGCCGCCGAGGTCACCAAGCATCTGGCCGAGGTCCCGCATCCTCTGCTGCACACGGTGGCGATCCCCGAGCAGGCCGTGGGAGTCGTCGCCGACCTCGACACGTACGGCGACTGACCGGGCCCTGGCCCACCGGGTGTCCGGGCGGACGGAACCCCTCGCCGCGGCACCGCGTCACAGCGGCATGAGAGCTGAGACCGAACGCCGCCTGGCGCCGCTCACCGTGGCCGCCGTCGTCCTCGTCGTCATCGCTGTCGTCTGGGGAGTGCTTCGGGTCGCCTCGCCGGCCGGGCCGGGCGGCCCGCCGGTCACTGGCGCGGAGGCCGCCGACCCTCGCTACCACCTGGCTCCCGGCACCCACCTCAGCCACCGGCACCAGTCGGCGCCGGTCCGACGGCTCGCGCCGGCCGACGTCGCGG
>JAWVFJ010000076.1:0-2564 GCA_033856275.1 Solirubrobacterales bacterium
CGGCCGGACCCTCGGCGCCGCCGTCGGCACCGCCGTCCGCGCCGCCGTCCTGTTCGCCCGAGGTGCCGGACGCACCGCCGTCAGCGGGGCCTTCGGCGTCACCGTCGGTCGGGGTAGTGGTCATGTCATCGGGTGCCATGGGTGCCTCCAAGTCGAAGGGTCGCACCGGCCTGCGCCGGCCACGTGGCCCAGTCCTACCCGACGATCACTCACGAAACCAGTGGGTGGCCGGGACAAGATCAGCCCGCGGCCAGGAAGCCGAGCAGGTCCTGGCGGGTGAGGACGCCGGCGGGCTTGCCCTCGTCGTGCACGAGCAGCGCGTCGGACTTCTCCAGCGCAGCCGTCGCGGCGGCGACCGGCTCACCCGCCCCGACGATGGGCAGCGGCGGCGACATGTGCCGCTCAAGGGGGTCGGCCAGGTGCGCGTGGCCGGCGAACAGCAGGTCGAGCAGCTCCTTCTCGCCGACCGAGCCCACCACCTCACCGGCGGTCACCGGTGGCTCGGCCTTGACGACCGGCATCTGCGAGACGTTGTACTCGCGCAGGATGTCGATGGCCTCGCGCACGGTCTCGTAGGGGTGCACGTGCACGAGCGTCGGCACCGAGCCGCCCTTGCCACGCAGCACGTCGCCCACGGTCGTACCGCCCGAGCTGTCGCCCTCGAGGAAGCCGTAGTCGGCCATCCACTCGTCGTTGAAGATCTTGCCGAGGTAGCCGCGGCCGCCGTCGGGCAGCAGCACCACCACGACGTCGTCGGGAGTCAGCCGCTCGGCCACCCGCAGTGCAGCCACCACGGCCATGCCGCACGAGCCGCCCACCAGCAGGCCCTCCTCGCGAGCCAGCCGGCGGGTCATCAGGAACGACTCGCGGTCGGACACCGCGACGATCTCGTCGGTGACCGACGGGTCGTACGCCGAGGGCCAGAAGTCCTCGCCGACGCCCTCGACCAGGTAGGGCCGGCCGGTGCCACCGGAGTAGACCGAGCCCTCGGGATCGGCTCCGACGACCTTCACGTTCCCGCCGCTGGCCTCCTTGAGGAAGCGACCAGTGCCGGTGATCGTGCCGCCGGTGCCGACGCCGGTGACGAAGTGAGTCACCCGCCCGTCGGTCTGCTCCCAGATCTCAGGGCCGGTGGTCTCGTAGTGCGAGCGCGGGTTGTTGGGGTTGGAGTACTGGTCGGGCTTCCAGGCACCCTCGATCTCGCGCACGAGGCGGTCGCTGACCGAGTAGTAGGACCGCGGGTCCTCGGGAGCAACCGCCGTCGGGCAGACCTCGACCCGCGCGCCGTACGCCGACAGGACGCTGATCTTGTCCTGGCTCACCTTGTCCGGCAGCACGAAGATGCAGTCGTAGCCCCTCTTCTGAGCCACCAGCGCGAGCCCGACCCCGGTGTTGCCCGACGTGGGCTCGACGATCGTGCCGCCCGGGCGCAGCTCGCCGGACTCCTCGGCGGCCTCGACCATCCGCACCGCGATGCGGTCCTTCACCGACCCGCCGGGGTTGAGGTACTCGACCTTGGCGAGCACGGTGGCCGGCACGTCCCGGCCCACCGACGACAGCCGGACGAGCGGGGTGTTGCCGACGAGGTCGACGATGGACTCGTAGTACTGCATGACCGGCAGCCTAGAGCGGGACCCGTTACGTCCTGGCCAGGGCCGGGCGGTCCGATAGATTCGCCGCCGTGGCCCGCACTCCTGCCGTGCAGCTCGCGCCCCAGGTGTGGCGCGTGGCGACCGCGCCGCGCGACCTGGTGAACACGTTCGTCCTCGTCGACGACGAGGGCGAGGTCACGCTCGTCGACGCCGGGAGCAAGCGGGCACCCAAGGCCGTCCTCGCCGGCCTCACCCACATCGGTGTCGCACCCTCTGACGTCACCCGCATCGTCGTCACCCACGCCCACTCCGACCACGTCGGCGGCCTCGCCCGGCTGCGCGGCGCGACCGGCGCGACCGTGGCGGCACACGAGCGCGAGGCCGCCTACCTGCGGGAGGGCAAGGGGCCGGTGCTCGACCGCTCGACCATCGGCGGGCGGCTGCTCCGGCGCAACCGGGGCGCCGCTCCGACCCCGGTCGAGCAGGAGCTGACAGACGGCCAGGTGCTCGACGTCGCCGGCGGCCTGCGGGTGCTGCACACGCCCGGCCACACGCCCGGGCACGTGTCGCTGCTGCACGAGCCGAGCCGGCTGCTCATCACCGGTGACTCGATCTGGAACGCGTTCGGCCGGATGAGCTGGCCGGTCCGGATGCTGTGCACCGACGCGGCGCTGACCCGGCGTACGGCCGAGGTCCTCGGCGAGCTGGACTACGACCTGGTCGCGTTCACCCACGGTCCGGAGATCCGGACCGGGGCCCGGGAGGCCGTGCGCGGCTTCCTCGCTGCCCGGCGGGAGCGGGACCGCGCCCGTCGGAGCCGACGGGTCACGACGGAGGACGCGTGACCAAGGCGCGGGTGGCGCGGCGGATCGCGATGGCAGCGGCGTACGGCGGGGGCGGGCTGGGCGTCCTGTCCGCCGGGGCGTTCGGGCTGATCCGGGCCGAGGCCGCGCTGGCCCGGCGCGCGATCGG
>JAWVFJ010000077.1:0-2731 GCA_033856275.1 Solirubrobacterales bacterium
CGGTCAACCGCGCCGCGAAGGGAATCAGAAAGTCTTCCGGATAGAACTCCCCGCGCGCGCCGAATCCGCCGCCGACGTCGTTCTCCACCATGCGGATCGCGCCTTCGGGGAGATCCATCATCTGCGCCAGCATGCGGCGGTTGTGGAACACCACCTTGGTCATGCCGGACACGGTCAGGTGCTGCTTCGCGTCATCCCATTGCGCGAGCAGGCCGCGCGGCTCCATCGTCACCGCGGTGAAGCGCTGCACCTGGAAGCGCTCGCGGCGGGTGTAGGGCGCGTCGCGGAACGCCGCCTCGGCGTCGCCTTTTTGCGCGCATAGCGTGATGACGTGGTTGCGGCCGGTCGCCTCAAACAGCACGTGTTGGTTTGAGCGCGCGGCAGCGCGATCCGCCACCGGCGGCAGCGTCTCGATGTCGAGCGCGATATGCTCCAGCGCGTCCTCGGCGAGCGCGGGGCTGTCGGCCACCACCACGGCGATCGGCTCGCCGACGTAGCGCACCTTGTCGCTAGCGATGACCGGCTGCTGGTACCGCTTGAATTCCGGCAGCAGCTCCTGCCGCATGGTGATGACAGGGATGTCGCCTCCGGCTTTACCTGCTATTTCCTGCGCCGCGATGACAGCGCGCACGCCCGGCCGCTTCAGCGCCGCCGTCGTGTCGATCGCGCGGAGGCGGCCGTGCGCGACTGAGCTCCGCAAAATGACGGCGTGCAGCGCGCCGGGGCTCGGCACGTCGTCGACGAACTCGCCGCGGCCGCGCAGAAAACGCAGATCCTCAAGGCGCTCGACTGGGCTGCCGATGGGGCGGTTTGAGGTGCGGGTGTGATCCATCAGCGCACTGTTGATTCCCCGCCGTCATTCCGGCCGAGCGAAGCGAGAGCCGGAATCCATAACCACAATACTTTCAATTGGAACACCGATGGTTATGGATTCCGGGTTCGCCGTTCTGCAGCGCCCCGGAATGACCGAAGCGGGCGCGCAAACTACTCGATCTTGACGCCGGAAGCCTTCACCACCTCGCCCCACTTCACGCGTTGCGCGCGGGTGAAGGCTGTAAAGGCTTCGGGACTCTCCGAGAGCATGGAGTCGGCGCCGGCATTGCTGAGCTGGACCTTCACCTCCGGCAAATTCCAGATGCGCCGGGCCTCGGCCGCGATCTTCTCGATGATCGGGCGTGGCGTGCCGGCCGGCGCGAACAGTCCCTGCCAGGCGGTCGCCTCGAAGCCTTTGATGGTCTCGCCGATCGCCGGCACCTCGGGTGCCGAGGCGCTCCGCTCCGGCGTGCTGACGCCGAGCGCGCGCACAGTGCCCTGCTTGGCGTGCGGCCACACCGTGGTCATGCTGTCGATGGCGATATCGACGCTGCCGCCGAGCATGCTGTTGACGACGTCACCGGTCGATTTGTACGGCACGTGAGTCATCTTGGTGCCGATCGCCTGCTCGAACATCACCACCGAGAGGTGCGAAGAAGTGCCGAGGCCGGACGAGGCGTAATTCACCTTGCCCTCGTTCTTCTTCACGTAGTCGATCAGCTCCGGCACGTTGTTCACCGGCAGCTTGGGATTGATGATCAGCAGATTGGGAAAGCTGACAAGCTGGGTGATGGGCGCAATGTCCTTGTCCACGTCGAACGGCAGCTTGGTGTAGAGCGCGGCGTTGACGGCAATCGAGCTGACGGTGCCGAGCAGCAGCGTGGTGCCGTCGGGCGCGGCCTTGGCGACGTAATTGGTGCCGATGCTGCCGCCGGCGCCGGCGCGGTTCTCGACCACAACGGTCTGGCCGAACTTCGCCTGCATATGGGTGGCGAGGATGCGCGCCAAGAGATCGGCCGAGCCGCCGGCGCCGAACGGCACCACGATGGTGATCTGTTTGGCGGGCCAATCCCTGGGTTGATCCTGAGCGTGGACGAGCGGCGCAAGGCCGACAAGCCCGGCGATGGTGAACGCGGCGATGGCGCGCATGAGAAGTCTCCGAAGCACGGCAAGTCCGGCGATGAAAGGGTGACACGTCGGAATGATTGGTTCAACATGGCGGAAATTGCAGCCGGGAGTTGACGTCCAATGGCCTTGGAGTTCGGGATTTTCGATCACGTCGATCGCCACGATCAGCCGCTGAAGGATTTCTACGAGGACCGCTTCAAGCTGATCGAGGCCTACGACCGCGCCGGCATCTGCGGCTACCACTGCGCCGAGCATCATTCGACGCCGCTCGGCATGGCGCCGTCGCCGAGCGTGTATCTCGCCGCGATCGGCCAGCGCACCAAGCGGCTGCATTTCGGGCCGCTGGTCTATACGCTCGCGCTCTACCATCCGCTGCGGCTGGCGGAAGAAATCTGCATGCTCGACCAGATGAGCCGCGGCCGCTTCCTGCTGGGCATCGGCAAGGGCATCTCGCCGATCGAAGTCGGCTACTACGGCGTCGACTACAAGAACGCCGACAAGATGTTCGCCGAGTCCTTCGCCATCATCAAGCAGGCGCTGACCCAGAAGATCGTGGACTTCGAGGGCGAGTTCTTCCGCTACAAGAACGTGCCGATGGAGCTTGAGCCGTTCCGCAAGCCGCATCCGCCGCTGTGGTACGGCGTGGTCAATCCCGACAGCGCCGAGCGCGCGGCAAAAGCCGGCATGAACTTCATCAGCAACTCGACCGCGGCCATGGTGAAAGCCAAGGTGGCGCGCTACAGCGCCGCTCATAGGCCGACCGCCGCCAACCCCGCGCCGAAGTTCGGCA
>JAWVFJ010000078.1:0-2922 GCA_033856275.1 Solirubrobacterales bacterium
ACGGCCAGCCACATCCCGGTGAAGCCGGTGATGGCGCTGAAGCCGGCGCCCAGGATGAACGCGATCGACCGGCCGAGCTTGATGCCGAACTCCGAGTGGAGGCCGGTCGCCAGCGCGGCCGTGTCGGGCGCCGGCAGGATGAAGAACAGCACCACCGTCAGCAGGCCGATGAAGATCCCCACGGTGCGGAACTGGCGGGACAGGTAGGCCTTCGCCCCCTCCTGGATCGCCGTCGCGATCTCCTTCATCTTGTCCGTGCCCTCGGGGGCGGCCAGGACCTCGCGCACGAGGTAGTAGGCGAAGGCCAGTGCGACGAACGAGACCGCCACGAGCAGCCAGAGCATGGTGTTCTCGAACGAGCCGAAGACGGCGTCGATCGCGCCGCCCTCCTGCGCCAGGACGTGCATGCAGCCTCCTTGGTCTTCGGTGCGGGAAGGTCGTGGACATGGGAACCCGTGGGGGAACCCCGCCGGGAACCTCCGAAGTATAGGGACCGGGCGGGCACGCCGACCTGGGCCGAAGGGCGGTGGCGGCCGTAGCATCCGGGCCTCCGGAGCGCGACGACCGGTAGACAGGGGCCTCAGTCCGATGCGACCGTCCGCAGGATCACCAGCCCGACCGCGCCGCCCACGACCGAGGAGAGCAGCACGCCCATCCGGGCCGCGTCGGCGAGGGTGCCGGTGCCGCCGAACGCCAGCTCCGAGACGAACAGCGACACGGTGAAGCCGATGCCGGCGACGACCCCGAGGCCCACCAGGTGCGGCCAGCGCACGCCGGCGGGCAGGCGGCCGACGCCGGCGCGCACCGCGAGCCACGACACGCCCACGATGCCGGCGACCTTGCCGATCAGCCGGGCGAGCGTGAGACCGGCCGCCACCCGGAACCCGGCCGGATCCGTCAGCGGAGCGGCGGACAGCTCCACGCCGCCGTTCGCCAGGGCGAACAGCGGCAGCACCGCGAAGGTGACCCACGGCAACAGCAGGTGCTCGGCGCGAGCGACGGGCGGACCGTGCCCCCGGCCGGACGGCCGCTCGACCGGCTCGGCGGGCGCAAGCAGGCCCATCGCCACACCGGCAAGGGTCGGGTTGAGGCCGGCCGCGCGCATCGCGAGCCACAGGCACCCCCCGAGTACGACGTACAGGGGCGCCCAGCGAACGTGGATCCTGCGCAGCAGCACGGCGGCCCCGACCACCACGAGGGCGGCGAGCGCCCACCAGGCCTCGGCGTCGTGCGAGTACGCAACCAGGACCGCCACGATCGTGCCGACGTCGTCGGCGATCGCGAGCGTGACGACGAAGGCCTTCAGGCTCGCCGGCACGCGCGGCGAGGCCAGGGCCAGCACGCCGAGGACGAGCGCCATGTCGGTCGGCATCGCCATGCCCCACCCGCGCAGCCCCGCGTGGCCCGCGTTCGCGACGAGGTACAGGAGCGCCGGCACCACCATGCCGCCGAGCGCGGCCAGCACCGGCAGCGCGGCGCGGCGCCGGTCCCGCAGCTCGCCGCTCGTCAGCTCCCGCTTGATCTCCAGGCCGGCCAGCAGGAAGAACAGCGTCATGAGGCCGTCGTTCACCCAGTGACGGAGGTCCTCGCGGATCGCCCAGCGGCCGGCGCCCACCACGAGGTCGATGCCCCACAGGTCGGCGTAGGAGGCGCGGACGGGGGAGTTCGCCCACACGAGCGCGACGGCCGCGGCGGCGAGCAGGAAGACGGCGCCGGCGGTCGAGCGGGTCAGGAGTTCCTGCAACGGACCGAGGATCCGACGGGGCACGGAGCCGGACATGCTCGCCTCTCCTGCCGACCAGTCTTCCCGGCGCACCTTCGGAACGACGCCATCGTACAGGCACAGCCTGGTGTTCCGGCGCAACGGACGTTCGACACCTTCACGGGTTCGTCACGCCGAAGTCGTTGGTGCGGCTCGCGGACCCAGGTACGCTCCACGACGTTTTGGCAGATGGCGCACACACCCCCCAGCACGCTCGCGGCGGACGCGTGAAGATCGTCGTCGCCGTCCTCCTCGTCGTCGCCGCCGTCGTCGCCGGCGCCGTGCTGTTCACCCGCGATGACAACAGCGGCCCGACGACGAACGCGTCCGGCAGCGGCACGACCGTCGCGCCCGAGACGCCCGAGCTCACGTTCAAGATCGAGAAGGCGCTCCCGATCCGTGTCACGCCCACGCAGTCGCCGAAGAAGCTCGCGGCCGCCGCGACGGCCGCCGGCGACAGTGCCGTCGACGTGATCGACACGATCTACACCGAGGGCTACCTCGACCCCAGCAGTTGGGACGGCGGGAACTACGACGACGCGTGGACGCAGTTCACCGACGACGCCGCCACCCAGGCCGAGGCTCACGCCGACGTCCTGACGGCCGGCCCCGCGGCCGGGGACGCGTACACGACGATCGAGCCCGCGAAGGCGCTCGTGAAGCCTCGCGTGCTGATGGACGACGCCGGCAAGGCCGTCTCCGTCGAGGCGGTCGTCACGTTCACCGCGAAGGGCATGCACGACGACGGCAGCTTCACACTGTTCAAGAGCACCGGCCATTACTTCCTGAAGCGCGACGGCTCCGACTGGAAGGTCGTTGCCTTCCAGGTGCACCGAGACGACAGCGAGCAGCCCGCGCCCTCGCCGTCGGCGGGCGGAACGGGCTCGTCCGAGCCCACGGGGAGCCCGTCGTGAGGCGCCGCGTCGTCCTCGCGCTGGCCGCGCTCACCCTCTGGGTGGCCGGCACGGTGGCCGGCTCGATCGGCCCCGCGGCACCCACGCCGGCCGGCGCGCTGCCGATGCTCGTGATCGGCAAGGCGCACGCGGGCTACACGCCGCAGCTCACCGGCAACAAGCCGATCTTCATCCTCGCGCTGGGCAGTGACGCACGCCCGGGCACGCCGATCGATCACGGCCTGTCGGACTCGATCCACATCATCG
>JAWVFJ010000079.1:0-2635 GCA_033856275.1 Solirubrobacterales bacterium
ACGGCGGCAAGCTGCCGTTTATTCCTTGACACGAACCTAGTGGCTGGATCGAAAAGATCGGTGCCATTGCTGCAAAGAGATGGAATTTGTCCGAAGGAGATCGTGTTGTCCTCAAAGCGCCGCTGCCGTGCGGCCACTGCCGGCAATGCAAGATGGGGGCGACGCAGCGCTGCGAGAGGCGAATGGGTTACGGTCTGTTGTTGCCGACCGACGTGGCGCCGAGCTTGTGGGGCGGGTACTCGACGCATCTCTACCTGCACCCCGACGCGCAAATGAAGAAAGCCCCGACGGACATTCCAAGCGACGTCCTAACCCTCTTCAACCCACTGTCGGGCGTGGTCCACTGGCTGCTGGAAACGCCAAAACTGCGAGCGGGCGAGCACGTCGTTATCCTCGGACCAGGCCAGCGCGGCATTCTCGCCGTTTTGGCCGCCCGTTTTGCTGGCGCGAAGACAGTGACAATTTCAGGACTGTCGCACGATGCTGGCCGACTTGCATTGGCGAAGGAATTCGGCGCCGATGTGACCGTCGATGTGAGCAAAGAGGATATCGTCGAGCGCGTTCGCCAGGTCACTGGCGGTGAAATGGCCGACGTCGTGCTGGACATCTCGGATGGCTCAACCGAGCCAGTGCTGCAGGCCGTGGAGTTGGTCCGCAGGGGCGGGCGGATCGTGCTGGCCGGACTGAAGAGCGGAAAGCCAGTCAACGGCCTCGTCACCGACAAGATCGTCGCCGGCGAATTGCAAGTGCTGGGCGGCTTCTCATCGACGACCGAGTCTCTACTAACAGCACTTGAGATATTGAAAGCACATCAGGGCAAGCTGGGAAGAATTTGTTCGCACTCCTTCGACCTCAACCAGGCCGATCTTGCGGTACGGACACTGGGTCGCGAGGTGGATGACGGAACGGACGTTCTGCACATCACACTTGTGGTTGCCCGGTAACGTTTCCCAGCGGGCGCGGCGTTGCCGCGCCCGTATCTCATTCAAGCCCTTAACTGTTTTGCCATCCAGTCGCCCGTCAACGGTCGGAATTTGTAGCTGATGTTGAAGCAGACGTGATTGCCTTCTTCATAAATCACCAGTTCCGAAGGCCCCTTTGCTGCCTTGGCTAGCCGCTCGCCTTCTGAGGGCGCAATCAAGCGATCACCTGCGCCAAACACCACCAGCAGCGGGCATGTGATGCGTTCTGCTGCTCCGTTCAATGTGATCATCTTGGCGAGCGCATAGGCTTCATCCATCGTCTTCGCGTGACTACGCACCCGAAAGATCTCCTGCGAGATGAGCGGCATCTTCGGCAAGACCTGTCCCCAGTCATAGGGGCCGCAGTTTGCGATGCACGCCCTGATTCTCGGTTCGCCGGCTGCAGCCAACGGCGCGTAGATTGCTCCGAGACTTTGTCCTACCACGCCCACGCGCGACCCATCGACGTCGTTACGCTTCTCGAGCACATCTATCACCGCCCCAAGCACTGGCCCCCATTTGGGTGTAGTCGGCAGGTGAAATGACGTTTCGCCCTGACCAGGACCGTCGAGCGTCAGCGCCGCCAATCCGCGGTCGACGAAGGCCTGGGCCCAGGCATGCAGCTCTTCCTTGCAAGCATCGAGGCCCGGCAGAATGACCGCGACAGGCGGTGTGGCATTGCTGCACGGTTTGCGGAGCCAGCCAGGCATCGAAATGCCTTGATAAGGAAACTCAATGCGCTCCAGCGGCGGGTCCATACCGGCCGCGCCGGCCGAGTAGCATCGCAGCATGGCTTCGTGAGCCGCGCGAAATTCCTCCGCATGGTCGGCGAATAAGTGTTTGCCGTAGTGGTAATAGATTGACGCGCGGATGAACGCTTCGGCGGCCGTCACGGCGTGCTTTTTCTTCGCCGCTTCCCTGGCCATAGCCTCATGTCGTGCCCCCTCGTCGGACCAAACGCGGCACCAATCTTCCCAGCGGTCGATTCGCTTCATCAATTCGCGTACGTCGTTCGGGTCGATGCCCGTTGCTTCGTAACGGGGCATGTTGTGGGAAAAAACCAAGTCCACGCGGTGGTCAGTCGCCATTTGCCTCTCCGATTTGATGTCGCTGCGAACGCTTCAGCTGAGCGGGCCCGCGGGTCCGGTATAGGATCATCAAGGCGCGCGCCGTTCGAGCCGCCACAGGTGTCGGACGATCTGGTCCTTGTCGGATGCAGCGCCCGAGAACACGACGCGGCCTTCCTCCAGCACGCAGGCATCGTCGACGATCCGCAGCGCCTCGTTGACGTTCTGCTCGACCAGCAGCACGGCCATGCCGAACCGGTCGCGGATGGTGCGGATCATCTCGAACAGCCGCTGCACCAGGAACGGCGCCAGCCCCGACGAGGGTTCGTCGAGTAGCAGCAGTTTCGGCCGTGTCATTAGCGCGATGCTGAGTGCCAGCATCTGCCGTTCGCCGCCGCTCAGCACGCTGGCGCGGTTGCGCCGCCGTTCGCGCAGGATCGGGAAGGTGCTGTAGACGTCATCGAACCGTGCGGCATGAACCGCGGCGTCGCCCGCAAGCCGCAGCGCGCCAAGCCGGAGGTTGTCCTCGATGGTCAGATTGGGAAAGACGTTGCCCTCCTGCGGGACGAGGCGCATGCCGCGCACGGCCTGCTGGAACGGACGGTC
>JAWVFJ010000080.1:0-3774 GCA_033856275.1 Solirubrobacterales bacterium
ACCCTGCACGACATGCGGTTCACCGACAACAGCGTGGGCACCAAGCAACTGCTGCAGTGGCCCGACCTGCTGACCAACGCCGCGGCCGGCAAGGTGGGCATGTACATCGGCGCACCCGACTCGATCACCGCGATCGTCAAGACGTTCCACGGGCAGTTCAGCGACTGGGCGATGGGCCCGATGCCCGGCGACAACGGGGAGGCCAAGGCGACCCTCGGCGGCGGCAACGGGTACTTCTTCAAGAAGGGCCTGACCCCCGACCAGATCAGGGCCGGCGTCGCCTGGATCAACTACGAGGAACTGACGCCCGGCCAGGGCCAGTTCAACTACGTCGCGCAGAAGGCCATGGACCTGCCGGTCGGCCTGCCCCAACCGCAGATCTGGGTACCGGGCAGCGAGGCGCAGCGCAAGGATGACGCGCTGAAGAAGGCCAACAGCAACCTCGACCTGAACGACTACGTGCCGTTCGTGACCAATCCGGTGGCCATCAAGACCGAACCGCCGCAGGCGCAGGCCGTCTACGCGGTGCTCGACTCGTGCATGTCGGCCGTGCTGACCCAGCCGGACGCCAACATCGCCGACCTGCTCAGGACCGCGGAGTCCAAGGTGAACACGCTCCTGTCGCAGGCGAAATGACGCACGAATGACCACCACCGTGGCCGCACCAACGGTCGCCATCGGGCCCGGACCGCGCACCGCACCGGCCGCGCGGTCCGGGCGCCGGGACCGGGGACGCCTGACGGCGCACGGGTACCTGGTCGGCGCGGTGCTCTGTTTCGCCGTGTTCACCTGGTACCCGATGGTGCGCGAGTTCGTGATGAGCTTCCAGCGGACCCGGCGCGGCGTGACCACCTGGGTCGGTTGGCAGAACTACGAGCGGATCTGGCACGACCCGAGCTTCGGCGCGGCGTGGCGGAACACGGTGACGTTCACGGTGCTCGCGCTGGCCTTCGGGTACGCGCTGCCGTTCGCCATCGCGGTGGTGCTCAACGAGTTCCGCCACGCCCAGGGGTACCTGCGGGCGCTGGTGTACCTGCCGGTCATGCTGCCGCCGGCATCGGCGCTGCTGCTGTTCCGGTACGCCTACGATCCCGGGGCCGGCATCTTCAACCACATCCTGCACGCCCTGCACCTGCCGACCTCGCAGTGGGCCCAGTCCACCACGATGGCCATCCCGTCGCTGGTCATCGCGTCAACCTGGATGAACATGGGCGCGGCCATCCTCATCGACCTCGCCGCGCTGCAGAACGTCCCGGGCGAGCTGTACGAGGCGGCCGAGCTGGACGGCGCGGGCGTGCTCCGTCGCGTGTGGACGGTCACGGTACCGCAGACCCGGCTGATCCTGTCTCTGATGTTCCTGCTGCAGGTGGTGGCCACCATGCAGCTGTTCATCGAGCCGCTGATCCTGGCCGGCGGCGCCGGGGTCGAGGACTCCACCACCTCGGTCGTGTACCTGATGTACCAGCACGCGTTCCGGCAGAACGACCTGGGCGGCGCGGCCGCGCTCGGCGTCATGCTCCTCGTGGTGCTGGCCGGGTTCTCCGCGCTGTACACCAGGCTCGCCCCGAGGCAGGACTGACCATGCGTACCCTGATCTCGCCGGCCCGGCTGAACCGCCGGTACTACCTGCTCCTCGTGGTGTTGACCGTGGCACTGTTCACCGTCGTGTTCACCGGTCCGCTGTACTGGATGGTGACCGGCGGGCTCAAGTCCGGCGCGGAGGTCGCGCAGATACCCCCGACGCTGTACCCGACGCATCCGCAGCTGGGTAACTATGCCGACGCGTGGACCGCCCTGTCCATCGGCCGGCTGCTGTTCAACACCGCCTGGTACGCCGTCGGCGCACTGGCCTTCCAGCTCGTCTTCGGCGTGGCCGCCGCGTACGCCTTCTCCAAGCTGCGGCCGGTGTTGGGTAAGGCGATCCTCGGGCTGATGCTCGCCACGCTGATGATTCCGGCCACGGTACTGGTGATTCCGCAGTACGTGACGGTCATCGACCTGCCGGTGGTGCACTGGCGGATGCTCGACTCGCCGTGGGCCATCTGGTTGCCCGCGGTCGCCAACGCGTTCAACATCTTTCTGCTCAAGCGGTTCTTCGACTCGATCCCGGACGACCTCATGGCCGCCGCGGCCATCGACGGTGCCGGCTCGCTGCGCACCCTGCTGTGGATCGTGCTGCCGATGTCTCGGCCGATCCTCGGCGTGGTGTCCATCTTCTCGGTGACCGCGGTGTGGAAGGACTTCCTCTGGCCGCTCCTGGTGGAGCCGTCGCCGCAGAACCGCACGGTGAACGTCGGCATCTACGCGTTCTCGACCGGGCTCACGCAGAACGTGGTGATCGCCGGGGCCGTCATCGCGGCGGTACCCACGGTGGTCTTCTTCCTGATCTTCCAAAAGAACATCATGGCCGGACTCACCACCGGCGGCTTGAAGGGATGACTTCGTTGGCGAACACGCGTGCCTGGTGGCGTTCGGCCGTCATCTACCAGATCTATCCGCGCAGCTTCGCCGACGGCAACGGCGACGGAGTCGGCGACCTGGCCGGTGTCCGGGCGCGCCTTGCGTACCTGGCCGAGCTCGGCGTTGACGCGGTGTGGTTCAGCCCCTGGTACGCCTCGCCGATGGCCGACGCCGGGTACGACGTGGCCGACTACCGGGCCATCGACCCGCTCTTCGGTACCCTGCCGGAGGCCGAGGCGCTCATCCGCGACGCGCACGCGCTGGGCCTGCGCATCATCGTCGACATCGTGCCCAACCACTGTTCCGACGCGCACCCGTGGTTCCGCGAGGCGTGCGGGGCCGGGCCGGGCGCGGCGGCGCGGGAGCTGTTCTGGTTCCGGCCGGGCCGGGGCACCGACGGCCAGCTGCCCCCCAACAACTGGCACTCCATCTTCGGCGGGCCGGCGTGGACCCGCACCATCAACCCGGACGGCACGCCCGGCGAGTGGTACCTGCACCTGTTCGCTCCCGGGCAGCCCGACCTCAACTGGGACAATCCCAAGGTACGCGAGGAGTTCGAGGACGTACTGCGGTTCTGGTTCGACCGCGGCGCGGACGGGGTACGCATCGACTCGGCCGCGCTGCTCGTCAAGGACCCGGCCCTGGCCGACTTCGATCCGGCGCGCGGCGGTCCGAGCCCGTTCGCCGACCGCGACGAAGTCCACGAGGTGTACCGGGCCTGGCGGCGCATCGCGGACAGCTACGCCGATGCGCGGGTCCTCATCGGCGAGGTGTGGTTGCCGGACGCGCCCGACCGGTTCGCCCGGTACCTGCGGCCGGACGAGCTGCACACCGCGTTCAACTTCGACCTCCTGGGCTGCCCGTGGCTGGCCGACGAGGTACGCCGGTCCGTCGACGACGGCATCGCGCTGCACGCGCCGGTCGACGCGCCGCCGACGTGGGTGCTGTCCAACCACGACGTGATCCGGCAGGTGACCCGGTACGGGCGGGCGGACACCCGGTTCAGCCTGGACTACCGTCAGTTCGGCGCGCCCGTGGATCTGGCGCTGGGTGCCCGGCGGGCCCGCGCGGCGGTGCTGCTGCTGCTCGCGTTGCCCGGCTCGGCGTACCTGTACCAGGGCGAAGAGCTGGGCCTGTTCGAGGTCGAGGACATCCCCGACGAGTTGCGCCAGGACCCGATGTTCCACCAGGGCAATGGGTCGAACCTGGGTCGCGACGGCTGCCGGGTGCCGTTGCCGTGGTCGGGGACCGCACCGCCGTTCGGGTTCAGCCCACCCAACGCGACGGTAGCGCCGTGGCTACCGCAACCGGACT
>JAWVFJ010000081.1:0-2730 GCA_033856275.1 Solirubrobacterales bacterium
ATCGACGAGGCCGAGCTGGACGACACCGGCCTCGACGAGGTCGGCAGCACGGGCGGCGTGGCCCGCTGACGTAGCGGCGGGATCCGCGGACCTGGCGGCAGTTGCCGCTGGGTCAGCGGATCACGAACCAGACGTGCTTGCCGTCGGCCTCCGGGTCGACGCCCCAGTCGTCGGACATCTCGGCCACCAGGGCGAGCCCGCGACCGTTCTCGTCGTCCTGGCCCGCGGCCCGCGGCGTCGGCTGGTAGGTAGAGCCGTCCCGGACCCGGACCTGGAGGGCGTCGCCCGTGCAGTCGACCGCGACGATCACCGGCGGGCCGCCGTGCAGCACGGAGTTGG
Source organism: Solirubrobacterales bacterium (assembly GCA_033856275.1). Classification (GTDB taxonomy): domain Bacteria; phylum Actinomycetota; class Thermoleophilia; order Solirubrobacterales; family 70-9; genus VRUE01. Next base: position 340 of record JAWVFJ010000081.1, read on the forward strand.
TCACCAGCTCGCTGACGAGCAGGACGGCATCGTCGAGGACCTCGCGGTGGTGCTCGGCGCAGCTGGCGCTGCGCAGGAACTCCCGGGCCAGACCGGGAGCCTCCCGCGACACCGGTAGCTCGCGTTCCGCGCGTGGTGTGGTCTGGCACATGGCGATTCGGCCTCCGAAACAGGTAGGGGGTCGGCGCGCCCCGGCGACGGCGGCGCTACGTCACGTCTGCCCAGGGCGTCCGCCGGTGAACCCCTGGGGTGCCGTGTGATCGAGGCCGGCGGCGAAGGCTGACGCCGTTGCCCGCATCGCGCGAACGAGCGTGGCCGCCGGCGTGGCGGGGACCCGCGCCGTCGGGCCGGAGACGGACATCGCCGCCACCGTGCGCGAGCCGTCGACCACCGGCACCGCGAGGCAGCGCACGCCGGGCTCCTCCTCCTCGTCGTCGACCGCCCAGCCCTGCCGGCGCACCGTGCCCAGCTCGGCAAGCAGGCGGCCCGAAGTGGTGAGGGTGCGCGCGGTGCGCCCGGCCAGTCCGGTGCGGGCCACCAACGCCTCGACCTCGGCGTCGGGCAGGCCGGCCAGCAGCACCTTGCCGACGGCCGTGCTGTGTGCGCTCACCCGTCGCCCGACCTCGGCGAACATCCGCAGCCGGTGCGCCGACGGGACCTGCGCGACGTAGACGACATGGTCACCCTCGAGCACCGCCAGGTTCGCGGTCTCCCCGCTGACCTCGACGAGGCGGGCGAGGAACGGCCCGGCCGCCGCCACGGCCGCCTGCCGGGCCCCGTCGCCGAGCCCGAGCAGCCGCGTGCCCAGTGCGTACCGGCGGTCGGGTCCCTGCCGCACGTAGCCGCGGGCGACGAGGGTGCGCAAGAGCCGGTGGGCCGTGCCGTCGGGCAGGCCGGCGGCCGCGGCCACCTCGGACATGCCTCGCGGTCCGGCCGCGAGCACCTCGAGCAGGTCCAGGGCGCGCTCGACCGACGGGACCCCGCCCGGAGCCAGGACGGCGCGCGGTGCCGGCCCCGCGCGGCTCACCGCAGCATCCACATCACGGCACCATCCACCCGAGGACCGACGTCGACTGCAGGTAGACGAGCACGCACATGCCGGCGATGAACAGCACGCTCCAGCCGAACACCTTCCGGAACAGGTCGCCCTCCTTGCCGGCCATGCCGACCGCGGCCGCCGCGATCGCGAGGTTCTGCGGCGAGATCATCTTGCCGAGCACGCCGCCCGAGCTGTTGGCCGAGGCCATCAGCAGCGGGTCCAGCCCGGCCTGCTTCGCCGCGGTCACCTGCAGCGCGCCGAACAGCGAGTTGGACGACGTGTCCGAACCGGTCACGGCGACGCCGAGCCAGCCGAGGATCGGCGACAGGATCGCGAACGCCCCACCGGCGCCGGCCATCCAGAGGCCGAGCGTCGCGGTCTGGCCGGAAGCGTTCATGACGTAGGCCAGCGCCAGGACCGTCATCACGGTGAGCACCGCGAAGGCCATCTGCCGGCAGCTGTCCACGTAGGCACGGACGGCCTTGCCGGGCGAGATGCCCAGGGCTGGGATAGTCAGCAGGCCTGAGATCAAGAGCAGCGTGCCGGCGGCGCCCAGCCAGTTGAACTTGAAGGCCGCGATCGTCGACGGGTCGCCCTTGGGGGTCTGGATGTGCAGGCCGGGCCAGTCGAACAGCTTGGTCACGGAGTCCAGCGCGTCCTTGATGGCCGGGATCTGGGCGACGACGAAGACCACGATGATGATGAGGTACGGCGAGTAGGCCCGGAGCACCTCCATCGGGCTGTCCTGCACGTGCAGGTCGTCGACGCGACCACCTTCGGCCTCCTCGCTGCCGGCTGCCGGCCCACCGGCCGGCCGGCCGGCGGACATCGCCCTCGGGGGGTTGCCTGCGGCGCCGACCGACGCGGCGCTTGACGAACCGGCGCCGACTGTCGTCAGCTCGGCCTCGTCGCTCTCGATGTAGCGCTCGCTCGGAGACCACACCCGCAGCAGCGCCACGGTTGCGCCCGCGCCGACGAGGGAGGCGACAATGTCGGTCAGCTCGATGGAGAGGTAGTTCGACGTCACGAACTGGGCCACGCCGAACGCGCCCCCGCACACCAGTGCGGCCACCCCGGTCTGGCGGATGCCGCGCTTGCCGTCGATGATGAACACGAGCGCGAGCGGCACGAAGATGGCCAGGATCGGTGTCTGCCGGCCGACCATCGCGCCGAGGTCGTCCTGCGGCAGCCCGGTGATCTGGGCGAGCGTGGTGATCGGGATGGCGATCGCGCCGAAGGCCACCGGCGCCGTGTTCGAGACGAGGGCGACGGCCGCGGCCTTCACCGGGCTGAAGCCCAGGGCGATGAGCATGACCGAGCAGATCGCCACCGGCGTGCCGAAGCCGGCGAGG
>JAWVFJ010000082.1:0-3210 GCA_033856275.1 Solirubrobacterales bacterium
CACACCGCAGCGCCGGCCCGACGGACGAGCCGGCCACCCGGCGTACCCGATCCCGCCGCGTGGGGACCGCATCCCCCGGCCACCGGCGCCGAGCCGGCACCGGAGCCCGACGGCCAGCCCGAGGTCGAACCATGACCACCGTGCTCGAGGTCGCGCTGCGCATCGTCCTGGTCCTGGGCGTGTTCCTGGTGCTGCCGCTGCTCGTCGGCCAGACCGAGCACAAGGCGATGGCGCACATGCAGAGCCGGGTCGGGCCGATGTACGCCGGTGGGTTCCACGGCTGGGCCCAGCTGGTGGCCGACGGCGTGAAGTTCGCGCAGAAGGAGGACATCGGGCCGGCCGCGGCCGACCGCACGGTGTTCAAGCTGGCGCCCGCGGTCGCGCTGATCCCCTACCTCGTCGTGCTGGTCGCGATCCCGGTGGCGCCCGGCTGGGTCGCCCAGGAGCTCGACGCCGGCATCTTCTTCGTCATCGCGGTGATGGGTGTCGGGGTGCTCGGGTCGCTGATGGCCGGTTGGGCCAGCGCGAACAAGTTCTCGCTGCTCGGCGGCCTGCGCTCGGCGGCGCAGCTGATGGCCTACGAGCTGCCGTTCCTGCTGGCGGCCGCGTCCGTCGCGATGGCGGCCGGCACCCTCTCGCTCTCGGGCATCGTGGTGGCGTGGCAGCCGTGGTGGCTGCCCTACCAGGGTGTGGCGGCCCTGGTGTTCTTCGTGGCCGCGCTGGCCGAGCTGCGCCGCCCACCGTTCGACATGCCCGTCGCCGACAGCGAGCTGGTCTTCGGCCCCTTCACGGAGTACACCGGGTTGCGGTTCGCGCTCTTCCTGCTCGCCGAGTACGCCGGCATCGTCGTGCTCAGCGCGCTCACGACGGTGCTGTTCCTCGGCGGCTGGAAGGGCCCGTTCGACTTCGGCTGGTCCGGCTTCGGGCTGGTCTGGACGCTGGCCAAGACGTTCGTGCTGTCCTTCGTCGTGATCTGGCTGCGGGTCGCCTACCCGCGGCTGCGCGAGGACCAGCTGCAGCGGCTCGCCTGGCAAGGTCTGGTGCCGCTGGCACTGGCCCAGCTCGCACTGACAGGAGTGGTGGCGGTGGCGACATGAAGATGCCCCGAACGCTGCCGGGCGTCGGCCTGGCCAAGGGCCTGGCGGTGACGCTGCGCACGATGACACGGCGCTCGGTGACCCAGCAGTACCCCGACGTGCTGCCCGAGCTGCCCCCGCGCAGCCGCGGCGTCATCGCGCTGCTCGCCGAGAATTGCACGGTCTGCATGCTCTGCGCCCGCGAGTGCCCCGACTGGTGCATCTACATCGACTCGCACAAGGAGACGATCCCGGCGCCGCCCGGTGGCCGCGAGCGGCAGCGCAACGTGCTCGAGCGCTTCGACATCGACTTCTCGCTGTGCATGTACTGCGGCATCTGCATCGAGGTCTGCCCCTTCGACGCGCTGTTCTGGTCACCGGAGTTCGAGTACTCCGAGCTCGACATCCGCGACCTGACCCACGGCAAGGAACGGCTGGGGCAGTGGATGGACACGGTGCCCGCGCCGCCGCCGTACGACGAGCACGGGGTGCGCCCCAAGGAGATCGACGCGGCGCGGAAGGTGGCAGAGAAGGCAGTCGACCAAAAGGCACAGCAGAAGGTCGAGCAGGAAGCCACCGAGACGCCGTGAGCCTGGTCGAGGTGATGTTCGGGCTGCTCGGTGCCGTCGCGGTGGCTTCCGCGCTACTCGTCGTCACCACCAAGCAGCTGGTGCACGCGGCCCTGTGGCTGGTCGTCGCCCTCGGCGCGGTCGCCGGCTGCTACCTGCTGCTGTCGGCCGAGTTCGTCGCCTGGGTGCAGATCCTGATCTACGTCGGCGCCGTCGTCGTGCTGCTGCTGTTCGGCCTGATGCTCACCCGCGCCCCGATCGGGGTCTCCGTCGACCTCGACGCGCCGCCGCTGCAGCGGGCCGCGGCGGCCGTGGTGAGTCTCGGGCTCGCCTGTGTGGTGGTCGTCTCGGCGATCGACGCGTTCCGCGGCGAGCACATCCGGCTGGACGACGACGCGGGGCGCGGGTCGTCGACCTCGACCGGCACTGCGCTCTTCCGGGCCTGGGTGCTGCCCTTCGAGGTGCTCTCGGTGCTCCTGCTCGCGGCCCTGGTCGGCGCGATCGTGCTGTCCCGCCGCGACATCGGCGGCGACGACAGCGACAGTGACAACGACGACAACGCTGCGACCTTCGATGGCTCAGAGGTCCGCTGATGCCGCTGCTGATGCCGGTGCTGCTCGCGTCGCTGCTGTTCTGCATCGGCGTCTACGGCGTGCTCGCGCGGCGCAACGCGATCCTCGTGCTGATGGGGGTCGAGCTGATGCTCAACGCCGTGAACATCAACCTGGTCGCCTTCGACGCGTGGCTGCGCGACGAGCTGCTCGCCGGCCAGGTCTTCGCCTTGTTCGTCATCACCATCGCGGCGGCCGAGATCGGGCTGGGGCTGGCGATCGTGCTGCTGGTGTTCCGCAACAGCGCCACGACCCAGCTCGACGAGCTCGACGAGCTGCGTGACCCGGAGCAGGTGCCGTGACCCAGGTCTACCTCGTCATCGGCGCGCCGTTCGTCGCAGCGGTCATCGGCCTGCTCGGTGGCCGGGTCCGGCCGCGGATCGTCGTGCCGCTGGCGGTCACCGGCGCCACGCTGTCGCTGCTGGCGGCGCTCGTCATGGCCGGTCGCGCCATCACCACCGACGGGCTGCTCGAGCGGAGCAGCCTCGACAGCGTCTCGATCGGTGGCGGCCTGACGATCGGCCTCGACCTGCGGCTCGACGGGCTCGCGGCCCTGGTGTCGGTCGCGGTGGCCGTGGTGGCTCTGGCGGTGCAGGTCTACTCCACGGCGTACCTCAAGGGCGACCCGCGCTACTCGTCGTACGCCGCGTTCGTCTCGTTGTTCACCGCGGCGATGATGCTCGTCGTCTTCGCCGACGACCTGTTCGTGCTGCTCGTCGGGTGGGAGGTGATGGGCGTCTGCTCGTACTTCCTGATCGGGCACCACTGGGAGCAGGAGGACGCCCGGGCCGGCGCGGTCAAGGCGTTCGTGGTCACCCGGCTCGGCGACGTCGGCTTCCTGTTCGGCATCTTCGCTGTCGGCCAGGCCTACGGCACGTTCAGCATCCAGCGCATCGTCAGCGCCGCGGCGCACGGCGAGCGCAGCGGCGTCACCATCACCGTGGCGACCCTGCT
>JAWVFJ010000083.1:0-2554 GCA_033856275.1 Solirubrobacterales bacterium
ACTCGGCGAGGTCGACGTGCGGCAGGTGACTCTCGAGCAGCTGGTCGGCGCCCGGGTGGCGGTGCGCGCGGCCGACACCGCCCCGGTCGCCGCACTCAAGGGCGACCCGCGGATGGCGGTGGTGCTCGACCGCGCGGTGCACGCCGGGTTGGTCGAGCCGGCCGAGGCACTGGTGCTGCCGCGCGGGTCGCACCGCTGGCGGGTGCCGGTGCACGAGCTGGGCTCGATCGTCGCCGAGCTGCGCCGCCGCGACGTCCGCTACGGCGCGGCGCGGGCGATGCTGGCCCAGCGGCTGGCGCACGCGCTGCTCACCCGGATGGAGGCCGCAGGTGAGTCACCCGACGACCGGGTCCAGGACGCCGTCGCCCGCAGCACGCCCGTACGGCGATGCGTCGACGCGCTCTGGCCCGCGGTCGACCCGGTCAAGGTCGTGCTGCGGCTCTTCTCCGACTCCGCGGTGCTGGCCCACGCGGCCGACGGCGTGCTCGATGTCGACGAGCAGGCGTTGCTCTTGTGGGCCAAGCCGGCCCGCGGCCCGAAGTCGGCACCCTGGTCGCTGGCCGACGCCGTCCTCGTCGACGAGGCCGCCGACCTGGTCGAGCGCGAGCCGAGTCTCGGGCACGTGGTGCTCGACGAGGCGCAGGACCTCTCGCCCATGCAGCTGCGCGCGGTCGGCCGGCGCTGCTCGACCGCGGCTGCGACGGTGCTCGGCGACATCGCACAGGGCACCACCCCGTGGGCGACCAGCGACTGGGTCGAGACGCTCGAGCACCTCGGCAAGCCGGGCGCGCACGTCGAGGTGCTGCGCCGCGGCTACCGGGTGCCGGCCGCTGTGATCGAGTTCGCCGGCCGGCTGCTGCCGCACATGGCACCGGGCATCGACCCGCCCGAGTCGGTGCGCGAGAACGACGGTCGGCTCGCCCTGGTGCAGACCTCCGGCCTCGTCGCGGCGGTGAGTGCGGAGGTACGCCGGGTGCTCGAGGAGCCGGGCTCGGTCGGGGTCGTGGTGGCCGACGACGACGTCGACCTGTTCGCCGGCGCGCTCGGCGTCGAGCACTCGGTGCTCGGTCGCGACGACGTCGACGCGCGGGTGACGCTGGTGCCGGCGACGCTGGCGAAGGGCCTGGAGTACGACCAGGTCGTGGTGGTCGAGCCGGCCGCGATCGTCGACGGGGAACCGACCGCGCGCCAGGGCCTCCGACGGCTCTACGTGGTGCTGACCCGGGCAGTGTCAGGTCTCTCGGTGGTGCACGCCCGGCCGCTGCCCGAGGAGCTCGCGGCATGACCGGCATGGGGCACCTCGTCGCGGCCTGGCTCGACCTCGGGAGCCGGCTCGGCGCGCGCGACGACGTGGCCGGCGCGGGCGCGAACCTGCTGGGCCGATGGGCCGAGCCGCACCGCGGCTACCACGACCTCGCCCATCTCGACGAGGTGCTGGCCCGCATCGACCTGCTCGCCGACGAGGCCGAGCAGCCCGACGTCGTACGGCTGGCGGCGTGGTTCCACGACGCGGTCTACCACCCGACCGCCGGCGACAACGAGGAGCGCAGCGCCGAGCTGGCGCAGAAGGTGCTCGGCCGGCTCGACCTTCCTGGCGACGTCAGCGACGAGGTCGCCCGGCTGGTGCGGCTCACCACCACCCACGACGTCGAGGACGGCGACCGCGACGGTGCCGTGCTCTGCGACGCCGACCTCGGGGTGCTGGCCTCCGGCGCGTTGCGCTACACGTCGTACGTCGAAGGGGTCCGTCGTGAGTTCGCCCACGTCGACGACGAGTCGTTCGCCCTCGGCCGGAGCGCTGTGCTGTCGACACTGCTCGACCGGCCGGCGTTGTTCCACACGGCGTACGGACGGCGCGAATGGGAGGCGGCTGCCCGCGCGAACGTCACCGCCGAGCTGACCCGGCTGCGCGCAACCTGACTACCCTGCGCAGATGAGCGCGCAGGATCCGGCACGTGGTCGCGACCGCGACGTGCATCGTCTCCTCACGTTCATCGACGCAATCGTCGCGATCGCCATCACTCTGCTTGTGCTGCCGCTGGTGGACCTGACCCAGGACATGACCGCGGATGAGTCCGTCGCACACCTGCTGCGCACTCATCAGCCGGAGCTGTGGTCGTTCCTGCTCAGCTTCGTGGTGATCGCGCGGATGTGGGTCGCCCAACATCGGACCTCGCGCCCCCTGGTGGCCTCGCACTACACGGTGTCGGCACTGCTGTTGCTCTGGGCGCTGACCATCGCGTTCCTCCCCTTCCCGACCGCACTGGTCGCGAAGGCGGGCCACCAACCGGCGACCAAGATTCTCTACATCGGCACCATCGCGCTTGGCACCCTTGCGATCGAGCTCGTCAGCTGGGTCATGAAGCGCAACCCGCAGATCACCGACGGCGGCGGCCACAAGTCAGCGGCGGAGAGCTCCGGCGTGATCACCGGCGTCCTTCTGTTGCTGGCGTTGGCGATCACGCTCACGTTCCCCGCGACCAGCTACTTCCCGCTCCTCCTCCTCCTGCTCGAGGGGCCGATCCGACGGCTGATGAACAAGATCGGGCGCAAG
>JAWVFJ010000084.1:0-2538 GCA_033856275.1 Solirubrobacterales bacterium
ATTCCATTTTATTCGAAGCTAACTATATATTTCTCAGGACATCCCAATTCTATTGGTCTCATTCTCCTCTCCTATGCCACAACAGCAAATCATGGATACAGAAACACCTGGGCAAGGTAGAAGTGGATTCTAACGAGGCCAATTGACGGATGCATCATCCAATGCGACACAGGCATGAACATAGCAACAACACAAAAATGAATTAGTTCACAGCGAGGCTGCCAATACAGCCACCGGAATTTTGACTGAGAATGCACATTGAACAATAGTCCGCAAACCCAGATGCAGTACAAAGATGACACAGCATGCACCTGGATGTCAGTGTATCCAGATTGAGGTAAGCAGCCATCAACTCACCATATAACATACACTAGATATACATAGTGAGCTACGTAATTGATAATCCACTGCTCGTAAATGTGAACCTACATGTTTGACCATGGCATTTGTCTGTACTGTGCAAGAAATTGAACGTCATGATTTTGTTAGCTCTGAATTTTTCACAAACGAGTTTCATAATAAGCGTTCTCTGGAGTGGTCAAAACTGGCTGTAATCTCCATAGTGGAGACTTCAGAAGCATAGATGGTTGAGGTAGTTGCGCAATCCAATTGTTAGAGGTACCAACTAATATCTTGAAGGATTTCAACATGTCAGCTACTATGGCAAGGCGAGAGGGTTGGGTGAAAGTGGAACAGTCCAACATGTGCCTGGCATGGAAATTAGCCAAAATGGCGATAGGAGGGATTTCGCGCACTGCTATAGAGGAAACGCAATACAGGATTAATAAACCTTGCCCCACAGTCTGAGAAGAGAATAAGTGAAGACTTGAGTTTCCTGGGAGTGGAAATGTGAAGCCTGCGATACAATGACACCTGGCCATGCATCATTAGAACCACACCATCTGATGCTGTCCTTGCCAAAATGTCGCCGCAAAGCATCAGCAGACACAGTGGAGGCACACAGGCACGGGTACACCTCCATCTGGCCAACACAGACCGCCAATACCAGAACCGACACCATTTCTGCTGGAAACGCCATGTGCACCATCAGCAACAACCCTAGTTTCCATCTGAAACACCCGGCTGTTCCGGACGGATCTGACGGCTCTGGCGGAACCTCGTACCCTGTGGCAGAGATTCAGACGCGACCCGTCGCCCAAGTGACGGGTTGCTTTGCATACCTCCCTTGCAGTGGCGATTATACCATGCCTCTGATTCTTGCGACGCGTCGTGTTGTATAGTATGCTCGCCGCTCCGGCGTCATGCTTTCTTTACTTGCGCCCGGAATGTGGTGACATATATGCACCATCAGAACAACACGTATGTTACACTCTTCGCAGGGGTTGCTGTTATGCAGTAGCCATTTACACAACGCCTGGCCATGTTGATTTCTTTCTTCGGCTGATAGCCACATGCCACACTCTCATTGATGTTTAGCTTTGAGATTTTGTCACTTATTGCAATACAGTCTTCGCTTCGAATAAATCGTTTGCTGTTGCATTGGCTCCACCATTATCGTATTTTACATGTCTGAAATATACTGTCCAATCTTCACACTCTCCAGTACTATGCCCTCGGTTCTCCACATTCTGCGCTGATCCATCATCGGCTTGCGATGCTTCTTCCTCCTCATCCGCATCCGCATCATCGCCATTCTCGCCCTCATACCCATCGACATCATTGGCTCCCAGGTCAAACCTTGCGAGTTCAGTCGTGGCCCGTTGTCACTCGCTGCCTGGGGGAATGGCATCGCTTTCGTCATGTTCATCTTCGAAATCTCCGCTGCCCTCTGGCATGCCGCAATGCAGTTTGTCATCCGTGCAATTGTTGTCAATCGGGATGTCTGGGTCGGTGCTACTGATGTCAGGTTCCTCAAGCGCCACTTCGGAGGTCACATAGTCAAGAAGGATAGCATTGTCAACAGGCGCTGCTTCCATGCTGATCACCACGGCAGGCATTGGGTTCTGCGCCTGTTGGATCTGACGCTTGACTGTGCCAAGACTGTTGTTTTAAACCCTCTGCTGGTAGCTCTCCGGGAGTGTGTTCCAGGTATTCATCAACAATGTATACATGTCTGCAACGCCAGGCAAGGTTAACAGCTTGCGACCCGTTTCTGCGCAGCAGGATGCGATCTTACCGCCGTCATTCTTCCAGTTGAAGTAGTTCGAGCGATCGGGTCTGTCCGCATTCAGCTTAGACATAGAAGATTTCGGATGAACACCATTGTTCTTTTGCCACTCCAGGAGAGCATGGCGCAACGCAGTGCATGTATACATGATCAGTGGCGAGGGTATATGACCGTCCTTGTCGTCAATCATGGAATTATAAAATCCATGTGCATACTTACCCCGGTGGTTCACCCGATGATAAAATTTGATGTAAATAAACCTCGGGATTGCTTCCACCAGGAAGTAAAGTGGACGCTTGCCATTCGTTAGCAGTTTTCGACTCTCTCGGCATTGGATTCGGATCGCGTATACCTTCTTCCACAGGCTCGGTGATAGGAAAAAGAAACTTATTGCCTGCCAGAAGGGAATC
>JAWVFJ010000085.1:0-2627 GCA_033856275.1 Solirubrobacterales bacterium
CGTTCTCGACGTAGGCGTTGGTGTAAGTCTTGGTGACGTCGATGTTTGCTTTCGCGATCTCGGGCGACCCGACACTGAACATCGCGAGCACCGCGTCGGCGCCCTTGGGGTCCATCTTTCCGGTCAGCGAATAGACCGGAAGCATGTTCTTCAGCGCGGCGAGATAGAGCGCCTTGTTCTTGCCGACCATTTCCTCCGGCATCTTCGCCATGATCTCCTCCGGCGAATGCGAATGGATCCAGTTCAGCGTGTTGACGATGGCATAGGTCAGCGCCTGGACTTCCTTCTCATGGCCCTTGATCCAGGCCACCGTCGCATAGAGCGAGCCGCCCGGATATTCGCCGCCGAACGTCTCCAGCGTGTCCTTCTGGGTGCGGGTGTCCGCAAGGATCCGCAAGTTGGGATGGCTGCCCTGCAGCACGGTGACGGCAGGATCGGCCATCACGGCGGCTTCGACCTGGCCTTGCTCCATGGCAGCGACCGCGGTCGCATTGAGGCCGACGCCGATCACAGAGGCACTGGTCGGATCGAGGCCGTTCTTCTTCAACAGGAACTTCAGGAAGAAGTCGGTGGAGGAGCCCGGCGCCGTGACCCCGACCTTCCTGCCGGCGAGATCCTTGATCGACTTGATCTCATCAGTGTATTTGGGGGAGACCACCAGCACGAGGGCGGGATAGCGGTCGTAGACCACAAAAGACTGCAGCTCCTGCTTCTTGGCGGCGAGATTGACGCAATGGTCGAAATAGCCCGACACCACGTCGGCGCTGCCGCCCATCATCGCCTTCAGCGCATCCGAGCCGCCCTTGAGGTCGACCAGTTCGACCGCGAGCCCTGCCTTCTCATATTCGCCGAGCTGCTTTGCCAATATGGTCGGCAGATAACAGAGGCAGCCACCGCCCCCGACGGCAATGGTGACCTTGCCTTGCGCTGCGGCAAGACCCGTGCTGAGCGCCAGGGCGAGAGCTGCGCCGGCCAGCCAGCCAATGAGTGTCCGCATGGGTTCCTCCGATCGATCCGGCCGGGACGATAGTGCAGCGGACCAGCCTTGAGAAGGCGACTTTGGTGCCAAAGGCGAGGCTTGCGCCGCCCGTTCCGGCGGGTGACCCGCGAATTATTCCGTCGCCTGACATCGTTCTTTTGGTCGTGCGGACAAATGCGCGCACTGGTCAGGCGCAGCGTCGCGGCATAGCATCCCCGGCACAAAGAAAAGTTCTAGGGAGGACTACCTCATGAATCGCGTCGTTGCTGCACTCTCGTTGACTGTCGCCTTTGCCGCCGGCTCCGGCGTCACGCATTTCCTGCGCCCGGCGCTGGCCGCCGATAACCTCACCGCCCAGGTCATCAGTACGGGCGAAATGGAGGGCGACAAGATTTCGGCTGTCAACACCGGCGGTATGCGCAACAAGGTGCTCGGCGTCGCTGACGGGATGACGATCGCGATCCAGGACGGCAGCCCGCCCAAGCACCTGCACGCCAATGCCAATGAGATCCAATTCATTCTGGAAGGCACCGGCACGATCTGGCTCGGCGACAAGGAAGTGACGGTGAAGCCGGGCGACCTCGTCATCATCCCCAAGGGCACGCCGCATGCCGGCACCAAGCCCGTCGGCCGCACCATCAAGGCGCTCGCCATCAAGACGCCGCCGCAGGCGCCGGATGATACGAAGCTGTTGAACTGACGGCACGTCGCGCCCCGGGGTTGTCCCCTGGGGCGCGATCTAGGTGCACCAATAAATTCGTCGCGTCCGCCTTGCTCTCGGACGACGACATTGAAGCCGACACGGCCGTTTGTCGGCCTTGGGCCATGAGCGACTTTGCGGGATAGTTTGGGATGGCGTCGTTGCTGCCCGGATCATGACCCGTCGCCGCCCTTTGTGCGCTCACCGCCTCTCAGCGAGCGAACCCGCGTCAACAGGGCTTTGGCCGCAACGAACGTGTCGGGGTGAAAGACTCGGAGATAAGTTCTGAGGAGGTCGGTCAATGAGGATTCTCCTGGCCGGACTAGCCGATGATAGACCGGCAGCGTAATTCCCTGAAAGTCGCAGGCCTTGGCTTGGAGTTTTGTGAGAAAGTCGTTTCCGGCCAATACCGCCTGGTAGAAATCGACCCGGTCGGATTGGCAGAGATAAAGTTGTTTGAAGCCAATCGCGAACGGGACAATCGGCCGCTTGCGGCCGGCGAACCATTTGAAATAGCCGGCAGACACTTCCGGCCATTCAGCGCGGTGAAAGTCGTCCAGCGCGATCACCCCGTATTCTGCCAGCACTTGCTCGGCAAGGGCCAAGTCGCTGGCGACAATGTCCAGCCAATGGCCACCGTCGATGCTGAACAGCCGGATGGGGCCAACCTGCGACATCACGTCGGATGGCTGCACCAGGGCTGAAGATCTTGGATCAACCCTGACCTGCTCAGGAGCAATCCCGAATCGTTGCAGATTGCTTTCCAATATGGCGCGGTCGCCTCGACCCGAATTGTCCTTGTTGAGGTGCTGGTCATCAAAAATGTCAATGCAATAGGCCTTGTCGCCCTTCAACAGGCCGAGACACAGCAAAACAAAGCCGCGGCCATGGTGGACACCGATCTCCGCGACCGATCCGCTAAGTCCGCCGACGTTCTGGGCGGTCAAA
>JAWVFJ010000086.1:0-2590 GCA_033856275.1 Solirubrobacterales bacterium
GGCTGGGTCATATCACCCTGGCGACGCCGGTCAGCCACGTGTGGTTCTTCAAGGGGCTGCCCAGCCGCATCGGACATCTGCTCGACATCTCGCTGCGCGATCTCGAGCGCGTGCTCTACTTCGAGGCCTACGTCGTCGTCGATCCGGGCGAGACCGAGTTGAAGCAGAACGGGCTGCTGAACGAAGAGCAGTACCGCAAGGCGCGTGAAGAGCACCAGCACCGCTTCAAGGCGCAGATGGGCGCGGAAGCGATCAAGGAACTGCTGAAGCGCGTCAACATCGAGCGGCTCGCCGTCGAGCTGCGCGACAAGATGCGCACCGAGCAGTCGGCGCAGAAGAAGCTGAAGTTCGCCAAGCGCCTCAAGGTCGTCGACTCGTTCAGGAAATCGAGCAACCGGCCCGAATGGATGATTCTCGACGTCATCCCGGTGATTCCGCCCGAGCTGCGCCCGCTCGTCCCGCTCGACGGCGGCCGCTTCGCGACCTCGGACCTGAACGACCTCTATCGCCGCGTCATCAACCGCAACAACCGGTTGAAGAAGCTGATGGAGCTCAAGGCGCCGGATGTCATCATCCGCAACGAAAAGCGCATGCTCCAGGAAGCCGTGGACGCGCTGTTCGACAACGGCCGCCGCGGGCGCGTGCTCCGCGGCGCGAACAACCGGCCGCTCAAGTCGCTGTCCGACACGCTCAAGGGCAAGCAGGGGCGGTTCCGCCAGAACCTGCTCGGCAAGCGCGTCGACTACTCCGGCCGTTCGGTCATCGTCGTCGGGCCCGAGCTGAAGCTCCACCAGTGCGGCCTGCCGAAGAAGATGGCGCTCGAGCTGTTCAAGCCGTTCATCTACAACAAGCTCGAAGAGCGCGGGCTGGTCCAGACGATCAAGCAGGCGAAGGAGATGGTCGAGCTCCAGCGTCCTGAAGTGTGGGACGTGCTCGAGGAAGTGATTCGCGAGCACCCGGTGCTGCTCAACCGCGCGCCGACACTGCATCGCCTCGGCATCCAGGCATTCGAGCCGGTGCTGGTCGAAGGCAAGGCCATCCGTATTCACCCGCTCGTCTGCACGGCATTCAACGCCGACTTCGACGGGGACCAGATGGCGGTCCACATCCCGTTGTCGCCCGAGGCGCAGATCGAGGCGTCGGTGCTGATGCTCTCGAGCAACAACATCCTTTCGCCGGCGCACGGGGCGCCGATCGCGATTCCGTCGCAGGACATCGTGCTCGGCTGCTACTACCTGACGAAGGCGAAGAACGGCGCCAAGGGCGAAGGGCGCGCGTTCGGCAATCCGGACGATGTGATGCTGGCGCTCGAAGCGGGGGAGCTCGAAACGCTCTCACCGATTCGTTTGCGCTACACGGGCGATCTGCAGGACCTGACGGCGTCGCATGACGACCAGGACGTGCTCCGCACCGAAGTGCAGACGGTCAAGAGCAAGATCATCAACACGACCGTCGGCCGCGTCATCCTGAACGAGCAGATTCCGCCGGAAATGCCGTTCGTCAACGGCCTACTGAAGAAGAAGGGCCTGCAGCAACTCGTGCAGAGCTGCTACCTGAAGTTCGGTCTCGAAAAAACGGTCGAGATGCTCGATTCGTTGAAGAACCTGGGCTTCACCTACGCGACCAAGTCGGGCCTGTCGATCGGCATCGACGACCTGATCATCCCGAAAGAGAAGAAGACGCTCGTCGCGACCGCGCGCGAAGAGGTCATCAAGGTCGAGTCGCAGTACCTCGAAGGCGCCATTACCAACGGCGAACGCTACAACAAGGTGATCGCGATCTGGTCGCAAGCGACCGAAGACACGGCGAACGCCATGTTCAGCGGCATGGAGGAGATGGACAAGGAAGGCCGGCAGTTCAACCCGGTCTTCATCATGGCCGACTCCGGCGCGCGCGGATCGAAACAGCAGATCCGCCAGCTCGCCGGCATGCGCGGCCTGATGGCCAAGCCGTCGGGCGAAATCATCGAGTCGCCGATCGTCGCCAACTTCCGTGAAGGCCTCACCGTCATGGAGTACTTCATCTCCACGCACGGCGCGCGCAAGGGCCTGGCGGACACGGCGCTCAAGACGGCCGATTCGGGTTACCTCACCCGCCGTCTCGTGGACGTGGCGCAGGACGTCATCATCCACGAGCTCGATTGCGGCACGCTCGACGGCATCGAGTCGAGAGCCATCGTCGAATCGGGCGAAATCATCGAGCCGCTGCGCGACCGCATCATCGGCCGCACGACGCTCGAGCGCATCACCGACCCGTTCACGGGCGAGACGATCGTCGAGGTGAACGAAGTGATGGACGAGGAAACATCGTCCGCCATTCAGGATGCGGGCATCGAGAAGGTGAAAATCCGGTCCGTGCTCACGTGCACGTCGCGCCGCGGCGTCTGCGCGAAGTGCTACGGTCGCGACCTCGCCACCGGCAAGATGGTCGAGTTGGGCCAGGCCGTCGGCGTCATCGCCGCGCAGTCCATCGGCGAGCCGGGCACGCAGCTGACGATGCGGACGTTCCACATCGGAGGAACGGCGTCACGCGTGTCCGAGCAGTCGACGCTCGAAGCGCGCAACGCCGGCGCCGTCCGGTTCCAGGGTCT
>JAWVFJ010000087.1:0-3480 GCA_033856275.1 Solirubrobacterales bacterium
AGCATCGAGGGCGAGGAGTACTTTGCCGAGCGCGACGCCGCGGCTGTCGCAGCGAGGCCTACTCCGGCGGCTGCCGGGGGTAAGTGAGCGGGGATGTTCCCGCTCAACCTGCCCAACTTCCTCACCCTCCTGCGCATCCTCGCCGTGCCGGTGGTGGTCGTCGCCCTGCTCGGCGAGACCCCCAACGGCGACGCCCTCGCCGCCGGCGTCTTCGCCCTCGCGGCCCTGACCGACGGCCTCGACGGCTATTTCGCCCGCGCCCGCGACTCCGTCACCACCTTCGGCAAGCTGATGGACCCACTCGCCGACAAGCTGCTGATCACCGCCGCCCTGCTCTCCCTCGTCTCCCTCCACCGGCTAGCGCCCTGGATCGCGATGGTCATCATCGCCCGCGAGATCGCCGTCACCGGCCTGCGCGCGATTGCCGCCGAGCGCGGCCTCGTCATCTCCGCCAGCTGGCTCGGCAAGCTCAAGACCGTCCTTCAGATCGCCGCCGTCATCGCCCTGATCGCCGCCGACCCCTCGCCGGTCTGGGTCGACGTCCTCGTCTACCTCGCCCTCGCGATAACCGTCCTCAGCGGCGCCGACTACTTCTTCGGCCTGCGACGGCGGATCGAAGCACTAGAGCGCGAGCGGGCGGCGGCGAAGGCTAAGCAGGCTGCGTAGAAGTAGGGGAGGGTGCCGATGCCCCTCCTCCGGAATTGACCTCCCCTCCGCTGCGCTGCGGGGAGAACCTGCAGCGCGGCTCCGCCGCGCAAGAACCAGATTGCATATCGCCGAACATTCCTCCGGAGGAGCACCGGACCCCTCTCAACACGCATCAGCAGGACGGCCGAGTTACAAGAGCTTTTCGAAAAGCAGCTCCCGCCCTTGAGCGTCTGACTGGAACTGTCGCCCGGAGGGGAGTGGGTGTCCTCTGGCCGACCGGCGTCCTCTTGCCGGCACAGACCACTCAGCGAGAGACGGCCAGTTAAAGGCCGGCAACCCAGGGAGGTCAGAGGACACCCACTCCCCTCCCTACGAGTGCGGCCCGAGCCCTAGCTCGTGGGAACCCGGGCGGTGATGATCCAGGTGCTCGCGGGCGCGTAGACGCCGTCGGGCTGCTCGAACTCGGCGATCGCGGCGCGGATCTTGGCGGCGATCTCGGGGCGGATCTCGTCGACGCGGTCGCCCCAGAGGCGGAGGATCTCGCCGGCGGGGCCCAGCGCCATCCCGAACTCGACCGCCTGGTCGAGGTTGGCGCCGACCTTCATCGGCAGGTCGCAGCGCTGCAACCCGATTTCCTCGAAGCCGGCGATCTTCAGCTGTTCGGAGACGGTGTCGGCGTTGGCCATCGAGAAGGGGCCGGGGCCGCAGGTCGGTTCGTCGGTCTCCTCGGGGTGGTCGAGGTACTCGTCGACGATCTCCTCGGCACGCCGCACCCACTCGTTGTCGAGCTTGCGCCGCCAGACGACCGCGGTGAAGCGGCCACCAGGCTTGAGCGCTGCGCGGACGTTGCGCAGGGCGGCAACCGGGTTGGCGAAGAACATGATCCCCATGCGCGAGAAGGCGTAGTCGAATTCCTGCGGCAGCTCGAGCGTCTGCACGTCAGCGAGGCGGAACTCGACGTTGTCGAGGCCGGCCTCCTCGGCCTCCTTGCTCGCGGTCTCGATGAACGGCGCGGAGACGTCGACCCCGAGCGCCGAGCCCTCCGGCCCGACCAGCTCCGCCAGCCGCTGGGTGGTATCTCCGAACCCGCAGCCGATGTCGATCACCCGTTCCCCCGGCTGCGGAGGGTTCGACTGCATCGCCACCTCGCCGTGGGCGCCAAGGCCCCCCGTGGTCAGGTCCCGGTACTCGAGGAAGATCTCGAAGAGCGGGCCGCTCCAAGCCTCGGTGGCTTCGGCGTTGTCGGGGGCAACCGACGACATGGTGCTCATCGTACGCCGAAGTGGGCGACCCGCAAAGCCTCTTCGCGATCGTCGTACGGACGCCAGCTCGAGACCCTGTGGTCGCGCAGCTCGAAGACCCAGGCCATCTCGTCGGTCCCGGCCTCGCTGCCGTCCTCTTCCCAGCGCCAGTGGCGCCGGATCAGCGCCACCGCGCGCCCGCCGCCGCCCTCCAGCCCTTCCTCGTAGAGCTGCTCCAGCTCGATCGTCTGCTGCACCCCGCCCCGCTCCCGCGTCGCCCAGACCCGCGCCGCCTCCCGTCCTTTCCGCAGCCCCCGCCCCGAGTGCAGCTCGACCTCAGGGTCAAGCACGGCGACGAAGGCATCCGGGTCGCGCTCGTTGAAGGCGCGGATGAACTCGCGGACGGGGTCGGTCAAGGTGCGCCCTCAGGCGCCGTGGCACTTCTTGTACTTCTTGCCGCTGCCACACCAGCACGGGTCGTTGCGGCCGATGTTCTCTTTGTCGTCGTTGACGACGGTCTCGACCGTTTCGAAGCCGCCGCTGTTCGGTCCGGCGGCCTGCGCCGCGGCGACGTCGACCGCGCTGGCGCCGCTCGCGGCGGCTACCTCCTGCAGCGCCGAGGGCTGGTTCTCCAGCGTGCCGCCGGAGTAGGCGAGGGCGGCCGGCTCGCCGCCGCCGTTGGCGACCGCGACAGCACCCGCTTCCTCGGGCTGGACTTCGATCTCGGCGCGGAAGACCAGTTTCGAGAACTCGTCCCAGATCGAGTGCAGGAGGTCTTCGAACATCTGGTAGCCCTCGTTTTTGTAGGCGACGAGGGGGTCGATCTGGGCGAAGCCGCGGAGGTGGATGCCTTCGCGCAGGTAGTCCATGTCGAAGAGGTGTTCGCGCCAGCGGTTGTCGATCACCTGCAGCAGGATCGAGCGTTCCAGGAAGCGCATCAGCTCCTCGCCGAGCTGCTCTTCGCGCTCGTCATAAGCGCTCATCACGTCGTCGTCGAGGGCTTCTTTCAGCTGCGTGCGGTCAACCGTCTCGGGAGCCAGGCTCGAGACCTCGACCCCGACCGGCCAGATCTGGCGCAGCTGCGTCTCCAGCTCGTCCAAGTCCCAGTCCTCGAGCACGTCGCTGGCGGTGTACTCGTCGACGAGCCGCTCGATCACGCCCTCGATTTCGTCGCGGGCGTTGTCGGAGATGTCGCGGCCTTCGAGGATCTCGCGGCGGTATTTGTAGACCACGCGCCGCTGCTCGTTCATCACGTCGTCGTACTCGAGGACGCGTTTGCGGATCAGGAAGTTCTGCTCCTCGACCTTCTTCTGGGCGTTCTCGACGGTTTTCGTCAGCATCTTCGCTTCCAGCGGCACTTCATCGCCCTCGTCGCCGACAGGGCCGAGTTTGTCGAGGATTTTGTAGATGCGGTCGCCCGCGAAGAGGCGGATCACGTCGTCTTCGGCGGAGAGGAAGAAGCGCGACTCGCCGGGGTCGCCCTGACGGCCGGCGCGACCGCGAAGCTGGTTGTCGATGCGGCGCGACTCGTGGCGCTCGGTGCCGCAGATGAAGAGCCCGCCGAGTTCGCGGACTTCGTCGGCCTCGACCT
>JAWVFJ010000088.1:0-2840 GCA_033856275.1 Solirubrobacterales bacterium
GAGCGAGCTTGCGAGCGCACCATTGTCACAGCCGTCCAGCGATCTGACCGGAGCCGCCGAGCGTTACCTGGCGGCCGATCCGGAGCTGGTGCGATGCCCCTTCGGCCTCTTCGATCGGCTGCGTGACGAAGCGCCGGTGCATCACGTCGATTCGGCCGGGGTCTGGCTGGTCACCCGGTACGCGGACATCTGCGAAGTCGTGCGCGACCCGGAGACGTTCTCCTCCCTGATGGCGACCGGCCCGCACGGCGACCGGATGCGCGAGACGCTGGCAGCGCTCGCGCGGGAGTCCGGCGAGGTGCGCGGATACCTCGAGGCGGCCGGGTTCCGCGACAGGTCGCCGGTGCTGCTGCGCTGCGACCCGCCTCGGCACACCCAGCAGCGCAAGCTCGTCAACAAGGCGTTCACCCCCCGGCGGGTCCGCCAGATCGAGGACGGTGTCGCCGACATCTGCAACGGGCTCATCGACGACGTGATCGCACAGGGCCGGATGGATCTGGTCGCGGACTTCGCGGTACCGCTGCCGATCACGGTGATAGCCGGCGCCCTCGGGGTGTCCGACGGCGACCTGCCCACGTTCAAGCAGTGGTCGGACAACCTCGCGGCGTCGATCGGCAACGACGACCTGTCCCGCGACCAGGTGTACGCGCTGGTACGCAGCCAGTCGGCGTTCGCCGAGTACTTCGACCACAAGATCACCGACCGCCGTGCCAACCGGCGAGACGACCTGATCTCCGACGTGGTGCACGCGACGATCGACGGCGACTCGCTGCACCCCGACGAGATGCTGACGATGTTCGTGCAGTTCCTCGTGGCGGGCAACGAGACCACCACCACGCACATCGCCTCGACGATGAGACTGCTGCTCGCCGACCCGGAGCTGATGGACCGCTGCCGGGCCGACCTGTCGCTGGTGCCCGCGCTGATCGAGGAGTCGCTGCGGGTCGAGTCTCCGATCGTCGGCCTGTACCGCACCGCGACCCGGGACACCGAGGTCGGCGGCGTACCCGTGCCGGGGGGAGCGCACCTGCTGATGTGCTACGCCTCGGGGAACCGGGACGGCGCGCAGTTCGAGCGGCCCGACAGGATCGATCTCGAGCGCTCCGGTGGCGGTGGGCACCTGGCCTTCGGGCAGGGCCCGCACTTCTGCCTCGGCAGTGCGCTGGCCCGTGCCGAGAGCCGGATCGGGCTCACCACTGTGCTGACCCGGCTGCGCGACATCCGTCTCGACCCCGAGGCGCCCGCGCTCGACTACGGCTCCAGCTACATCCTGCGCGGCCCCAAACGGCTCGATCTGCTGTTCGAGAAGGCCTGATCAACTCGACGAAACCGCAAGAGCACGCTCCGCTCGACACCGAGGACAGGAGTCCACTCATGACCGGCCAGGCCGTGCTCGGCGCCTTCAACACCCGATCGCTCACCGGCACCTATCAGCCCAGGATCGCCGACTACCAGTTCACCCAGCCCCGATTCGGGTTGAATCTGCAGGTCACCTACATCTACGGGGGACTTCGTTCGGCGAGTGGGAAGTTTTCCATCGTGGAACGCAAGTTCATCTCGTCGATGACCGGTGGCCTGTTCATCATGTCCAACGACACCGGCTCGATGGAGCTCGATGCCGGCACCCCGCGCAGCGCCCGCGGCGAGGTCCGCCGCACCCAGACCGACGACGAGCTGCGGTGGTTCGACCCCATCATGCAGCGGATCCCGGACGACATCCGGGTCGCCGAGGAGCAGGGTCTGGACCTGAGGGTCACCGACGGCCACATGAGCTGGTCGGAGGGCAACCTGCTCAACCTGGAGGGCGGCCAGCCGGCGGCCGGGGTCCAGTTCTACAGCCCGATGGTGGGCAACAACTTCTACTACATCAGCCAGCCGTACTGGTTGAGCGGAACCATCCTGGGCGAGAAGGCCGAGGGCCCGATGTTCCTGGACCACATCTACTGGCAGCCGCACGGGCTGGAGTGGAAGGAGACGCCGTTCTACACCGACCGGCAGGTTTCCTGGATGGTGTTCGCCAACAAACTCGACGACGGATCGGTGCAGGCCGGTCACGTGGTCCGGTGCACCGACGGGCTGTCGTTCGTCGCGATCTCGGAGAACGACGTGCCACTGCAGCTGTCCGACCGGATGGACGTGTCGATGACGCTGGACGACGACGACTACGTCACCGGCGCGACCTACGACATCGACGGCACCCGGTGGGAGTACACCGAGGACGCCGACGGGCACATGGAGGGCCACTCGAAGGCCCGGTGGAGTGGTTACCGCGCGCAGGGCGGGATGTTCAAGCTGGCCGACGACCCCCGCAAGGTGGTCAACGGATTCTGCTGGGTGGAGTGTTTCGCGGACCGGATCCGCGCGGAAGGACTGGTGAAGTAGTCATGGCCGGCAAGATCACAGACCGCGACCTCGGGGTCTTCGACACGCGAGCGCTGGTGGGGGCGTTCGACCCGAAGATCTCCGAGTTCAAACTTTCCGAGCCCCGGTTCGGCGCGAACCAACAGGCCATGTACCTCTACGGCGGCATGCACTCGGAGTCCGGCAAGTTCTACGTTGTGGAGCGCAAGTTCCTGGCGTCGATGACCGGCGGGTTGTTCATCATGTCCAACCAGGGCGGCTCGATGGAGCTCGACCCGGGCAGCCCGCGCAGCGGCCGGGGCGAGGTCCGCCGGGAGTTCTCCGACACCTCGCTGCGCTGGCACGAGCCGATCATGCAGCGGATCCCGGAGGAGCTGCGCGTCGCCGAGGAGCAGTCGCTCGACCTGACCGTCACCGACGACGAGTTCCGCTGGTCGGAGGGCAACCTGCTGGAGCTGTCCGGGCCGATGCCCTCGGTG
>JAWVFJ010000089.1:0-3490 GCA_033856275.1 Solirubrobacterales bacterium
TATCTTTTGTGCCCTGATTTCGTCCACCGCCGCGCCGCACTGTCCACGACGGGAAATAGCTGTTGTGCGAAAGAGTTAGGTGCACGCATGCTGCCTGCGGCGCAATTTCACACCCGCGATGTGACGACCGGTACTTTGTGTGTGCGTCGCAGCATGTTGCAGCCTGATTATTGACGATCGCGCCGCCGGCGCCCTGTCGCAACCGGCTGCCGCCGATTGCACACAACGTTAGTTCAATGATGCTGCCCAAGGTGTTTTCTCGACAGACGCAAACAATTCTGCTCTGATCTCACTACGAAATCTCCGCCGCCGCGCCGTTTCAATCCGGTGTGAAGCAGGACGGGGAAAAGCAAAAACAAGCAAAAATCTGGCAAAGCAGAGAGGAACCACCATGCCCCGCACGAAGCTTTCTCGCCGACAATTTGTTGCTGCTACTGCGCTGACGTCCGCCGCCATGATTACCGCGCCCTATGTGCGCGGCGCCCACGCCGCGGGCAAGCTTTCGATCGGGTTCTGGGATCACTGGGTTCCGGGCGCGAACAAGGCTTCGACCGATCTCGTCAATGAGTGGGCCGAAAAGGAAAAGGTCGAGGTCTCAATCGATTACATCACCAGCAATGGCCGCAAGAACGAGATCACCATTGCCGCCGAAGCGCAGGCCAAGGCCGGTCACGACATCCTGGCGATGGCGACCTGGTGGCCGCACGCCAACACCGAGCTGCTCGAGCCGATGAACGACGTTATGACGCAACTCATTGCGCAGAACGGCAATGTGAACGGTACGGTGCAGTATCTCGGCCAGAATGCCGGAAAGTGGCACGCGGTTCCCTTCTGCATCGGCAGCCAGATCAAGGGGCCGTGCACCCGCATCGACCTGATGAAGAAGCATGCCGGCATCGACATTCAGGAGATGTACCCCGCGGGCGCGGCGTCCAAGGCCGACAACTGGACCACCGATACCTTCCTGAAGGCAGCGGAAGCCTGCCATAAAGGCGGTGTGCCCTTCGGCATTGGTCTCGGAGAGACCTCCGACTCGGTGGACACGGCGGGCGCGATCTTCCAGTCGTTCGGCGCTCAGCTTGTCGACGCCAAGGGTAACCTCACCGTCAAGACGGACGAAGTGCGGCAGGCGCTCGAGTATTACAAGAAGCTGATCGCCTTCCTGCCTCCGGACGTCGGGGCTTGGGACGATGGTTCCAACAACCGATGGCTGATTTCCGGCAAGGGCGCGATGATCATGAACCCGCCAAGCGCCTGGGCCGTTGCCAAGCGTGACGCGCCACAGGTCGCGGAACAGTGCTGGACACACGGGTTCCCGAAGGGGCCGAAAGGACGCTTTGCACCGTTCCTGCCCTACTTCCTGGCCGTGTGGTCGTTCTCGAAGAACAAGCCGGCCGCCAAGAGCCTCATCACGCACCTATCGCAGGCCTCCTCGGCCGAGAAGCTGGTTGCGGCGAGCGGCGGCTATGACCTGCCGGCGTTCGAGAAACTCACGAAGTTCAAAACGTGGGCCGAGGAATCGCCACCGAAGGGTACGCTCTATCACTATCCCAACCCCTACAACGACCAGACGCTGTCGATTGCGGCGTCGCCTGCCCCGCCCAAAGTGGCGCAGCAGATCTATGTGCAGGCGACCCTCACCAAGATGTGCCTGCGCTATTACCAGGGCGAGTCGATGGAGAAGACTCTCGCCTGGGCCGAGGGCGAGTGCGAAGGCTTCATGCGAAGCTGATCGCCGAAACTTCACGGCGGGCCCGCTTCAATGCAGGCCGCCGTTTCAACATTCAGCATCAATTCGCGCTATCGGCAGGGGCACGCCCGGCGTACCTTGCCGGCGGCGAACCCGGAAAGGGGTTCCGGGGATGAAACCGACAGGGACGATGCACCATGGCTGACGTCGCATTGCAGACGAAAGGCGCGAGCACCGCTCGAACCGCGCGCAAGAATTCGAGCCTGCAAAATATGATGCGGCGCAAATCGACGATGGCGTTCCTGATGACGCTGCCGTTGATCCTGCTGATTGCGGTGATGGTGGTCTATCCCGCCTTCTATGCACTGCATCTTGCCACCCTGAACAAGGCGATGACCAAGTTCGTCGGATTTGGCAACTTCGAATTCCTGTTCAAGCGCGAGACATTCTGGCTGGTCGTCAAGCAGTCCTGCATCTTCGCGGTCACGGCGGTGCTCTTCAAAGCGCTGATCGGCTTTATCGTCGCGCACTTCGCCCACAACATTCCCTCCAAGAAGCAGCGCATATGGCGCGGCATGCTGCTGGTGCCGTGGGTGATCCCGCCGGCCATGAGCACGCTGGCGTGGCTGTGGCTGTTCGATCCTTCCTACAGCGCCTTCAACTACACCCTGTCCACGTTTGGTATCGGGCCGATCCCATGGACCGGAGACGCCGTGTGGGCGCGTTTTTCGGTCATCCTGGTCAACGTCTGGTACGGCGCGCCCTTCTTCATGATCATGTATCTGGCGGCGCTGAAATCCGTGCCGGAGCAGCTTTATGAAGCAGCCTCCATCGACGGCGCCAATTGGTGGCAGCGCATCTGGTATGTGACGCTGCCGATGATGCGCAACATCATCGCGATCACGACGCTGTTCTCGCTAATCGTCACCTTCGCCAACTTCGACATCGTGCGAATCCTGACCGCCGGCGGTCCGCTCGATCACACCCACATCTTCGCGACCTGGGCGTTCCGGATCGGCATCGAGGGCAGCGACATTCCGCTCGGTGCCAGCGTCTCGCTGTTCATGGTGCCGATACTTGCGATCGCAGCGGTATTCATCCTGCGTGATGTCAACAAGCGCGGGAATGAAGCCTGATGAGCACCGTCACCATCGACAAGGCCGCGCCGACGCGTAACGTCAAATATGGCAGCATGAGCCGCGACCGGACCTGGGCGCTGCGCTGGTCGTATTTTTTTCTGACCCTGTTCGCGATTTTTTCGCTGCTGCCACCTTTCTATATGCTGATCACCTCACTCAAGAGCAGCGCGGAGATTTCGGCGGCAACCAATCCATGGTGGGTGTTCCACCCCACCCTGGAAAACTACGCCGGACTGCTGACTTCGAACCAGTTCCTCAGGTTCTTCTGGAACTCCGCGCTGGTCTCGATCTTCGTGGTCACCATCACCATGCTGATCTCCGTGCCGGCGGCGTTCGCGCTGGCGCGGATGCGGTTCTGGGGCTCGGCGACGCTCGCGACCGGCGTGTTCCTGACCTATCTGATCCCGGACAGCCTGCTGTTCATTCCGCTGTTCAAGGTGTTCGCGATGTTCGGCGAATGGACCGGCATCCAGCTAATCAACCGCTGGTACGTGCTGCTGTTCATCTACCCGACGCTGACGGTGCCGTTCTGCACCTGGATCATGATCGGCTATTTCGCCTCGATCCCAAAGGAGCTTGACGAAGCCGCCATCATCGACGGCGCCTCCTGGTTCCAGACCCTGACCCGCATCTTCATTCCGGTCGCCCTGCCCGGCCTGAT
>JAWVFJ010000090.1:0-2977 GCA_033856275.1 Solirubrobacterales bacterium
CAGGCCAACGCCACCAGGAGCGCCATTGTGCGCGGCGCCGCCCTGGCCACCGTCCAGACCCCGGCGCGGGCCTGGTCCTCGTAGCCCCGCGCCCACGAGGGGGTGACCATCTCCGCTGACCCGATCAACGGCACCGGCACAGGTCCCCCTGTCAGAATCCAGCCAGCCCAGTTGATCAACCGGGCAACGGGGAACGCAACCACAGCTCCGTGCCCGGCGCCACCGACATTCGGTGCCGATCGTCGTGGCTCGCGCACTGTGCCAGGCGCTGTCGTGGCGGCCCCGATCGCCGGTACCTAACGCCCGGTCACGAAGGCTGACGGGTCGGCATGATCGTGACCTGCTGGAGGTTCACGTGGGCGGGCTGGGCGGCCAGGAAGTTGACGGTCTCGGCGACGTCCTCCGGAGCGAGCCAGGTCATCTCCTTCTTGGAACCCTCCAACCATTCCTGTGCACCCGGGTCGGTGACGTGATCCTGTAGCTCCGTACCCACGATTCCGGGCTCGAGCGCGCAGACCCGGACGTCCTTGGCCCCCAACTCCGTGCGCAGGGTGCGCGAGAAGTGGGTGACGTAGGCCTTGGTGCCGGAGTAGACCGCGAAGTTCGGGAAGATGTTCCGCGCGCCGATCGACGAGGTGTTGATCAGGTCGGCCACTCCCTTGTCCGCCGCCGCCGCGATGAGCTGTCCGACGAAAGCGCCGATGACGTTCATCAGCCCGGTCACGTTCACGTCGATCTGCTGCTGCCACTGCTCGACCGGCAGCTCCTCGACCGGTGCCGGAAGCATGATCCCGGCGTTGTTGAACAGCAGATCGACCGTGCCGAGCGTGGCGGCCACCCGCTCGGCGGCGGTACGCAGGCCCTCGGCGTCGGTCACGTCGACGGACAGGGCCAGTGCGGTCCCGCCGGCCTGTTCGATCTCCTTGACCAGGTTCTCGAGGCGGTCGGCCCGGCGGGCGAGCACGGCCACCTTCGCGCCGGATGCGGCGAGCCGCCTTGCGGTTGCCTCACCGATACCGCTGGAGGCACCGGTCACGACGGCGACGCGGCCGGCCAGCGGGGTGGGGACGTTCTGGGTCGGGGCGGTCATCTGCACTCTCCTTCAGGTCGTTCGCGGCGGTCCGGCCGCGTCTTCGAGACAACCACCGGGAGAAGGGCCGGAGCTGGCCTAATCGAGCCCTGCTCGACCTCGGTCAGGCGGACCTAGGTCCAGCAGACCGATGTTGGGCGCCACGCGGCGCCGCCGCCTCGGCCACACTGGGTTCGTGGATCACAACGCCGAGCTGAAGGAGTTCCTGCGCACGCGCCGCGCGCGGCTGAGCGTCGACGACGTCGAGATCGGCGGCACGAGCGGAGTGCGCCGAGTGCCGGGGTTGCGTCGGGAAGAGGTGGCCCAGCTGGCTGGGGTGAGCGTCGACTACTACAGCCGCCTGGAGCAGGGCCGCAATCTCAACGTCTCCGACGAGGTCCTCGACGCCGTCGCCCGCGCCCTCCGCCTCAACGAGATCGAGCGGTCCTACCTCTTCCAGATCGCGCGGTCCAACCCGCGTCGGGCCCGGCGCCGCACTCCGGCGCGGGTGCAGCGGGTCCGGCCCGGAGTGCGCCGGATCCTGGACACTCGACGGCGTGGCCCCGGCGTTCGTGTTCGGCCGCCGGATGGACGTGCTCGCCACCAACCGGCTGGCCCGGGCGCTGATGACCGACTTCGAGGCGCTCCCGCCCCGGGACCGCAACATGCTGCGGTACACCTTCCTCGACGAGTCCGCCCGCGACCTCTACGTCGACTGGGAGGAGGTGGCCAGGGACAACGTCGCGGTCCTGCGCCTCGACGCCGGGCGTCATCCCGACGACCCGCTGCTCGCCGAGCTCGTCGGCGAGCTGGCCGTCCGGAGTCCGGAGTTCCGCCGCTGGTGGGCCGACCACAACGTCCGCGAGCGCAGCCACGGGACGAAGCGCTAC
Source organism: Solirubrobacterales bacterium (assembly GCA_033856275.1). Taxonomy (GTDB): domain Bacteria; phylum Actinomycetota; class Thermoleophilia; order Solirubrobacterales; family 70-9; genus VRUE01. The sequence continues at coordinate 1,960 of JAWVFJ010000090.1, forward strand.
CACCATCCGCTGGTCGGCGACCTCACGGTCGACTACGAGGCCGTCGCCCTGCCCGGCGATGCCGACCAGACGCTGTGCATCTACACCGCCGTGGCAGCCTCGGCGTCTGAGTCGGCGCTGCAACTGCTGTCCAGCTGGACCGCCACCGAGCAGAAGGCAACGTCAGACACCTGAGGGATGCCATTGCCGTGCGATGATGTTGGACCAGCGCAGTCGATGCCCCCGCGCGGGCCGCGACCGCGCCGAGCGGCGTGGGGGCCTTGGGTTCGAGGTGATGTGTCGATGGGCGCTGATGGACGCCAGGACTTCCACCGCGGGCTGACGTTGTCGGCGGTGGTGTTCGGTATCCGGGCGCTACGTCGCCGAGCTCGAAGCGGGGACGTGTCGGCCACCTCCGGCGCCGCGGCGTTGTCCGAGCCGACGCGATGAGGGTCCTGGTTCTCGGCGGCTACGGCGCGGTCGGTGGTCACCTGGTGCCCATGCTCCGTCACGACGGCCACACTGTAGTGGCTGCCGGACGGGACACCGGTCGAGCGGACGCGGTCATCGACCTCGACGATCCCGAACTCGACGCCTATCGCGCGACGCTGCCCCGAGTCGATGTGGTGGTCAACGCATCCGGTGCGGAGAACCCCAGGCTGGCCGCGCTCGCGGGAGCATCCGACTGCGCGTTCATCGACATCTCCGCCACAGCCGGCTACCTCGACCAACTACGTCAACTACCCCCACGCGGACCCATCATCGTCGACGTCGGGCTGGCCCCCGGGTTGACCAACCTGCTGGCCATCGCGGTCCACTCCCAGGCGCGCACGCCCGGCCCCATCGATCTCGCGGTCCTGCTCGGAGCGGGTGAACGCCATGGCGCCGCGGCCACCGACTGGTCGTATCGCCTACTCGGCGCCCACTTCCACGACGATGATCGGCGCATCCGCAACTACACCCGACCGGAAAAGTTCACCCTGCCCGGACACCGCGCGCCACGCCGGCTTGTTCGCCTGGACTTCTCTGACCAGCACAC
>JAWVFJ010000091.1:0-2807 GCA_033856275.1 Solirubrobacterales bacterium
TAATGCAGTTTGAGTGAAGCCATAACAAGCTGGATAGATTGACAGCTGGTAGCTGTTATCATTGACAAACCAATCAGTAGCTCGAAGAGCATCTATGAGTTCTACTTCACTCCAATCTTGGGGGACGCCACTTATCCGAAAACACTTAGGCCCGGGTGTCTTAACAGTGGGGAGGTCGGTGCCATCGGTAGATCCTACTATCACCCTTCTCTTCGATGAGGAAACTGAAGAATGTCTATCTCTTCCTCCTCGCCGCTCAGAGCGCCCATCACTTCCTCGTTGGTTGTAGTATTTTAGAGCTATGCTCAGAGCGCCCATCACTCCCACGTCGGCTGTGGCTAAAGGTGCGCTCAGAACGTAGCCCGCCCCCTCTTCGACCGCGGCTAAGACTGCTCTCAGAGCGCCCATCACCTCTTCCTCGGTCATCGCTAACTCTGCGACCCGAACGTTCCCCACCCCCTTGCCGGCCGCGGCTAAAGTTGTGCTCAGAGTGACCATCGTCTCGTCGTCGATAGTGGCTAAAGCTCCGTCCAAACGCACGTAAACTCTATGTGGTCGGTCATCATGATTCTCGTCCCCACGTTCATTCTCGTAGTCACTATTGGCACTTCTTTCTGCTCTCCCATGACCCCCGTAATGTTCATCACGCTCCCTGTACCTGTCACGACCAGTACCTCCGTAGTAGTCGCCGTCTCCTGGATCTCCGCCGTCCGGGCGACTAAGTACGCTCGCGGCGGCATCCCCCGCGGTCTGAGCGCTCCGTGGAATCGTGATACTGAGGAGATAGATGTCTGCGATATCTCTGTGGATCGCGCAAAGAATTAGAAGTTAATATCACACTAGGTATTAGCGCAGTCCAACTTACCTCCCCGCTCACGTCCACTCTCATTCATGGTGCTTATTCAAATTCAATTGCTGAGTAAATTATGGCTGAGCAGGAAGAACGAGGTCAGAGTGTCATACCGTACTCTAGCTTTTGGATAATACTAGACGGGTATGTGTATTGATTGTGAAAGCTAGGATGGGTTGCTTTCCGCGCTCTTTGAAACTTCCTCGATGCGCTGGCAGTGGTTATGTTGGTTCTTGGCATGGCGGATTGAGGGGACTGTTCGGAGCCTCAAAAATGCCGTGATGCCGTGAGAAGTACTTAATTCCAGGTCAATTTTATGCCTGATTTCGGGTTTCTTACCGAAAATCGGGTATCCGATCTTACACCCTGCCGAGTACCATTTCTAAGCTACTCTATAAGTAGTTATGCAGCATGTACTTAAGGTATTACCTTGGTGGTCAATTTTTTGCCGCGTTTGGGTCGGATTTATATCCCGAGCCGATCCTACCGCCAAAATTCCTTAATTGACCGCCTATGCACCCGCCGTTTAGCGCAGCATACAGAGGTGCCGTCCGAGATTACTGGCGGCTCTTGGGAATCACTCACAGGTGCATCTACGCTGGTGACCAGCCTCGACAGCTATCGATCGCCTGGCCGCAGGAGGAACATTGTGGGGGTTCGGGGGTTTATACTTATCTGCGGAAGATATACTGCTTAATTAATTCAATACAGAACTGCCAGCAGGCAGGCGGGCAGTTGGCAGTAAAGCGGGAAGATTTTCTGATGTGCGGTTCCTCGGAGCTGCTCTCCGCCATCATGCTGAAAAGAACTTCGACGGAAGGAAGTTGCCCCCCACAAGAAGCTCATTGACTGTGTGCCATTCATTGCTAACCTCTGCCATAGAGATAAACCGTGTTCAAGCGCGAAACCGCATTCGCAGAATCACCTAAATAGACGCACTTGCGAATAAGCGGCACTCAGATTCTGCCGTTACTTTTGTTGTTTCTGGTCAAAGCATGCCAGTGATCTTCCAGGCCAAAGTCCCTGACGGGTGCAATTTTTGATCTGACGATTGCGAATGACACTCCTATTTGGGGGGTTCTATGACGTGTTCTTTTTTTTTTGTTTTGTTTTGTTTCAATCATACTGTATTCACTCTACTTAGAGTATGACAGTCCCTTAATCCCCCCCGCCTCCGGGCTGGCCGGCTAGATGGCGGAGCTCCACTCCTGCTACCCGTCGTCCCCTATGACGTGTTCTTTGTGCCCTATCCCTAATTGCCATTGTTACACAATATCTGGTGACGGTTACTGTGAAGACCCAATAAATTCAATAAACAACCATGCAGTTTTAATTACCATGGACAGCTTCGTCCCCAAATCTCGCTGTGCCCTGGATAAGCTGACGATAAAATCAACACGGTATCAGGGTTTCTTTTTGAATACGTCGACGCGCCTTCAATCTACACTCTATTGCTAATGCGTACTATATGTCGATAAGGGTTTATATAAGGCGAGGTGGTCTTAATATCAATGCCTCTGTTAAGCAGACATGCATGTACATTTCCCATTCGTCTAAGCGATAGACATCAATTGCAAGGAATATGTGCGTAAAAACCTCTATCAGAACTCTACCACACAATATGCCACCAGACAGTAATCTTGACAGAATTCCGCCTTCCCAACTATGGGATAATCAGGTTTCGAGGTTGCGCAGCGTTCCGTTGTGCGTTGTACCGGGTACTCTATACGTAGACATATACTGCAAAACCAGCAGCACTTGACGATTATTGAAATAATATGTAGAGAACTTGCGCTGCCCACCTATAAGCCAACTGCTTCAGCAGCCCTTCGGTCATAGCCACTACTAAACAGTTGCACTTGCAAGGACTGCATGCATCGTCATTTAAAGCATCCAAAACGAAGGCAGCGCATTCAAAGGACCCCGCACATGGTGAAGAGAGAAGAGGAAGAGAGCA